>WVZO01000647.1:0-20492 GCA_011772425.1 Candidatus Aminicenantota bacterium
ACCGGGATGGGTCCATTTGTTCGGTGAACTTCAAGGAATCGAAGGAATTAAAACCAAACGACAGATGGAAATCCTTCCCTATACGGTGGGCAAACATCAAACCTTTGAAAAAGAGGCGGGTAATCCCTTTGCCACCGGGAACTTGAGTGCTTTTGCCGGTGGGCTTGATGCAAAGATCGGTGTCACCAGCGATCTTACCCTTGATCTTACCATAAATCCCGATTTCGGACAGGTGGAAGCTGACCCGTCGGAAGTCAACCTCACCGCTTTTGAAACATTTTTTACTGAAAAAAGACCGTTTTTTATTGAAGGAAAGAATATCACTAATTTCCAGATCACCGGTGGGGACGGCTCTTTCTCCCGGGACAATCTATTTTATTCCCGCCGCATCGGCCGCGCCCCCCATCATTATCCCGATACCGGCGACGACGAGTATGTCGATATTCCCACCAGCACCAATATCATTGCCGCTGCTAAACTCACGGGAAAAACAAGAAATGGGTGGTCAATAGGACTCCTGGAAAGCATTACCTCCAAAGAGACAGCAGAAATCGATTTCCTGGGTAATCGCCGCCATGAAACCGTCGAGCCCTTTACCAATTATTTTGCGCTTCGGCTTCAGAAAGATTACCGGCAGGGAGATACTCGCATCGGGGGGATGTTCAATGCTACAAACCGTAATATCCAGGATGCCGAGGTGGACTTTCTTCACCGTTCGGCATATACCGGGGGAATTGACTTTTTTCACACCTGGAAAAACAAAACATACTATATCTCCGTTAATACCGTGTTCAGTCATGTCCGGGGAAGCAAAGAAGCGATATTGGAAACCCAGCAGTCTTCACTCAGGTATTTTCAGCGCCCGGATGCCGATCATGTCTCGCTGGACCCGGATCGTACCTCCTTAACCGGCCATGGGGGAACCATTGCCCTTGGAAAAGACGGTAAAGGCCATTTCAGGTATTCCGGCGGTATAACCTGGCGCTCACCAGGGCTTGAGTTAAATGACATGGGGTACTTACGGGCCGCAGACAGGTCCATGCAGTGGACATGGCTGGGATACACGGTATGGAAACCCTTCGCTGTTTTCAGGAGCATTTACCTGAATGTCAACCAGTACCAGGGATGGGATTTTGGCGGCGCCCACATTTTTAATGGGGGTAACATAAACTTTTATACTCAATTCAAAAATTACTGGGGATTGAATTACGGGATAGAACGCGAATTTGAAGCAGCTTCTAATGACCTGCTCCGGGGAGGACCGGCTTTTATGTACCCCGGGGGATGGAATCAGTGGTTCGGCATTCACACCGACGGCCGGAAAAAAATCTACTTCAGCTTTAATGGCTCTTTTTATTGGGGTGATGATCAATCGATCCGGACAAAACAGTTCGGGGCAGGCGTAACCGTTCATCCCAATAATGCCCTCTCCATATCGTTATATCCTTCCATGAGCTGGAATAAGAGGCAATTGCAGTATGTGGATACCATCGACTATAATAATGAATCCCGCTATATTCTTGCCAGCATCGATCAAAAAACCTTTGCCGTTACCATCCGTCTGGATTTTAGTATCACACCGGACCTTACCATCCAATTCTATGGTCAGCCCTTTATTTCTGCCGGTAAATACGTTGATTTTAAGCGAATTACCAATCCAAAGGCAGATTTATTTAACGACCGGTTCCATATCTACTCCGGCAGTGAAATCAGTTACGATGTAGATGAGGAACTATACAGCTTTGATGAAGACACGGATGGAATTTTCGATTACACCGTGGAACAACCGAACTTTAATTTTCTCCAGTTTCGTTCCAATCTTGTACTGAGATGGGAATATAAACCTGGTTCAACGTTGTATCTTGTGTGGTCCCAGGAACGAACCGGGACCGACAGCATCGGTGATTTTTCTTTTGGCAATGATTTCCGGGACTTATTTGCAGTGAAACCCCACAATGTGTTCCTGATCAAATTTACCTATAGGTTCAATATATAGCGTAGAGCGTAGAGCAAAGCGCTGGGCGCAGCTCCGAACAAGATTGATTTTTTCGATTTTTTTTGCCTGATCCATTATTCTCCACTTTTTTAAAAAACAAAACAAATAAATGATTGTATTTTTTTTCAAAATCGGTCATAATATGGGGCACTGTGGAGAAAACGAAAAATGACAGATATCGAACAGGAAAAGAAAATCTTCGTTGCCAGGCAGCCCATTTTCGACCGGGATAAAAAAATTTACGGCTACGAATTACTCTTCCGCCGCGGCCTGGAAAATTTCTTCGACGATAGACTGGACAAAGACTTCGCTTCATCAAAAGTCCTGCTGGACAGCTTTATGTTATTCGACCTCAAAGAACTCACCCGTGGGAAACGGGCGTTTCTAAATTTTACCGGACCAGTACTCCTCAGCGATCTGGCACTGGCGTTTAAAACCGATTCAATCGTGGTGGAACTGCTGGAAAATATCGAACCGGAACCGGATATCATTGCAGCCTGTAAAAAATTAAAATCCAAAGGTTACACATTGGCCCTGGATGATTTCAAATATACTCCCCGCTTTCAACCGTTGATCGACCTGGCAGATATTATTAAAGTCGACTTTTTAGCTACCCGGGGGGAAGAACGACGGCAATTCATTGAGAAAAGCAGCAAAAAGCACATCAAATTCCTGGCCGAAAAAGTAGAAACCATAGAAGAATACAACGAAGGACGGGAAATAGGATATGCCTATTTCCAGGGTTACTACTTCAGTAAACCGGTTATTGTTTCCGGTCGGGATGTTCCCAGCTATAAATTAAATCTTCTCCAGGTTCTTAAAGAAATGCACCAGCCGAATGCATCCGTTACCCGGCTTGAAGAGATCATAAAACGAGATGTGTCCTTGACTTACAAACTGCTGCGCTTTATCAATTCAGCTGCCTTTGGCCTCCGCAATGAGGTTCGCTCCATCCGCCATGCCCTGAGCCTCCTGGGGACCGTTGAATTCAAAAAATGGATGTCCATGATGCTGCTTTCCCAATTGGGCAGCGATAAACCCGATGAATTAATGATCAATTCCCTGACCCGCGCTAAATTTTGCGAACTAACCGCCGAAACCATCGGGCAAAAACATAGAAAATCCGACTTTTTCCTCATGGGGTTATTTTCCCTGATCGACGCTTTCCTGGACCGCCCCATGAATGATATCCTGGCAGAATTACCCATTTCCATAGATATCAAAACCGCTGTCCAGGAACAAAAAGGACACCTGGGGAAAGTACTCCGGTTGATTATAAATTATGAACAAAGCAAATGGAATATCGTTTCCCAAATCTCCCAATCCCTGGATATCAACGAAAACAAAATCCTGGACCACTACTTTAATTCCATCAAATGGGCCAACGACTTCCCGTTGTGACTATTTTAAATTTTCTTTGCTTTTGAATTCCCTGGTGATGGAGAACTCGGAAAAGTCCGCACCCCACTCGCCGTTAGTCATGAATTGGGCCAGGTGTTTTCCAATAGCCGGGCCGAACATGAAACCATGACCGGACATGCCGGAAGCAATATAAAAACCATCTATTGAACTTTCATCCACAATCGGATTCCCATCCGGTGTCATGGTATAACTGCCAGACCAATTTCTCAAAAAGGCGGCATTTTTCAGGTCAGGGATCAATCGGCGCATGCGCCAGGCGATTTGAGGTAAAAATTCAAAGGATACATCTTCATGAATACCCGGTACATTGGGAACCGGTGTGTAGCATGCTATGATCTGACCGCTGATTAATTGGTGAAAATAACAGCCATCCGGCCGGTAATCCACCACCATGGGTTCGAAAAATTTGGGTATTCGTTCCGTAATAACCGCTTCATGACGTTCCGGGTACAGGGGGAGGTCCAGGCCCAGTTGTTTTGCCAGTTCACCCGCCCAAGGACCTGCACTTAACAGGACTTTGGGCGCTTCCAGGAGAGTACCGTCCGCAAGGGTAAGCCGGAAATGGTTCTCTTTTTTAAGAGTTGTTACCGGGTTAGCCAGGTAAAACTCCCCACCGCTTTGTTCGATCTTTTCCTTATAGCCATCCAGTATAGGAAATGGAAAAGCCTGGGCGTCATCCGGGCAGTAAGTCCCGGCAAGAAGACCATCGGTATTCAATGAAGGCACCACATCCTTCACTTCCTCCGGAGACAGTAAGGAAACGTTTACGTTCTCTTTTTTCTGGATTTCAATGTTCTTCTTGAAAACGTCTACCATTTTCGCTGTGTGAGCCAGGAAAAGATAACCGCCCTGATGAAACTCCACAGGTCGATTGAGTTCTTCCTCCATTTGTGAGAAAAGCTTAAAGCTTTCTTGCATCAGGCGGATGGATGCGGCAGTAGAGAATTGCTGCCGAATGCCGCCGATGCATCGGCCCGTGGAACCGGAACCAATATATTTACGCTCAACCAACGCCAGTTTCACATTTGCTTGACTTAGATAGTAAGCCGCTGCCATGCCAATGATACCACCACCAATCACCACTACATCATACGTTTTCCTCATACTTGTGCTCCTGGATGTATCATCCTTATGTATCACAAATACTAGAAAAAATCAAGAACTTGACAAAAATCAAAAAAAGGTGTAACTAATGAAACCTGCTTAAAAAATAGATTAAAATTCGTGTAATTCGTGGGCTGATATACCAGGAGAAATTGATGACACAAAAAATACAGATTCCACTTTTAAAGGACCATCACAACCACCTTACGATTTATGGTCTTTTGCACCACTGCCTCAACCTCCAAACCGTAAAAGAGAAAACCGAGGCGATAAAGCAAATGCAAACCCTTGATAAGGAAAAGGTGTCCGTGGTACTGGGATGGAACACCAGTTGCTTTAAGTTTACTGATGAAGACCTGGAGCGTCTGCCACCGGTTATTATCGTGAATATCTCACTTCACAACTTCATCATGAATTCTGCAGCTGAAGAAAGACTCAAAGAGAGGTATCCTGAAATTGTTGCAAATCATAGAAATGCGAAATGGTATGAGGATCATTTTACCCGGATGATGTTATTTTTGGCCGGCCTGGTGGAACCCCGGGAAGAAGTATTTAAATGCTTCTTTGATTTTCTATATCAAAGAGGAATCTATTACCTGGAAGATATGATACTATCCAGTGAAGCATCCTATCGGATAATTGGTTCATCGCCATTCAGGGAACGCACGGCTTTCTGGGCGGACCTGGGTACCTTTAAAACCTTGAGCGCTGGGGCGCAGAAGGATATCAAGGGGATCAAGTTGTTCACAGATGGTGCGGTGGGTGCCAGGACTGCGGCGCTGGGCCATCCGTACAGGGATGGTGGAGAGGGTTATTTGCTTCATTCGGATGATGCGTTTTACCGAATCATGCAGGAAGCGGCAGCTTATAAAAAGGCAATTTCTGTTCATGCTATCGGAAATATGGCAAGTGCCCAGGTGGTGCGGACATTAAAAGAATTAAAACACAATGGCAGCGAATTTCCCTTAATACGTATGGAGCACTGCCAGTTTATCAATGAGAAAACCGCCTGTGAAGCCAAAGAGTTAGGAATTGTTCTTTCCATGCAGCCCAATTTCAGCAGCGATTCTGTCGATTATAAAGACCGGTTGTTTCCCCAGTACCTTAAAAATAACAATCCCTTTCGAATGTTGATCGATAAAGCAGGGTTTGTACCCGGGGAGGATTTAATTTTTGGTTCGGACGGCATGCCCCACGGGGCTGAAGCCGCATTAAAATTTTCTCTTTTTCCCCCGTTTCCCCAGCAGAAACTAACGTTGGAAGAATTTATTGCGGGTTATTGCATGCCGGATCAAACATATGGAAACATTGATGTGGAAATGGACCAGGAAAACCAGTATATCAGTATGTCAGTGAGTCAGTGAGTCAGTGAGTCAGTGAGTCAGTGGGCAAGGGGGTTAGAGGGTCAGAGGGGCAGAGGGTGAGAAGGTGGGAAGAGAAGAAGCGAGGAAGCGAAGAAGAGAAGAAAGATAATGATACCAATGGGAAATACCTTTGTGAAGCATGGTACGATGTTTAACCGTGTATGAAAAGTTTTTGTGGGGTCCAGGGTGCACTTACAGTGCGGTATTAAGGAATGCCCATGGAGGCGATACGTCATCTGAAGCGTCGTACGCCGTCCTGGCGCTGCAAATGCTCCCCCACGCAGTGGGGCCTGGTCGCCGGAGGCACTTACTTAACCACAATATATATATCGGTGTTGGCCCAGTGTATGCCGTGATCGGCCAATTCAACAGTTAGTACGATGTCCAGGTTCGGCGGTACCAGGTCGGTGATATCCAGGGGCAAACATTTGGCTTCATCGGGCAGGTATCCGCTGCTTTTTTCATATGGTTGACAGAGCCCCTCAAATTCTTTCCCGCTAATGATAAGCCGGTCATCCACTGCCCACCTCAGGGTCCCGGTTGAATCACCGGCCACATACACATGTTGATGGGGTTCTCTTCTTACCTTCACCTCTTTTTTCAAAAAGCACCACTTGTTGGCTTTACTTACGGTGTCAGGTGCGCTGCTTCTTAGTTTAATGGTATTTTGCTTGAAAACATGAATAGCGTCGGTGTCTATGCTCTTCCGGGTGTCGTTTGCGTCTGTGCCAGGGCTTGTGGAAGGTGTTTTGGTTTTAACCATTTTATACAGGTGTAATTTACCTTCTCTATAAACTTTTATCAGAACTTCGGTTCGGCGGCCGTAGAAAATCTCATTACGCATCCTTAATAAATAGTTGCCGGTGGTTATTTTTCTATCGTCCACATCACTGAGGACATCCCCTATTTTCAAGCCTGCTTTTTTTAGCGGGCCCTCAGACATGCGGGTAATTTGCACCCCATCTTTTACTACCCTCCAATTGACTCCGAACCGATTGCTATTTCCCAGTATAATATCGAAAATCGGTTCTTTTTCTTCCGGGCCTGTTTCTGTTGTCCCGGGTATTTCAGTGGTTTCCATAACCGGGGCATCTTTTTCCCCTGTGTCTTCCGGGGGTTTTTCTTCAACTTCTCCTGTTTTTTTCTCGACTGGCTGGTCCGGTTGAGTCATTTGTTTTTGTTCTATTTTCCCGGTTTTCCTATCATTTTCTACCTGGAAGTTCGGCTTTTTGTCTCCGGATGCGGAGAGTAAAATGATAATAACCACAACAGCCGCTGCTACAAGGGTAACAGTTATCAGCAAATACCTTGTCCAGAGCCGACTGACCAGGACAGCAAAAAAACCCTTCAAGCCAGTGGGAAATTCTCCCTCCTCCACAAACCGGTACGAACAGTTATCGCATATATAGGCGGTTACAGGTAGGAAACGTGCCTTCATTCTTTCTTTGAAACTCAAATTGTTGGTCTGTTTGACAGAATAATGGCGACAGCGGGGGCACCTGGTAAACTTCTCCTCTATCACCTCAGCAATATCATCGTACTTCTGCTTTATCATCGTCCTCTTATTTTATAAAATAAGAAAAAATAAATCAAGGAGATAGATGTTGTCCTTAGTCTCGCTGTTCCTCCTCATTTATCTATTCATCTGCGTTTACTTTGCCTTTGAATATCGCCCCTTCTTCTATCACCAGTTTTTCTGATTTTATACTACCGGAAAAATTGCCATTGGATGAAATCTCTAACCTGGTGTTGGCTGTAATTTTGCCCTCGACCCGGCCGTGAATTTTAACTTCGTCTGCCTTGATCTCACCCTCGACAAAACCGTCTTTCCCGATAGTCAGGGTTTTGCTCACATTTATATTTCCCTGTATTTTCCCTTCCACTGTCAGATATTCATCGGATGTGATTTCACCTTTAATTTCCAGGGTTTTTCCCAGGTATGACATGGAAGGTGATCCCGGACCTGTTGATGTTGAAGCATAGGGATTTGAATCCACTTGCGTGTCCTTTTTGTAAGCATTAAATGCCATTGCAGTTTCTCCTTCAATTCAATCTTATAGTTAACCGGTTCAATTATTATTAAAAATAGGACGGAAGTCAATACCCCAAAAGCAAAAAAATCAAAAAGGTTGAGGAAAAGGTTCTCTCCCTTAACCTTAACCTCAACCTTAACCTGGATATATTCAAGCTTTTTTGCAAGGTATAAAAGAAGGGCTCAACATCTAATGCTGAGCATTACATGTTGAGCCCCGGTGTGGTTTGTGGTTTTGTTTATTGTACTCTTGTTTTACACCACGTTCTTTATTTTTTATTCCTTATTATTGTTTTGACTTACCCGCGGCCCCGCCGCCTTTGCTGCCACCGCCGCCACCGCCTCGATGTGAACCGGATCCACTACCGGAAGCTGAAGTGGAGGAGGAGGCACTGCCGGAGCTATCGGAAGAAGACGAGCTGCTGCTGCCGTAACCTCTATTACCCCGAGAGGAAGCAGAACTGCCTATAGACCTTTTCTGAAAGGCAGTCATGCTCCTGGAATTTATTTTCAAGTTCGAGCAAACCACTTCATTGTTTCTACTGGAGTAATGAACTTTATTCCCGGTGCGAATAGCCCAGTGGATATCCGGGTTCCAGTCCCTGAAATTCCCGGTGGAGCTTACGGATTTTACGGGACCGCCACCGACCCTTCCCTTCTTTAATAACCGGCTCTTTTGTAAAGACCACCTGGAGTGAGCAGCAGAACGTTTGGCAGCAGAGATGGGAACGCTGCCTTTGGCAGGAGATTTGGATTTGACGGTTGAGGAAGACCTGGGATTAACAGGGGGCTTTGTTTTGACAGGAGACTTTGAGTCTAAAATGGGTGTTAGTTTTTTCATATCAAACTTCGGGAGACGAGTTGTTCCCAACCGTTCTTTGAGATCTTTCACCGGTGTGTTGTTCATTTTTTTGATAATATCACGGACAGAAGCGGGTAAACGTTTCAGTGAAGGTTTCTTTACTGCCGTTTTATATGTTTTTTTATAGGCCTGCTGCCAGGCGCGCAGCCCATAGTTGCGATAGATGTAATAGTGATAGTAACTGCCATATGCGTAGTACATCCAACTGGAAAGGCTGGGATAGGCGTAGTAGGGGAGGAAAGAGAAACTGACGACACCGGTATGGAAGGCCTCTCCAGGTACCCATGTCCACCCTGATTTGGTCCAGATCCAGGTACCCATATGAGCCGGCACCCATCCCCATGGTTCCTGGGGAACCAGGATCAATTCTCCGTTCACCCGTACGAAATCGGCATGGAAGAAAGGCCGTGCCGAATAGGCAAAGTACTCATCGTAGGGTCTCCATACATAACCGAACAGTTCATCATACACCCACTCGCCAAAAACCGAAGACCATTTTTCAGCCCAATACATCAACGCACTGTTGCGGACAATCTTCCTGGGCAATTTGCTGATCCCGTAATGAAGGTCCTTAAAATTCCGGGTGATATAGTCATTCCATGCCATAAAATCGATGTCCCGGAAATTATCACCAATACGCAGTTGATGATCTGCTGTAATGGTATACCCATTACCTGACTTGAGTTTTGCTGTTTTTACGGAATCGGTATCCTCTCCGTACATCACCTTGAATTTACCTTTGACCACATAGATAAAGGTATCGCCGTTATCCCTTGCCTGAATAGCAGCAGAGGAACGACTTTTCAGGTCAAGAGCAGCATTAGGAGTAATCACCTGGAACATCTCCCGGCCGTACGACTGAACCATGGTATAAATTTGACCTTCCAGTAAATGAAGGGTAGTCACTTTCCTGCGGGACGTTAATGACGGTGCCAGAACAGTGGTAACCTTCAGCCGGGTATTTTTGTCCAGCCGAATAATGGTGCCATTATCAAATTGCAGCTCACACCTGCCCTTATTACTGGTAACAACCTGATCTCCCGGTGCCACGGGCAGGTTCACTACAGCCTTATGCTCGGTGTGATCCTGTCGAATCACCTTCGCTTCCTTATCAACATAGGATATATGTCCATAAGTGGATTCTTCAGCATAGACAAAATTACCTGGGGTGAAGGTCAATATAACCGCAAAAATAAACAGCACTGATAAGCTGAGTAACATATTTTGTAACTTTCTCATTTCTTAACCTCCAATGTGTTGAATTTCATGATCCTTGCCAGGAATCACATCTAAAGAAAGCAATTTGTGTGCCAATGTGAAAACCGGCAGAGTGTATCAAATTAAGGACACTTTTCCCCATAGTCATGTGAAAGCAGGACATAATCTATTTCTCCTTTTCCTTTTTCTCCCTCTTCTCCAGCCTCTCCAGGATGGTTTCCATTTCACTAACCACTTCATCGAATCGCTGGACAGCCACCCGGATAGGGTGGGGGGTTGTCAAATCCACGCCTGTTTCTTTTAACGTATCCAGGGGATATTGGGAACCGCCGCTTTTCAGGAAATTCATATATCTCTGTTTTTGGGTTTGCCCTCCCCTTACCACCATCTCTGCCAAAGTAGTTGCAGCCACAATCCCGGTACTGTATTGGTATACATAAAAATTCCGATAGAAATGGGGAACATTGCTCCATTCGTTGCGGATATGTTTGTGTACCGTAACAACGCCTTTCTTGTGGCCGTAAAACAGCCGCGTCAGTTCCAGGTAGCGGTGGTCCAACCAGTCAGGTGTTAAGGTTTGCCCTTTTTCCACCTCCTGGTGAAAGTCCAATTCAAACTCGGCAAAAAGAGTTTGCCTGAATAACGTGGCTCGAAATTCATCCAGGTACTGGTCCAGGATATATAACTTTAGTAAATCGTCGGTTTCGGTTTTCAACATATGGTGCACCAGTAGAGTTTCATTAAAGGTACTGGCAATTTCAGCCAGGAAAATCGGGTAATGGGCCGTGGGAAACGGCTGAGTTTTGTTAGAAAACCAGGAATGAAGCGCATGACCAAATTCGTGTGCCAGGGTAGAAACATAATTAAAGGTACCATTATAATTCATCAATACAAAGGGGTGAACATCATAGAGGCTGCCGCTGGAATAAGCACCGGAACGCTTGGCTTTATTGGGATAAATATCCATCCAGCGGCTGTTAAATCCCTTTTCCAGGATATTGGTATACTCCTGCCCCAACGGCTGCAGGGCTTGCAAAACAATGTCAATGGCTTCTTCAATGGTAAACTCCTTTTCCACAGCAGGCACGGACGACGCATAAATGTCATCATATGATAATTTTTTGAGGTCCAACAACCGGGCTTTCAATTTCAAGTAGCGATGAAGCGGTGCCAGGTTTTCTTTCACTGTTTCGATTAAGGTGTAGTAAACTTTTGTAGAAATATTATCGGGGTAAAGTGCTGCCTCAAGACAACTCTCATAGCGACGGGCCATGGCCTTAAAGTAATGGTTCTTAACCGCACCATCCAGGAGAGCGGCGTGGGTGTTCCTGAATCTGGCATGATGTTTCCAGAAGGTTCGCATCACCTTGACCCGGTCCCTCCTGATTTTGGCATCCCTGAAGCGAATATAATTGGCCTGGTTCAATTTGATCTTTTTCCCATCTGTCAAGGTGACCTGGGGAGAAGGGATATCCACATCGTTGAGCATACCGGCAGCTTTCCCTGGGGCCCCGGAAAAAAGCCCGGTTTGAGCCATGAGCCTCTCTCTATCCGTCGGAAGGATGTGTTTTTTCTTACGCAAAATAGAATCAAAGTCCATTTTATATACCTGCAACCGGGGGTCAGCTTTCATATATTCTTCAATTTTTTTTTTACCCAGTTTAAGGATATCCGGATTCATAAACGCTAATGTACTCTGGAAGTTAACAATTGCTGTATAGACTTCTCCTTTCATGGCCTGCCAGGTGGAATTTCCCATGTCGGTATCTGAAAAAAAACGGGGATAACCATAGACTTCTTCTTCTTTTTTTTCTATTTCACTGATATGGTTCATCAGTTGGAACATTTTTTGCGGGGACCGGGTCCAATCTTTTGCCAGTTCGTTAATTTTGTCTTTATCCATCATCTCAAACAGTCGTACCTTATCTTTTTCCCATGCTTCCAGGTTGGCATAAATATCCTCCATCCGCCAGGTATATTCTTCCGGGACACGATCCCGTTCCACATTGGTAAAATCAGGTAACTTGTTTTCCTTTCCCTTTTCATTTTTCATTTTTCATCATCTCCTTCTACAAATGAATACGGGTACCTTCCTTTTCTTCCAGTGCATCGGCAATATGATCTGCATTAGTGATGATCGCTGTGCCGCCGGTGGTTTCAGCGAACTTAACAGCTGCTTCAATTTTCGGTCCCATTGACCCGGCAGGGAAATGACCTTCAGCCAGGTACGTTTTCGCCTCCTTAACGGTAATATCAAACAGGGATTTTTCATTGGGCTTACCAAAATTGATACTGACATGAGCGACACTGGTTAAAAGGAAAAAATGAGTGGCTTTAATTTCCCGGGCGATTAAGTATGCGGTTCGATCTTTATCAATAACGCCGTCAACCAATTCAAACGTATTATCCTCCGGGTTTCGCACCACCGGAATACCTCCTCCACCGCCAGCAATAATAACATCTGCGGTTTTAAAGGTGTCGGCAATACTGGTGGAAGAAAAAACCTTAATGGGGACCGGAGAAGGAACTACTCGTCGATAACCTCTCCCGGAATCCTCGATAATACTCCAATGAGGGAATTTTTTCTTTACTGCTTCGGCTTCCCCCTTGGTGAGAAAAGGACCGATGGGTTTAGTGGGGTTTTTAAAAGCCGGGTCATTTCTGTTGACTTCCACCTGGCTCACCAGCGTCAATACATCAAAGTCTGGTTTTTCCCGGTTGATGGTGTTGATAATGGCCAGTTCCAACATCGTGCCGATTTCAGCTTGGGTCAGGGCATTGCACAGGGCCAGGTTAAGGGGGGGTATATCTGCTTTTTCTCCAGCCAGCTGCCTTAAATAAGTCATGCCTACCTGTGGGCCATTTCCGTGGACCACCACCACGTTAAAGTCCCTGTTCACCAGGATTTTGATTAACTGCGCGGCTTTATAAGCCCTATTCATCTGCTCTTCACTAGTACTTTTTCCATCAGAAAGAAAATTACCGCCAATGGCAACCACTGCTGTGTTTTTTTTCTGCATTGTCTGTCTCCTGTTTTTAGTTATCGGTTTATCATCCTGGAAAAAATGTCATTATATCAATAAAAGAAACGGAAGGCAAGAGGGAGGAGAATGCCTATTTTGGCTATAAAAAGGCAGGGGTCCCCCATGTAGCGGGGGACCTGTACGGTAAAGGTGGGAGATATGTATTTATATTAAGGGGGGAGAGATGGAAAGGCTATTTAAGTGTAGCATTTTTGTCTTTTCCTATATTAGCATTATTAGTGCTTGATTTTGCAGCGCCTTTATCTGTTTTAGACGCCTTACTTTTATAATCCGTTACATACCAACCTGATCCTTTAAATTGGAAGGAAGAGAGGGAGATCAATTTTTCTACGCTGCCGCGGCAGTACAGACATTCCTTCAAGGGTTCTGCGTCTATCCTTTGCAGCGCCTCGAAGTTCTTATTACATTCTTTACATCTGTATTCGTACAACGGCATTTTTTTACTCCCGTTATGAAGTATATATATAGCATAGATTTAGAGACTTGTCAATAGTTTTTGAAAGTTTTTGAAATTTTTTTATAAATTATTTCAAATCCCGGGAATACCTCTTCCATTTACAATCGCTGCATCGACAGCGAAGATAAACGCCTGGGAATTATCGCGGTATTTATTGCGGACAATTCCACCACCGGCATGACCGGGGGGCAGGATTCCCATGCCTACGGCAGGTTGAAAAGCATCTGCCTGGGGTTGGGCATCGAAAAAGAACACGTTCATATTATCAACCTGGCTCGGTGCTCTCTGTCTCCTCCTCTGCTAAATAAAAAATACAACCAAATTCATAAATGTCATACTAAAGTTGTAAGAATTTTTATTTCATTTTCAACCCAAATATAGGACTTTTGGAGGATTGACATAAATTTGGGGTTAGTAGTAATATATGGTGTGTTTCTCAATAAAAAATTACCCTTCAATTACACGAATGAACTCGATGGAGGCTAAAACCCTATAAGGAGACTAATATGAAAGTGCTATTCGCTAATTTAAAATTCTCAAGAACGTTTATTTGTCTGGTTTTTGTTTCTCTTTTATTAACCCTGCCGCTCTTTGGCCACAATGCAAAGCTTAAGCATGAGATGACCGAAGAGGAAAAGGCGTTAATGCCGGCGTATTTGGAAGCGCAAAAGCAAAGAGCCGTAACCTCTCCCCCACCGGTCCCGGTTCGCAGCATTGCCGAGTTTGAGCCTATGGAAGGTGTTTTAGTGGCTTACCCCCTGGGCATACCGGTTTCACTAATTGCCATGATGTCGCAGGACGTGATGGTTACGACAATCGTGGACAATGCCGCCAAGGAAAATCAAGTTAGAAATCTTTACAGCTCGTCAGGCGTTAATATGGACAATTGCAACTTCTTACACGCGCCCCATGATTCCTATTGGACCAGGGACTACGGCCCCTGGTTTGTCACGGATGGGAATCGAGTTACCAGTATTGTTGATTTTACCTATAACCGGCCCCGTCCCGATGACAATAATATCCCCGCGGAAATGGCGACCTTTTTAAGTGTTGACCTGTATGGAATGGACCTGGTTCATGCCGGGGGGAATTATATGACCGACGGCATGGGAATTGCCGTATCCACCGACCTGGTATGGGACGAAAATAGTAATTATACCCCTGCGGAAATTGACCAGATAATGAACGATTATTTAGGCATCCACACCTATCATGTGACCGCTGATCCCCTTGGGGAATATATAAAACACGTGGACTGCTGGGGTAAATACCTCGATGTAGACAAGATTTTAATCACCCAGGTGCCGACAAACGATCCACAATACAGTGATTTTGAAACCACTGCCAATTATTTTGCCAACCAGACCTCCTCTTACTTGAATAATTACCAGGTATTTCGTGTGTATAGTCCCAACGGCCAACCCTATACCAATTCATTGATCTTAAATACAAAAGTATATGTCCCTATCACGGGTTCAGGCGCCGATTCCGGTGCCATTGCCGCCTATGAAGCAGCCATGCCGGGGTACCAGGTTATCGGTGTCTCAGGAAGTTGGCAGACAACGGATGCACTGCACTGCCGGGTTAAAGGTATTGCGGATAGAGACATGTTGTATATAAGACATTTACCTCTATTGGGAGAAAAACCCGAACAACCGGAATACCAAATTACCGCCGAAATTATTCCCTATAGTGGACAGCCAGTGGATTCCAACTCTGTAAAGATTTATTACCAGGTCAACGGCGGGAGCTCCAATATAGAGTATATGACCCACTCTGGTGGGGATACGTATACCGGAAGCATTCCCGGGCAACCTCAAGGAAGTGAAATCGCTTATTATATTTATGCGGCGGATACATCCGGTAAAAGCAATTATCATCCGTATATCGGGGCGCCTGATCCGCATGAATTTACAGTTGCGTCAATCGTAACAGACCCGCCTGTCGCGGAATTTACCGCCGACGCCACCACGATTCCTGAGGGCGGCAGTGTTCAGTTCACGGATTTATCAACCAATAATCCCACCTCATGGTCATGGACATTCGAGGGCGGAACCCCATCCGCCAGTACCAATCAAAACCCGGTGGTCACGTATAATACCATCGGTACATACACAGTTACATTAACCGCCGCCAACCAATACGGCAGCGATACGGAGATCAAAATCGATTATATTACGGTAACAGACCCGGTCATTCAATATTGTACATCTTCGGGCAATAATTATAGTTACGAATGGATCGCCGGTGTCCAGGTGGGCGATTTAAATAATACCTCCGGTGCCTCCGGTTATTCCGATTTCACCTCCATGACTGCCAATTTAAGCGCCGGGGCTTCCGTGAATGTTACATTGACCCCCGGGTTTTCCGGCGATTCCTATACCGAATACTGGAGAATCTGGATTGATTATAATATCGATGGAGATTTTGACGATGCCGGTGAACAGGTGTTCAGCGGTTCCGGCAGTTCTACTGTTACCGGAAGTTTTACGGTCCCCACCGATGCAGAGGGTGTAACCCGGATGCGGGTATCCATGAGATACCAAAGCTATCCACCCGCATGCGGGACCTTTGACTATGGAGAAGTGGAAGATTATACGGTGGACATCAGCGGTGGCGGTCCACTGCCCCCGGTCGCGGATTTCATTGCCAGTGCCACCACTATTACCGAGGGTGACAGTATAACCTTTACCGATCTTTCTGCCAATAATCCCGATACCTGGTCATGGACGTTTGATGGGGGTACGCCTTCCGGCAGCACGGAACAGAACCCAACCGTTACCTACAATACCGCGGGAACCTATACTGTGACGTTAACGGTGTCCAATGCCGCCGGAAGCGATACCGAAACCAAAACCGACTACATTACCGTAAATCCACCCGCTGCTGCCCTGGTATTTGAACACGGGGTATTGACCGATGTAGGCAGCAGTTGGCAAACAGTGGTATTACAAAATACGTATACCTCAATGGTGGTGGTTTGCGGCAATGATCTCGGCGATGCGAATTTACCCGCGGTATGCCGGGTAAGAAATGCATCGGGCAGCAGTTTTGACATCATGGTTCAAAATCCCAGCGGCCTGTCACTGAGCGGGTATACCGTACATTACTTTGTCGTCGAAGAGGGCGTTTATACCACGGCTGAACACGGTATAAAAATGGAAGCGAAAAAGGTCCTCTCAACTGCCACTGCATCTGCGGGATCATGGACCAAGGAAGCGCGAACCTATGGCAACAGTTATACCAACCCGGTGGTATTGGGACAGGTGATGACCTATAATGATCTTGGCTGGTCCGTATTCTGGGCCAGTGCCGACAGTGTCAAGAATCCACCCTCCGGTTCTTCGTTTTATGCCGGTAAGCATGTGGGAGAAGACCCTGATACGACACGCGCAGATGAAACCCTCGGCATCGTTGTCATCGAACAGGGAGAAGGCAGCATAAACGGTGTCCCCTATGCGGCAGAGGTGGGACCTGATATCGTGCGTGGGCCGGATAATACAAAAAACGGTTATACTTATACATTTAACAATGTTCCCAATGCATCTACAGCCATTATCAGTGCGGCGGCAATGGATGACGCCAATGGGGGATGGCCGGTATTTTACGGACCAACGCCCCTGACTTCCACGTCGCTGGTTTTGGTTTTCGATGAAGACCAGTTGAAAGACTCTGAACGCAGGCATGGGACCGAGCAAGTTGCATATATTGTACTGGGTTCTCAATAATAGGTGCCCTTCGGGCGAATATAATGAAAAGCTTTTGCAGGGGGTCCAGGGGGGCGGTTTTCTCGAAAAGAGCCCCCCTGGCCGCCGGAGGCATAGAAACCAATTTTTTGCCTGTTCTCCGTTTCTATTTCTGCATATTGATTTTTGGGATTGTATATGATATATTAGTTTTGAAGAAAACCAATTACTGATCAGTTTTTGAAAAGGAGAAAAAAATGAATTCAAACGAAAGCGTTTACAAATTAGTTAAGAGTACAGACCAGGAAAAAATTAACCGGAGAACATTTTTTACAAAAAGTGTCGGCTGCACTGCCGGTTTAGCGCTGCTGGCATTTCCGGGGATGATAACCGGGGTATTGGCTGCAAAAGCGGATAAATCAAAAAAAGAAACATTGAAGGAATTGGATGAAAAGGTAGATAAATTCATGCCAATGCATAGAAGCTGTGCCCTGGCCAGTTTTGCTGCACTAAATGAACAATTTAACCTTAAAGCCGATCCGGCAACATTACGTGCGCTAATGCCGTTTACAGGGGGAATTGCCGGGAAAGGAGAAACTTGTGGGGCCGTTTCCGGGGCCATGCTTGCATTAGGTTTTTTCTTCGGACCTATCGATCAAAAGGAAAAGGCAATGTTCCCACCCTCCTGGATAAATGGGGGAGTGTTTATGGATAAATTTAAAAAAGAATATAGCTCAACAAGATGCTGGGAGGTGCAAAAGCACCTATATGGCAGGTATTTTGATTCCAGTAAGCCGGAAGACCTGAAATTATTTATGGAAGTCTCACAAAAAACCCCAAACTGTTTGGATGTAACAAAAAAAGCTGTCTTAATAGCTGCCGAGATCATTTTAGAAAATTCTTAAATCCAAAAATTCATAAGAAGGAGGGCAAAACAAGGGGAAACCACAGATTACACAGATTACACAGATTTTTTTATTTTTTTTTCTGCGAAATCTGCGTAATCTGCGGTTCCTTTCATTAAAATAATCTGCGAAATCTGCGCAATCTGTGGTTTCTCTTTTAAAGCATTGGTCTTAACCGGGAGTTGATATTTTTTCCCTGTTATAGTAAAATAATACTTTCCTGCTGGAGATCTTTAGATGGAGAACAACTGAGTTGGCAGAACGAAAAGGCATAAATAAAAATTGTTCAGCCCCAAAGGGAATTAGCCTGCATGAATTCAAACGTATTTCCAATTCTTTAGGAGTACGTTCCATTTTAGTACTCTTTTTCCTGGTATTTATTTGCGGGACATCTCCCAATATCCATAGTTATCAGTTTCCCGGCTTTAAATATTACAAGAATTACACCTATGAGGAGTACGATCATCAACCTCAAAATTGGGGCATTGTCCAGGCAAAAAACGGGACGATCTATGTGGCCAATCGCGGCGGGGTACTGGAGTTTGACGGTGTTTCCTGGCGCGTTATCAGCACTCCTGAATACGACACCGTACAATCACTGGCCATCGATGAGACGGGAACGATCTACATCGGGGGAACGAATAAAATCTGGTATTTAGTCCCCGACTCAACGGGTTCTTTGAAATATATATCGCTGTTAAACCACCTCCGGGATAATCAAAAAAAATTCGATGAAGTATGGAGCACCAATGCCGCAAAACAGGGCATCTTTTTCAGGACCTCGAAATTCCTTTTCCATTGGGATTCCAATTTAAAAAAGATAAAATCATGGACTTCCCCTTATAAGTTCTGGAATTCGTTTGTGTATAACGGGGACCTTTTTGTAAACGAAAAAAACAGGGGGCTTTTAAAAATGGTGGACGGCTCCCTGCAACTGCTGCCCGGGACTGAATTATTTAAAAATAACAAGATTTATTTCCTGGCCCCATATGATCAAAATAAAACCGGGGAATTGATCATCGGGACCCGGTCGATGGGATTTTTCCTCTATGATGGAAAAGGAGTTAAACCTTTTGCTGTGGAGGCGGATGATTATTTAAAAAACAATAAACTGTCCCATGGTATCCGGCTTTCCTCCGGTGATTTTGCCCTGGCAACCCTGCACGGCGGCCTTGTGGTGATAGACCCGCAGGGACACCTTAAAAATATACTGGATAAAACCTCCGGCCTACAGGATGATAATGTAAAATACGTTTTCCAGGATATCCATGAAAACCTGTGGCTGTGCCTGGAAAAAGGTATCTCGAAAATCGAGTATGCTTCTCCTTTTTCTATCTATGATGAACGGTGCAAACTGGAAGGGCTGGTTTTAGCGGTACTCAAACATGATAATAATTTATATGTGGGCACTACCAGTGGACTATACTACCTTGAGTCTTCTAAAAACTTCCGGCCGGTCCCCGGGATGTCCGGTTTGTGCCTGGACCTGGTACCGGTGGGGGATTCGATTTTAGCGGCTTCATCCGAAGGGGTTTTCCAGGTTAAAAACAACATTAAACGAAACGTTTTTAAGGGACTGACTTTTGTGTTATCGATATCCGAACGATACCCCGGTCGTATTTGGTGTGGGATGGAACATGGATTGGCGGCTTTATCACAAAAACACGGCAATTGGAGGAAAGAATACCGGTTTGACCACATCGATCAATCCATACAGAGCATCGCGGAAGACAAACAAGGAAACCTGTGGCTGGGGGCATCAACCGGATGTGTGTTTAAAGTGGAATATCCAAACAATATGGCCCGATCCGCGGTCACCACCTATGACACATCACACAGACTTCCCGGCAGAGAAACATATGCGGCCGGGGCCGCAGGACATGTTTTATTCGCCACCCCCAGAGGATTATATCGTTTTGACGGGAAAACCAATTCCTTTATCCCCGACCCGGTACTGGGCGATCAATTCGCGGGTGGGGCCAGACCCGTCTTCCGCATCGTTGAAGATAAGAATAGACACATCTGGTTCCATTCGGAATCCAGGAATTACCAGGCTATTCCCGGACTAGATGGGACCTTTACGATTTATTCTACACCATTTCTCAGGATTCCTACCACCAACCAGGTGAACACTATCTATCCGGACCCCGATGGGAAGACCATCTGGTTTGGAGGCTTCGACGGCCTTTTCCGTTACGATAAAACAGTAAAAAAAGATTACCGGGAAGATTTTTCAACCCTGTTACGAAGAGTGCGTGCAAATGAACAGTTGATTTTTGACGGGTCTAAAAATCAGACCGGTAAAACAGCCAAAGACATTCTTCCTATTTTTGAATACAGGGATCGAAATCTTTATTTTGAATTTGCTGCGCCTTTCTTTGAAGCCGAAAAAGAGACTCATT
>WVZO01000647.1:20499-21134 GCA_011772425.1 Candidatus Aminicenantota bacterium
CTTCCTGGAGTAAAGACACCAAAAGAAATTACACAAATCTCGATTCCGGGTTGTATACCTTCAGGGTGCGGGCGAGAAATGTTTACGAACATATGGGAGAAGAAGATACATTTCGATTCAAGGTTTTGCCTCCCTGGTACAAAACCTGGTGGGCGTTTTTGCTTTATGTCATTGTGCTTTTCCTATTGGTGTTTTTTATTTTCAAATGGCGTTCGGGGATACTGGAACGGGAAAAACAAAAACTTGAACAAATCGTTAAAGAAAGGACAAAGGAGATCGAAGAGAAAAATCAACAGTTGGAAGAGCAATCGGAAAAACTGAAAGAGATGGATCGAGTGAAATCCCGTTTTTTTGCCAATATTTCCCATGAATTTCGCACCCCCCTGACATTGATCTTGAGTCCACTGGAAAAAATGCTCGCCGACACCAACGATAAACAGCAAAAAAAGGAACTCAATGTCATGCGGCGTAATTCACAGCGGCTGCTTACCCTGATCAATCAATTATTGGACCTCACCAGGTTTGACAGTGGAAAAATGACTATGCAAGCCGCTTATCAAAATATAGTCCCTTTTTTAAACAGAATAACGGCATCTTTCCAGATACTGGCCCAACAGAACCGGCTGGAACTGGAG
>WVZO01000471.1:0-8176 GCA_011772425.1 Candidatus Aminicenantota bacterium
CTGATAACGGATTACGAATTGGTAAGAAAGGAACAGCCGGTTTCAAAGAAAAAGAAACGGACACATTACCTGATCAACAGTAACATAATCGATTTCTGGTTCACCTATTGTTTCAGCCATGTGGAAGAATTGGACAGGGGAGAAGAAGAAAGTGTTTATGAAAGATTTTTGAAGCATTTTCCCACCTTTTACGGCAAAAAATTTGAATCCATGGTCATCCGGCTGCTTCCGGATTTTTTAAAAGCAAAGGGAATCGAGTACCGGTCTATCGGCAAAGATTGGGGCAATGATTACGAGTTCGATTTTGTGATAGAGAACAGTGATAGGATTTATATTGGGGAGATAAAAGCAGGCGATTTAAACGTCCAAGCGGAGACCGGGAAAATCGAATCCATAGTCCAACGAGAGGCGTATTACAGGAATAAAAAAATCAATTACATCCTCATTGCCCGGAAGTTCTCCAACAAGGTAATAGGCGATAATATTTTATACGTCGATATCCGGGAATTTTTTGAACATCGGCTCCCTTAAAATTCGCAAACAGAAAATTTCACTTTTCGCTTTACATATGGCACCATATCTTATATCCTTTCTCTCTTCCTTTGTGTCTCTTCGTGTATCTTCGTGGGTAAAAATAAAAAGAAAAAAACCTTTGTGTACCTTCACGGCTAACTCATTTCTCTTGAAGCATTTCAGATAACTTCTTGACTGTTGCTTTGACGGTTTGCCGCAGCGACTCCGGTTCCAATACCTCCACATCGGCACCGAAACTCAATACCTCCCGCACCACTTCACGAAAATCCGTAACAAAGAATGTTAATAATAAACTGCCATCCCCCTCTTCCCTTACTTTTTGCCCGGGAAACCACACCTGCTCCCGCACATATTCGGATATGGTTTTATTGAACCTCAATACCACCTGTTTTTTTTCACCCTCAAAGAAAATCCCATGGGCGTCATCCAGGTATTCTTTTACATTGATCGCTTTGAAGTTTTCATCGATGGGCTGCTCCAAAACCTCAACCGCCTGGATACGGGAAAGCGCAAAATCACGGATTCCTTTTTTGACTTCACAATAAGCGATAATATGCCAATTACCCATATATAAAACCAAATGAAGGGGATTGATGACCCGCTGCGACGATTGCTTTGTGTATACGGATCGATAAGTCACAGCAAGTTTTTTGTCCTTGCTTAACCCCTGCAAAACCGTGTCGAATACCTCCGGCACAACCCGGGAATATCGCACATTCTTTAAAGAAATTTTCTTTTCCAATTCCTCTATGTCCAGGTCAAAATAAGCAGAAAGATTTTCAAAAAAAACATTCAACTGTTTTTTTCGCCTCTCATCAGGAATGGTGACGGATAACCGCTTGGCAATAACCAGGGATATGATCTCTTCCTGCGATATCATAGGCATAGGAAATTCAAAACTGTCATCCTCATAATAGTATCCCCTCTCTTCCCAGGAATACTCCACTGGCGCATTAAAAAATAGCCGCATGTACTCGATTTCCCTGGCAGCCTGACGTTGAGAAATTTCGAACTTCTCCATCAAATCCGTTAATTTAGGAAATTTCTTCTTCTTTAACCTCTGATGAAACCACAAATACCGCTCATAAGATAATCGTTTCGCCATATCTATTGCCCCTACTCCCTACTTCCTACTTCTTACTTAGCTTTTATCTCAACCTGGAACTCTCCGGCAAAGCGGTTGGAATTGTAAAACTTAACAAAATAAATGGTTCCTTTTTTCTTAAACGAATACTTTCGGGATAAGGTCTTTGGGGTAGATCTCAGTATCGGAGTCATCCCGCTTGCCCGGCCTCACACTGAATCCCCGCACATCAAAACGAATATTTGGAAATTCGGGGTAAGTTTTCAAAATTTTAAAATATTCCCCTTGCCTGAGATCGATTTTTCCCCAATTGGGAATCCGTTTTTGTTCCCCGTTCACCTCAAGGATGATCTCACGCACTGAATTTTTGCGGTAATTTCGCAAATAAATTTTTCCTATGGAGAGGTGATTCTTTTTGACCAGGATGGTGGTGACATTTTTGATTTTTTCGAATACAAATTCTTTATTGACATCGTTAATACTGCCCCAGTTCAGAATATTAGCGGAAAGCCCCCAATCGGAATTGGAAAATATTTTTTTGATGACAATTTTGTCGCCGGGGGCCAATCGTAAATTGGTATTGCTATTGACCCGGATAATATCCCTTTGGTTTTTGAGAAACTCCACCCAGTACAACACTGGGGTAGCAACCGTTGGCGATGGCGGGATAAATTCCAGACCGAACTCACGAAGAATCTCCTTTATCACTACCAGTTGATACTTGACTTTATGGTACAATGTGGGCAGGTCTCTGGAGGTCTCCAGACCAAAAGCAGGTATGGAATAGGTGGTTAAAGCATAATAGGTAGCAGACTTTTTCATTTCCGGGAATTTGGTATTTTTAGCCACGGAATTGTGGTCCCAGAAGCCAAACTGGTGGTCCTTGTTTTTAATCTGTCGGTTCACCCGTTCCAGGATACGTTTCCCTATGACAGAAAGGTTGACTTGCTTTTTCAATTTTTGGGAGTAGAAATTTCCGCAATCGATGATCAGGCTCTGACCGTACCGGTATTGGTTATACATTTTCGAGATATAGGTTTCCCGGTGGAATCCATAGGCATCATGCTGGTTAATGAACACATCCGCTTCTTTCATCAGACCTTTCAACACTTTTACCACCTCGGCGTCCGGATCATCGGGTTTTTCCCGGGGGACAAATTTGCGGTTCATGTCGCCGTGTACTTCCCGACGATTCAACATGATAGAAGGAAAATTGACACGGGGAACTATAATTAAATTACCTTTGATTAATTTGATCCTGGGTAGTATCTCCGACGAAAAATAACCACCCGGCTCATCTCCATGAATTCCCCCGAATATCAACACCGTTAACCCGGGTTCCTCACCCTTTATCCGGATAACCTCCAGTTGATGGTCCGTTTCTTCAAAAAAAATCTCCCTGGAAAGCGAATGACCATGAACATGAACCGGGAACACAACCCACAGCAAAAAAAACATAAAAACAATACGAAAAATATACTTAAGATCCCTACAAAATTGGTTACCCATTCCCATTTGCTTTGTTTTTTATTGGTTTATAATGTAAGTAATAATCTGCTCAACGTCGTTTTCACGGTTGATAAGAAACAGGGTCAGGCTTTTTAATTGAGCCTTCTTATCTTTTCGCATGACCACCGTGGTTTCCCTGCCATCCAGGGCAATGGCCTGGGAATAACCTCGCGGCGCTCCACGTTTGAAGGTGATCCCTTCCAATGTTTTTAGTGTGGTATCGCCATTATGCTCCAACTTTAATACGGGCACGACTCTTACCTTACTGAGATCCCCCGAACTTTTTAAAAAGAGCTTAACGGTTTGACCAAATATGGAAACGTTTTTTAAATGGATTTCAGCAGGAGCGATAGAGATGGTTTTTGATTCCATTTGTTTTAGATAATCTTTTTGAAATTCTTCGATAGTAATATAATTCCCCTTGGAAAACTCGAATTTTGTCGGCGGCGGCAGCCGTACACTGAATTCATCGACTATCCTGGCTTTGTCGGCAACATCCTGCCAGTATTGAATTTTTTTGTTGTAAAAGTGGTTTATATCGGAAATGTACAGTTGATTAAACATCGTCACATGATAGTTTTTGAAACCGTATATATTAATGTCAGAGAGAATAACGCGGATAAACCGGTAACGCTGGTTCAGCCGCTGTTTAAATGCCTTAAATTGCTTAAGATTCATCCGGCTGTAGGAGAAACCCGGGTCATAATAACCGATATACCCATCGAGATTTTTGTCTTCCCAATTGCTTTTCCATTCTTTTAAGTAACCGATCAAGCAGTCTCTTTTCTCCCGGATATTTTCAATGGTTTCGTATTTTATCTTATTATAAATGCATATGGGGGTCTGGTTCAGGAAAATATACTTTGAGAGTCTGACCAGGTCTTTATTTTTCATCACCACACAGCCCCGTGAATTATAGGGGATATTAATCTTGTCACCATCGAAAGCACCATGCAGCCATATCCCGGACCCGTCTTTGCCCTCTTTTCTATCGATAGGATTGGGGTAGTTCAGGGTAAAGGCCTTTTCACCATAGTCGTCGGCTTTGGGGAGCTCGCCCCCGGAAAGGATGTTCCTGAAGAAATAAATCCCTTCCGGCGTTTTCATGTCCCCTTCCTCCAATTTCGGCCCGTTGTTTTTACCGGAGGTTATTTTAAACCTGTCAACAGGTTCGGCGTTGTAGTTGGAGTAAACAAAAAGATTTTGAGTGGATTTCTCTACGATCAACATATGCTGCTCCGGACCAAACCGGTAGCTAAGCAAACAATCCGGAATTTTTTGTTCCTGGTCTGCCGTTAACGCCGTTAACAGAAACGGCAGCATGGTCATGAATATGAATATCAGCAGGATAAAAATCCGATAAGATTTCCAATTCAATTTATAACCTCCCGTTGATTACTTGCATACATTCTTTAACTTCTCGATGATCTCAAGATTCTTCTTTATCCCGATCTCTATGACATCCTGGAAGATCGCTTTGGGAATAGTTGTTTCTTCGGCCAGGGCCTGAACTTCGACAATATCACCCTTTTCCGTAGAAACAATATTAATGTCTGCACCTGCATCAAAATCTTCTTGATAGTTCAAGTCCACCAATATATCGCTGCCAATGACACCAATGGATACGGCAGCAATAAACTTGATTTCCGGTAGATCAGGGATCATGGTTTCGAACACCAGGTGTTTCAAGGTTTTTACCAGTGCCACCATTCCGCCGTTGATGGCAGCACAGCGGGTGCTGCCGTCAGCCTGGATTACATCGGTATCAATGCAGATGGTGGTGCCGACAATGGTTTTTAAATCAAAGGTGGTGCGAAACGCCCTGCCAATAAACCGTTGAATTTCAATGTGCCGGTTATTGACCCGCAGCCTCTCACGGTTTACTCTCTGGTTCCCGGTGGAACCCGGAAGCATGGAGTATTCGGCCTGCACCCACCCTTTGTCGCTGTTCTTAAGAAAAAAGGGCACTTTGGTCTCATACGTGGCCGTACACACCACCCGCGTGTCTCCCTGCTCGATTAATACGGAACCGGCTACGTTTTTAATGTAATCCGGGGTCAGGATTATCTCACGCAGTTGATGATTCTTTCTTCCGTCTTTCCTTGCGGTCATTGATTCCCTCCTATATCTTCATTATTTATTCCTTTATTACTTGATTGGTTCCAGTTCCATTGGTGAGATCCGTTTTCCAACGGTTATGAAACCAAAACCACTGCTCCGGGTGCTGTCTAACCTTTTCTTCAATAATGGACGTGCATAACTGGGTCAACCGCTGAATATCCGCCGCCTGATCATCGGTCTCAGGCATCTTGATCTCTTCCAGCAGTTCCAGCACGATCTTATCCTCTTCATAGTGCAAAAAAACCGGGACCACCGGTATATCTTTCCTAATATGCAGTTGAGAAACCGAAGGCACAGCACTGACGGTTTCACCAAAAAAATCCACGTATACCGCTTCTCGCCGGATCGCGTGTTGATCGATTAATAAATAGACGATCCCGTTGTTCTTCAACCGGTTGAGCATGGTACGTATGGCATTTTTTTTGTAAATAACAGCAGAACCCATATATTCCCTGAACTGTTTCACCTTTTTCTCCACCAGGGGGTTATCTAACTCCCGGGCAATGCTGTTTATTTTTTTGTTTAATTTGCGGTTCAATAAATAAGGGACCAATTCCCAGTTCCCGAAATGAGCAGAAAAAAGAATAACTCCTTTTTGTTTTTTCAGCGCCTCCTCAAGATAATAGAAATTGGTAATTTCAACTGGTTTTAATATTTTTTCAGGTTTCTTTTTTATGAATATGTAGATAATTTCCACCAGGATGGCAGAAAAATGGCAGTAAATCGCTTCCTTCAGTTCTAAAATTCTTTCTTTTGTCTCATTAGGAAAAGCGATTCTTAAATTCTTCTCCACGATACCGTGATGCCGTTTACTGATTATTCCAAATATAAACCGAAGCAACTTCCGGTTGAATTTCACCATGAACAGCGGCGAGGCCTTTATCAACAGGATAAAGACAATAAATAACAGGTATTCTACCCGGTGCTTAACGGTTATTTTTTTCTTTCTCCTTTGCATATTTCATGTATAATATGACTCATCAAACCAAAATTGAATTTTATACTATTTTTGGCATAAATTAAAGGGATTTGCTGCAAATTAGGTAAATTAAGGTGCTTTATTTTAATAAAATCCTTTTCCGTACACACCAGGTAGTCGGCTTTTAGCTCGATCCTTCGCTGATTTAGGAATTTTATATCTTCTTCGCTATAGGTGTGATGGTCATTAAAGGCTTTAAAGTCTACCATTTTGAATCTGGTTTCCAATCGAGAAAGGTCTTGTTTAAACCGTAAATTGTCTCCCAATGCTGAAAAACCCAGGATGGAGGCCGCGGTGGGTGAATCCTGGATATCGACTGCGTTTCCTTCGCTGTCGTAAAAATGTTCCAATTCAAAATCATAGGTGCCGCAGATGGGGCCGGCACCAGCGCCTGGTTCCGGCTGCCGGTTTGTTTCGTATTTATATTCATATTTACCCGGGGATTTGTAAAATAAGATAAAATCTTCTTGTTTCATAAAGAATGTGAAGTTCCTGAGGTAATAAAAAGGGTGCCGGGGGTTGAAGAGCATGATTTCCAGGTTTTTGTGCACATGGGTGCTCTGAAAACCATCATCCAGCAGGATGACTTTATTTCCGTCAGCAATAGCGCTTTCGATGGAATTCTGCCGGTTTTTTCCCACATAGATATCCTGCTGTGGAAAACGGGTTTTAAAGATTTTGGCCTCATCTCCCACTTCCCGGACGTTGTGATGGGGTTGAACCTTTGTGCCTTTGGTTTCAAATTGGGATTTGTACCCCCGCATCACAATGGCGAATTTGATATGGTTTTGTTCAAGGTGTTTGCCGATCTCTGCCACCAATGTGGTCTTCCCGGTTCCGCCGAAAGATAAATTATCGATGGAAATAATAAATGCTCCAGGATAGTATTTTGGGCGTAGGGATTTGATTTTCAAATTGATCAGGGAGATGGTTTTGAATACCAGGGAAATGGCATTCAACGGCCAGTGGTACCAGTACCGGGTGGGGGTGGTTAATCTTGATGTGAGGGTATTAACCGTTGAATTTCCTTTAGTATGCATTGAACTGAACCTCTCCGTGAATCCACCGCCTGGGCCGCCTCTTTTTTTATGGTCTCCCAATCAATGGTTTTCCAATCCCGCAGCCGCTGCAGGCACTCTTCCTCATCCCGGACAATATTGTAGACCCCCCGGTTTACCAGTTCTTCACCGATATCGGGAAAGTTGCTGTAATATGGCCCACCCATGATATATTTACCCAGCACCGCCGGTTCATACAGGTTATGTCCGCCAGTCTTCGGGTCCATGGTACCCCCCATAAAAACGATATCTGATACCTTTAACACATTAAACAGGTATCCCATGGTGTCAAAAATCAACACCCTGGCTTTTCCATTGGCACTGTTTTGGTCAGGGTTATGGGCTTCATTTTCGCTTTTACGTTTACTCCAGGTGGAAAATTCCACCTGGTGTTTTTCCAGTAATTTCTCAATTTCCGCTGCACGGGTGAGGTGCCTGGGTACGATAATAAATAAATAATCCTTACCCAGGTTATTGATAATGGGCACCACCAATTCTTCGTCTTTTTGATGGCTGCTGGCAAGGGTAATGATTTTTTTGCCATGGGGATTTAGGCCCAGGTAATCCAATATTTCATTGTCATGCGGCAGGCGTTCCACGCTTTTGAAGGCTTCATCCGCCTTGATGTTGCCGCAAACCATGATTTTCTCTGCCGGGATGCTTAATTGCTGGAACCGGTGTTTATAAACGTCCGCCTGTACCAGGAACCGGTGGATTTTATTAAAAAAATGTTTCACCAGGAAGGTAAATTTTTTGTACCGTTGAAACGCCGGTTTAGACATTCTGCCGTTGATCAGGAGAATCGGTATTTTTTGGCGATGGGTAATGGAGACCCAGTTGGGCCAGATTTCCAGCTCGTTTAGTATCAGTATGTGGGGGTTAATTTTTTTT
>WVZO01000471.1:8250-8410 GCA_011772425.1 Candidatus Aminicenantota bacterium
ACCCGGTAGGGGTGGTAACGGTGAGAACAATTTCCGTGTTTTTATAGATTTTTTTGAGTTGAACGATGAGATGTTTTAAGCTGCGCACTTCTCCCACGGAGACGGCGTGGATCCAGATGCGTTTTTGCTTACCGGGAGTAACCGCGGGAGAAAGGCGGTA
>WVZO01000368.1 GCA_011772425.1 Candidatus Aminicenantota bacterium
GACGGTAATTACTGGCGCCACGGAAAATGACGGCGAATATGACTGGATTGTAGCGGGTGAAACGTCGGAAATCTGCCTGGTTCGGATCAGTGAAATCGACGGTCAACCGTTGGATGTGAGCGATGCGGTATTTTCAATCGTTTTCCCAACACCCGGGATCATCACCGTCATCTCTCCCAACGGTGGCGAAAACTGGGTCGCGAATTCTTCGCAAGAAATCAAGTGGACCTGTAGCGGTGATATTAATAATGTCTTCATCGAATATTCGACGGATAACGGGACCACCTGGAAGGCAATTGTTAAAACCACACCCAATGACGGCAGTTATGATTGGACTGCAGCGGATACGGTGTCGGATGACTGCCTGGTTCGGGTTACAGCCAATGATGATGACCTGGACCCCAAACCGTGGGATATAAGCGACGAGGTATTTTCAATTGTTTCAGCGCTGCCTGGCGCTGTCAGGATTACCTCCCCCAATGGCGGTGAAGAGTGGGAAGTGGCTTCGATTCAGCCCATTACCTGGACCAGTACCGGGAATATTAGCAGTGTAAAAATTGATTATTCCCCTGATAACGGTAACACCTGGTCAACCATTGTTTCCTCTGCCAATAACAGCGGCAGTTATAATTGGCTTGTACCGGACACGGTGTCGGAAGAATGCCTGGTTCGAATAACCGGAGATGATGGCGGCGGCGATCCCAAACCGTCGGATGTGAGTGATGAGGTATTCTCGATTGTTCGTCCTTCAGAACCCTTCATAAAGGTTATCTCTCCCAATGGCGGAGAAGAATTGCCTGTCGGTTCCCGGTTTAATATCACCTGGTACGCAACCGACTCCAGGGAGGACGTAACAATTGCATATTCCAGCAACGGTGGTGAAACCTGGACAGGGATCAATGAATCCACCCCTAATAGCGGGAACTTTGATTGGATAATCCCGGATGATCCTTCAGATAACTGTCTGGTACGGATCAGTGAAATCGACGGAGAGCCGGTGGATGTAAGCGATGCTGTATTTTCAATTGTTTCTCCTTCCGGCGATATCAAAGTCATTTCTCCCAACGGCGGAGAAAACCTGGAAGCCGGGTACGAGTATGTTATTACCTGGGAGAGCAGCGGAGTCGATAACGTTGTGATCAAGTACTCCATTGATAATGGTGTTACCTGGACAACCATCGGTACAGCCCCGGCGGCTGAAGGCATTTACACCTGGCTTGTACCGGAGACGCCGTCGGAAACCTGCCGGGTCCAGGTCACGGCAATCGATGCGGCTCTTGATCCCAGGCCGTCGGATATGAGCGACCAGGTATTTTCCATTGTATTGCCCTACAGCGGCGCCATCCGGGTGGATTCTCCCAATGGAGGAGAAACCTTAACCGCGGGTGCGGAATATGATATCACCTGGACCAGTACCGATGTTAACAATGTCATCATAGAATACTCTATAGACAACGGGGCCGAATGGATATCTATCGATACCGTCGCAGCGGGCGATGGCCGTTACACCTGGACCGTACCGCAAACGCCCTCTCAAACCTGCCTGGTCCGTATCAGCGGAAACACCCCCGGTGAAGACCCCTTCGATGTCAGCGATTCTGTATTCTCAATAATCTGACATACGTGATCACTTGCGCCGCCTAAATCCACCGTCAGATTCTTCTATTTTTCCCGTAAAGCCGCATGGGTAGGGGTGAACCTTGTGTTCATCCCAAAATGATTTTCCGATTTATTTAAAGAATTAGAAGGGCGAATACAAGATTCGCCCCTACCTATCCTCTTCCTATACCCCTTTTGGGATAATCCATTAAATTTGACGGTGGATTTAGGGCCGTTAAAGGTGTTGACAAAAATCAACGATTTATACTATACTATTAATTCATAGATGATAAAAGGAGGCTTTATCATCATGCTGATTGCCAATCCCATTAACGATATTGTTTTCAAGTACGTGATGGAAGGATGATCGAATTTAACAATCATTAAATGAAAAAAATAAAATTGAATCAATTTAAACTGAAAAACAAGGCCATATCCTATGCCTTCATGATTATCCTGGTGATCATTGTGTTTTTTTCTCTTTGGATGCTGATTGAGCAGCATAAATCCCAACTAAAAGCAAGACAGGCCAATTACGATTTTGCCCGGGGGTTAAAACAAAAAGCCGTTATGCATGCGAAAAATAACCGGTTACGCCTGGCAAAGCTTTTCGCAGTCAATTCAATACTGTACCAGGTAAAAGCAAAAAAATACCTGTCCATGGACGATATCAAATTACCGGATGAATTTCGCAAACAACTGTTAAAATACTGCCTGGACAAATCCATTTTTAATGTAAAGGAAGTCAACAAATTCGTAAAAGAAGTGGAAAAACAAACCAGCCTGGTATTGGACGGCAGTACACCTGTGAATACTAAAATTTACTACAGCCTTGACCTGGATTACTATAAAAACTGCGGCCTGTATAACACGGCTGTTGATGCCTATCAAGCCGCCGAGTATTTTTATATCATGGGCTCGGATTATTTGAAAAATCGAAAATACCCCAAAGCCATAACCGCCTATAAAGAGGCGTTGAAAATCAGACCGCGATTTAAAGAAGCATTGAATGAATTGGGGTGGACCTATCACTTTATCGGCGAGAAAAGGAAAGCAAAAAATATATATAAAAAAGCAAAAGCAGTAGATGTTGCTTTTTACATTCAATGGAATTCCAATCAATGGGCGGATGTCGCTGATATCCAAAAGAACAGCAGCGATTATATCAATGCTGCGAAATCATATAATAATGCACTTAAAATAAATCCCAAATACTATCGCGCCTGGAACAGCCTGGGGGAGATGTACGAGCCCATAAACGAATTTGATAAAGCTATTAAGGTTTATAACAAAGCAATAGAAGTAACTCCCAATTTATCACGGGAATGGAAAAGTAAAATAGCCTATAATTGTGGGCTTAAACATATCCGTGAAAGCCAGTACAGCAGAGCCATTGATGCCCTTAAAGAATCAATCCGATTGTATCCCCAATTGGACCGGGCCTGGCTGAAATTATCAGATGCGTATAATAAAGGGGAAAACGTCAAGTACAGGGGGGAACCCTGGGATTTATATTTTAATAATATCGATTTGAAGCAGGCATTAATATTCATTGCCAGGCAGGTACGTGTAAGCTTTCTTATCGACCCGGAAGTCAGCGGTAAAATCACCTGTGAATTGGATCAGGTAAAATGGGATAAGGCCCTGGACGTGTTTCTTAAGATAAATGGCTGCAAAATGTGTAAAGTTGCCGATATCATCCGGATCGGTAAAGCCGATGTCATTGAAGAATTTTTCCAGGAGAAAGGAAAAAGCGAGGGGAAAAACAAAAACATAAAAACGTTTACCGGCAACCCCCTGGATTTTTCGTTTCCTGGAGATGATATCCAATTTGTTCTACAAATGATAGCCGCTAAAGCTAAATTAAAGATTATTGTTGATCCTGGTATTAATCACAGTATTACCTGTGAATTTTTCCAGGTCCCCTGGGATATGGCGATTGATGTGATGTTAGAAGTGCATGACCTTGCCCGGTTCCAGTTGGGGAATCTCTTGCGGATAGGGAGAAGAGATTTCATTGAAGCGATGCGTGAGCGTGAGCAAGGACTTTTATCGTTAGTTCGCTCGTTGTTGAGATTGGACCGCGGCCAGGTGAATGTCGCCGATGAAAAGGGAAAAACCTTGCTCTCTTTTGCAGCTCAAAAAGGTTTTTCCAGGTTGGCAACATTTTTGATCTCCCGGGGGGCTGACGTAAACGCCAAGGATAAGTGGAATTTCACACCGCTGCACGAAGCAAAAAACCAGGAGACCGCAGAGGTTTTAATTAATGCCGGTGCGAATCTGCATGCCCGTTCCAATACCGGCTTAACGCCCTTACGAGCAGCAGTATACAGTATGAGGTTGGATGTGGCTAAACTATTAGCCAGCAAAGGGGCAAGAAGCAATTTTTTTATGGATGCAGCCATGGGAAGGCTTAAGCAAATTAAACATGTGGTGCAAAGGAATCGCGAAATTATTAATACCATTGATGCGGATGGCTGGACACCCCTTCATCATGCAGCATCTGCCGGTCAATTTGAGGTGGCGGCGTTTTTGATTGAAAAAGGTGCGGATTTAAACGCCAGCAGCAATAAAGGAGACACCCCCCTGCATATAGCTGTTTCGCGGGGTGGGAAAAAGGTGGTAAAGCTGTTTATCATGAACCGCGCCAATGTGAACAGCAAAAACAAATACGGCAGCACGCCCCTCAGCATCGCCAAAAGTAATGGTTATAAAAAAATAATCAACCTCCTTAAAAAATACGGAGGACACGAATAGAACAATAAAAACCATATAATAAAAGGAGGAGAATAAATGAAACCCATAAGAAGATTCTTTTATCTTGCTTTATTGGTATTTTTCATTGGCAGTGGTTTCACCGGTTTAGATGCGGCCGCAGTGAAAACCATCGAAGGGCTGCGTTACATCGATTTTGATACACCTTATGGAAAAATCGGCGTCGGTTTACCGGATGATATGGCAATGGGGGATATAATTTCAGGACAACTTGCTGTAGAACCTTCTGGACGCAGTGAAAAAAAACGGGCCAAAAATGAAAAACAGCTTAACCGGTACTCGGTGGATATTGGCGGGCAAAAAGCAGCGGTGGGCAATAACTGGGGCAAATGGACAATACCGCCGGCAGACAATGTGTCTGTGGCTCTCCTGGACCCCAACGGCAAAGTGGTTGACACCCTTCAAACCCCGGTAAATCCTCACCCGCCGGCGGGTGGAGCCGGAGATTTCCAGTGTCCCAAAGTCACCCAGGGCGGCCGGTTGTGGCGTATGGATGGAAAATTTGACGGCGACTTCTCTAATACCGATGTCAGTATGGGCGGCAAGGAAGTAGAAAAATGGGCGGAATCTCCACGAAAGGTAATCCTGGAAACCCCGATGGATGTAGTTGGCAATACAACCATCCAATACACAGAGGGCAGTTATAAAGGCACGTGTCAATGTCGAAATATTGTAGTGACGCTCCATGCGGACAAACTCAAACTACATAAAGGCGAAACAACGGAATTATCCGTAACCGTGACGGGAGTCGAGGGCTTAGAGGAGGCGGTCCCCCTTAGTATCAAAAACAAAACCCCCACTATCGTCAGTCTAAAAGACGAAGGGACCTTTTTTATCCAACCTGCAGATGTGAAACCCGGGGGCATTTATATTTACCGGACTGTGGTTACCGGTATTATGCCCGGCAATTTTAATATTTCCGCACGGGTTGTTTATGAGTCTCCGCCGGCAGTGGGAAAACCCGATACGTCAGATACGGTAAAGCCCACACCTGAGGAAGTAGATCATGTGGTTAACCGGGCCGTTGATGGGAAAAAATTGGGAAAGCAGTTGCTCCGGGAAATAGAGAATTTCAAGGACGAGATCAAGCTGGAAACCAGCAATTTATCCGAGCATATTTCCAATTTACTGGATGAACACCAGATTTTAGAAGAGGATATCCGGGTAATGGACTGGCAAAAACTGGAATTGATCCGGCGGGAGGGGATAACCACGGAGAACACCGAAAAAGAATGGTACCGGGAGGGCCAGGCCTGCGCCCAGGACCTGATAGAGCGAACCCACAGCCTGCAAACCGGCATCGAATCTCTGGGCACGGAAATGCTGTCCGGTATGGCCCAAATGGAAGTGAAAATCGACGAGTTTCCCCGGATCACGGGAGCCATCGATAAGGTGGTCAAAGGTCTTGATGATGCCGGGGTGAGGGGGCATGACATGCAAGAAGAAATGCCCCAAAAGATGGAGCTGGTCCAACTGGAATTGGAAGTGATGGACCTTTGCAGTGAACTCAATGAGCTGCGTAAGGATATATTGAGCCTTCGTATCGACATCCATCATATTATCCATAAGCTGCTCTTGCATAAAATACTTGTCATGCAAAATAAGCAGGCGGTCATGCAGCTTCAGATGTTGTTTATGAAGTGGTTTCCTCCTGCAGCGCCGCCGATTCGCCCACCGGGGCTGCGGCCGAAGCCCCCGGTTTTTCCCCGTGCTCCCCGGCGTCCTTATGGTGCTGCGCCTTCCCAACCTCCAAAAGTCACTGCTAAACCCAATTGTGCTTTGATAGGCTTTTATGTGCGCGGCGGAATCGGGCCGGGCCAGGGGGGTACCATTGTTGATGTAGTGGGTAAAGCAGGCTCCGTACCCGGCGGCGCAAACGTTTTGATTACCCTGCCCAAAGTGGGGAGCTTTAATGTCACAGCCAAACCGGATGGAAGTTTTGCTTTAAGCAAAAATACCGGGATTGTCATACCTTTTAACGCCCGTGTACAGATTGTTACACCCTCCGGACCGGGACCTGCCTGTGTGGTGACCTCACCCCTGCCAAAAGGTGTAAAAACACCGACATATCCGGCACGTAAGCCCAATTGCGGACTCATCAAGTTCGTTCGCAGAGGCGGCGTCGGTCCCAGGGGTGGAGGCTTTATCATCGATGTTGTTGGACAACCCGGGGCAGTAATGCCGGGAGCCCAGGTACAACTTAAAATCGGGGGCGTTGGAATTATTCGTATAGTTGCCAACCCTGACGGCAGTTTTGCATACAGTAAAAATACCGGTTTGGTTATCCCTGCTTATGTAGAAGTGGCCCAGTATGGAGCCGGAGGTCAACTGAGTGCCAGCTGCCGGATTCTCCCGTCCAAGTAAAAGGTAAAAGGCATTTACTACACTTCTTTGGACCGGATGTCAATTATTCGCAGGAAAAACGTGAAGAATTTTACGTTTTTCCTTGGAATTTTGTGAAGATTTGCCAATTATTCCTGCGAATAAAGTGCTGAGATATACTCCCCTATTTCTCACTGTTTACCCACAACCAGGTGGTTCCCATGCTGCAGTTAGAAGGTGGAACAGGCATCACCCGACTGTGCGGCGCTAAAGGCTAAAAAATTTTTTTTCTTAACCCGGGATTGAAAAAACGCTAGAATGGTAGTACAATGAGAGTATGATATTAATACAAAAAGAATGTCCCTGGAGTTATTGCCAATCGCGTCAGTATCAAAATCCAGGAAGAATGGATATAGGTAAGCGAAAATTTTTAAGGAGGTGCGACCTACGATGAAAAGACGAATTTGTATATTTGTATGGTTAGCGGTTATGGTTGTATACCTGGCAGGCACAACGCTGGTGGCGGACAGCCAGGGATGGCTCAACAATTCCCTTACGTTCAAAATCAATCCGAAATTTTCACTAAGGCTTTCCAACGAAACACGGTGCAATGAATTGACCTATACGGACCCATATTTGAAAAACTGGCAGGGAGGAATCGTCTATAATCCTGGCAAAAACCTCTATGTGTCCTTCCTTTACAAACGGGAAGACACAAAAAAAACGTCGTATATACTGCATGAAAACCGGTTTAACCTTGAATCGGGCTGGAAACTCAATTTAAGCAAGAAAGTAGCGTTTGATATCCGTTTCCGCATAGAAATCCGGCGTTATGAAGATGATCTGGCAAAGGATCACCTGAGGTTCCGTCTCCGTGTCCGGGTAAAGACCAAAATGAAAATCGGACAATTGGAGTTGGAGCCATTTATTGCCATGGAACCCTTTGCCGACACCATCGTCGATGAAATCTTTCGTTACCGGTTTTATGCGGGGTTTGTTTTTCCCATGGGCAAGCATGCGGGATTTGTGATCAATTACATCCGGCAGGGCACCAAAAATAAAGAATCCATTAATATCCTGAACACCGGTGTGGAATTGAAATTTTGAAATCCTTGACAATCGATTTCCAAAGGATTATATTATTGAGGGTTAGTTGAGTGAGTTGAGTGAGGTAAGTGGGTAAGTGAGTAAATTCATGAGCTCTTCCTTACTCACCATACTCAACCTACTCACCTTTTTTAAAAGGAGGACAGTATGAATAGGAAATCGATAATTTTTATTTTTTTAATATTCTCTGTGATGTTTTTTTTAAATCAATGCGGCAAAAGCGAAACACCGCAGAAGCAAGAACAACAGGCGGAAAAGGCCGTGCCTGTCCAGGAAACTAAACCGGAAGCGGCTCCATATTACCAGGCTTTGTTAAAGGAGCTCAAAGATTCTACCAAATTTGAAGCGGATATTATCAGTTATGAACACATTGTCAAAGGCAAGGGTGTTCCAGGATTCAAAGCTCATACCGGGGCCAAATATAAACCCGGTTTCAACGAAGACCCGGCCATACCCGTGCAGTGCTGGATCGAAACCGGTTACGGCACCCAGAATGCCTGTAAATATTGCCATACCAATTATATGGCCGAAAAAAAACACGGCAACAACTTTCCCATCGGCGAAGACCAGGTATTGTTCAGTTTCCCGTCTCCCAATTTAAACAAAATCAACTGGAAAAACGTCACCCACCCACAGGAAATTATCCAACGGCTGAAAGATGAAAAAATAAACGTCCCCCAGCCGGATGACGCGGAAAACCTGGCGTATGTGCGAACGGACAACTGGGCCGACGTTTATAAAAAAGCCCGTCCTGACGGCGATACCACCTGGGACAACATGAAGCAGGCAGGAAGCGAGTTCCAACTGTTCCCTGCCCTGAACCCGCAGGACCTTTTCTCCTACAAAGCAGACAATCCCACCGGTAACAACCGGCACGGGTACATCGATCAGGAAGGATTTATTAAAGACAAACAGGATCAGTATACCGGGTGGCGGGCGGTTAACTTCTTCCCCTATGCTATTTTCACGCCCTTAACCGGTTCGGTGAGCGGGATTTACATCAGGCTGCCCAAACCCTTTATGCAAAAGCAAGGGAAAATAGATATCGACGTTTACAAAAAGAACCTGGACCTGCTGGAGCGGAATATCAAAATGGACAATCCTTCGGAACAGGATTATTATGGTGATGCGGCCAACATCCCGGTTAAAAAGGGATTCTATCCTGTGGGAGCGGAATTTGCCCATCCGCTGCACTACGTGGATTTAAACGCCGACGGTGAAACCGGCAAGAGCCTGGACGGGGTGAACAACAATGAAACCCCGGATTACGAATTCCCCGGTACCCGTTCCAAACGGGTCAAAGAAATTCGTTACATGTACAAATGGAAAGATGTGGGCCTGGAAGATATCGGTGCCGTAGAAATCGAAGAGGAATATGCAAAAGTCATCGGCAAAGAGTGGCAGGGTTGGATCGACAACAAAGCCGGTTGGATATTGGCCGCTTATATTGAAAACCGCCAGGGAAAACTGCGGCCCCAGACCACGGAAGAGCTGCTGCAGTGTTTGGGTTGTCACTCCTCTGTGGGCAACACCATCGATGCGGTGTGGTCGTTCCAGAGAAAACTACCCGGTGATACCGGATGGCAAGAGATGAATTACGGCCATTACAAAAAAGCGGAAGCGGAGAAAACTCGTCTTAATGATTATCAAAATGAAAACATCGACATGGGCGAACTGGAATATTTTTATTATTCCGTGGTGGGTGCCGACCTGTTCGGCGTCATGCCGGATGAAATCAAAACAGAGCTGCTGGCATATGTCAACGCCAACAACCTGCAAAAGGAACTCCAATTGAAAACAGACCTGGCCTTGATCTTCGACGATGAAACATTGAAATCAACTCCAAAAGAGAAGCGGGAAGGGGTTTTACAGGAACGGGCCAAAATCATGCGTCATTATGCTAAAAACCGGTCGTATCTCTATTACGATAAGGATACCGGTGAGCATTTCATCAAAGGCAACATCTTTTATCCCACGGAAAAAACCATGAAAGCCAACATTGCCGGTTATCGCCGCATCGTATTGGATCAAAGTTTCAACCTGGGCAAAGGCACGTTTGGCACGCAGCCTGAGGCCATTCCCTTTACATTCCGTTCCGACGGCACGGTAAAGGATGGCAAAAACAAGCTTATCCCGGTGGGGGCTGTGATTACCAGCAGGCCCTGGGGGCCGGATGGGGTTGGTATTACGCCCACGGGTCTGGTAAAAGTCAATGATAAAGGTGAGCCTGTAGATGCCAATGGCAATGTGGTGGATGTTGAAAAGGAACCGCAGAAGGCTGTGGGCCATGTCAGCATTGGTGGTACCTTTGACACCCTGTACACGCCTGTTATTAAGAAGAAAGTAGGAATTAAGAAGTAAGAAGTAAAAAGTCAAAAGAATGGGGGCAAATCTTTCATTATTGCATTATTGCGATGCGTTAATGAAAGATTCGCCCCCAGATTTCATGTGTGGCCTCTAAATTGCATTCTATTCTTACTTTACTTTAAATTGAACAGTGAAGCTGCACACTTCGCTGTCATTCTTGAACGCCCTTACGGTCACATCAAAAGTATCACCCGGCTTATAATTAGCTCCTTCATTGGTCACCACAAGGGAGTGTGTCATTGGGACTCCTTGTTTTACTGTTAGTTTCGTCAGCGCCTTTACCACAGGCATTTCCTCTACCGGTCCTTCATTCAACTCTTCGCTAACGATACGTGCCCCAATACCAGGGGGCGTATCAATCTTAAAGGTCAGGTCACCATCTAACTCCCTAAAATCCACTGTAATGGGAACAACGAAGTACTTGAACGGCCATATAATATGTAATATTTTTAGATTTATAAAGCAGTAGTTGTTCCTCAGGTTTGTATCACAGGGATGGAAAACTCTTACAGAGTAGCAGATAGAGGTCCCAATAGTACCCCCGCCAAGAACGAAACTCCACGGGCTGCGGACATATTTGGTTTCGTTTGCCTTTAGATCGACTCCAACCGAACCTATTGGCGTTCCCCTATCGAAAAGGCCAAAGGATGCCCAGTAAAAAGCAGCCATTACTCCTCGAACCGGGACATTGGAGAAGTTGGTTACTTTTACTTTCATAAGGTAGGGGCGCAATGGTTGGAGAGGAGTCCCGGTAACATCCAGGTCCGTGTGCCGCGGAAACAAGGTAATTGGTTGCCATGTCAAGAGTCGGAAGCCTGTGCATCCGCACTGCCGATGAGGCGGTGGCTCCTTGCAGAATCCTACCTCAATACTCGGTGAACAGCATTTCTTACAGCAGTCTGTGACTGCAAACGTGAGCGCCAATACCATGACACTCAAAACGACGATCTTAATACCTTTCATCGTCTACCTCCTTTTATTTTGATTTTTGTATTTACTAATGTTCATCTTTCTCTCCTTATCGTAAGATGATCTGCCTGTATTATAGTATAAAATTCAAAAGGAGGTTATAACTGACGTTCCAAAATGGGATAAAAATCGTTCCAAAATGATTGAAAATCTCAAATTCACTGTCTACGTTTGTTTCAGGACTGCGCTTGAAACAAAAACCACCTGCAAAATGGCGTGGGATATGCAATATCTAAAACATGTTGCCTATTACCGCACTGTAAGTGCCTATTGATTTTTAGCGGATAACATGATATAAATGTGCCAGATATATCATGTTGAAAAATAAAAAATTGTTGACAGCCATTTTGCTAATGATTGTTTACGCGTTGCTCCTATGCCAGGAAGTCGTTTTAATCCAGGTATTATGCTATAAAGACAACGGCTGCGTGGACCTGGAACTGGCAGCGTTCAGCATTCAGTGCCACTGCCAAAGCCATAAACATCATTCCCATCCGTCCCTTATTGCACAATCCGAAAAATGCAGCCAATTTTCCTCTAAATTTGACTTTGATTGCTGTTACGATCAACTTCTCAACAGCCCATGGCTGGAACGAAATATAACCGATAATATCTTCGCTGTAAATCTTATTAAACAACATGATTTAACCTATCAAAACAATACGCAATTAACCGAACCCTTCAGGCAGCTTCCTGAAGCGGTACCGGTGAGCAAATTTCTTTATCCCTCCCCATTCCCAAATGGCAGCGTCATCCTTCGCTGTTGATTCCTCTTTTTTAGCCACAGAGGCGGTGGTCGACCGCGCGACCGCAGCCCAAAGGCAGAGAACACAGATAATATCTATATCTTTATAAGGAGGAATCATTGAAAACAATAAATAAAAAATGGACATATTTGTTTTTGGTGCTGTTTATGATGAATTGGTTTGCCATGCGGTTGACTGCGGAAAATGAAAAAACATATACGCTGAACCAATTGATTCAATTGCTTAAACAAAACAACCTGCTGCTGAAAGTTGCGGAACTGGATAAACGTATTGCTAAAGAGGAATATCGGGAGGTCCGGGCTTTGCCCAACCCAGCGTTCGAGTATGCCCGGGGCAAAGGAGAAATACCCGGAGAAGTAGAAAAACCTGATATCTGGGAGATTGGACTGAAATGGTCCATGCCCAATCCCATCCACCGGTATTTTTTCCTCAAATCCATGAAAATTCATCTCAGCGAAGCGGAAATCCAGGCAGAAATAAATAAACGTGAGATCGTCAAAGGCCTGAAAACTCATTTCTACAGGCTTCAATTCTATAAAAAGGTAAAAACCTTCCTGGAAGAAAAATTACGAATTCTAAATGAAGTTAGCAAAATTACCAAAGCAAAAGTCAGCATCGGCGAATCAAAGGAGATCGATTTTCTTCGTTCTTCGGTAGAAATCCAGAAAAACAAAACTGCCCTTTTCCGCATCGAAAAAACCATTGCTTATGAGCGGACCAGTCTGAACGAATTCCTGAACTACATCTTACCGGAGGATTTCACCGCGGCAGAGGATTTCAGTTTTACTCCCCTGCCGGACATTGAAAGTCAAATCAACCGTTTGATTGAAGCATCCCCGTTTATTCGCCTCAAATTCACTCAACTAAAACGGGAAAAAGCGCACCTTCATGCCGCGCGTTCTTCCATCATTGAAGAAATAGAGATATTCGCTGAGAAGGAAAAGGAGGTGGAGGGCGAGAAATGGAAAGTGGGTATCGGCATTTCCATTCCTCTTTTCAATCAAAAATCAGCCCACATCCGCAAAGCCAAACTCCAAAAACAGCGAGCGCAAACCGAATTCGAGCACGCCAAAAAGCATTTCTTTGCCGACATCCAGCGGATGGCAGCGGAAATCCGCTCTTTGGAAAAAGAAATCGAAACGTTTAAAGGCGCTATATTAGAGGAAGGCAGGCAAAACATAGAACTGTCGGAAAAACTATACAAAGAGGGAGAGGTTCCACTGGTGGTTTTCCTGGATTCGCAGAACAGTTTCTTTGAAGTGCAGGAACGGTACTATGAAGCCATCAGCGAATGGAACATTTTAAAAGCAGAGCTCGAAGCCCTGTTAGGAGGTGACTGATGAAAAAAGGATTTTTTGTAGTTTTAAGTGTAAGTTTCCTGGCGTTGATTTTTTCGGGACTTTTTATCCACTGTGGAAAAAAATCAGGTTCTCAAGCACCTGCAAGTACACATGCTGACGACGGACATACCCACGAAGGCGAGGCAGCCGATCATTCCAGTACAACCGGGCACCGGCATTTGCAGGTAAGCCCGGAGATCATTAAACAGTGGGGCATTCAATACACCGAAGCCGGGGAAAGGGATTACATTGAAACCGTCGCCCTTACCGGCGTGGTCAAAGAAAATAAAAAAACCTCGTTTATTATCAATACACTGGTTCCGGGTATTGTCACGGATATCAAGAAAGATATTGGTGACCCGGTGAAAAAGGGAGATATCCTTTGTATCTTAAACTCAACCGCACTCCTGGAACTCAAAACCAGGTACATCAAAGCGTTCCAGGGGTACCGTTTAAGCAAAGAAAATTATGAGCGGGCCAAAAGCCTTTTTAAGATCAAAGCGATTGAAAAAAAGCAGCTCATTAGCAGAGAAACGGATTATAAAACGGCCATGGCCGAGTACTTTTCCCTGGAAGCTGAGTTGGATACTCTTTGTTTTGAGAAACAAAAGCTTCAATCTATCAAAGCGGCAGTTAAGAATGATGAAACAGGAGCAATCAAAGCGTTTCTTTCACCGTACTGCGACATTCTTTCTCCTGGCCCCGGTAAGGTAATGGTACGAAATTTGAGCCTGGGAGAACGGGTAGAGACTACCACTGCCATTTTCGAGATTTCCGATACCCGCAAAATGTGGGTTATGCTGGATGCCCTGGAGAAAGACCTTCCTTACATTGACAAAAACAAAATCGTGCAGATCGAAACGGATGTATATCCGGGTGAATATTTTGACGGCAGGGTATTAACCCTTATGGAACGAATCGATCCTGAATTGCGTACCCTGAAGGTTCGGGTGGAAGTGGACAATCTTGATGGGCGTCTCAAACCGGAAATGTATGTTCGCGGACGCATCGATAAATTAATCAAAAATATACTCCCGGCTGTGCCGGTGGATGCGCTGGTGAAATTATCCGGGGTTGACGGCGTGTTTGTTATCGAGGAAGGAGAATTCTTGTTTAAAGCGGTCCAATTAGTGGATACCGATTCCGCCGGGTTTGCCTTCTTAAAGGGAATTAAGCCTGGAGACATGATAGTTACTACAGGTGCTTTTTATCTTAAAGCAGAGTATGAAATCCAGCGCGGCGGTTCAGAGACCCAATCCGGTCACGGACATTCTCATTGATAAAGATTTTAGCCACAGAGGAAAAATCTTTTTTAGCCACGAAGGACACGAAGGAACACGAAGAAAGAGAATGATACCAATGGGAAATACCCTTACGAAGCGTGGTACGATGACTGACCTTGTATTAAAAGCTTTTGCGGGGGGTCCAGGGGGGCAGTTTTCTCGAAAAGAGCCCCCCTGGCTGGAGGTATAAAACAATGAAAAAATTAATTATAATGACACTGGGAAAGCGAGTATTTACCTTTCTTATTATAGCGTTTATTATTACAGCCGGTATTTTGGCGTACCGGAATCTTAAAATCGATGTGTTTCCTGATCCGTCGCCGGTATTGGTGCAACTGCACTGTGATGCTGAAGGCATGGCGCCGGAGGAGGTGGAGAAATTCGTTTCTTATCCTCTTGAGACCTCTTTATATGGTCTTCCTCATATTGAGAAAGTCACGTCTTTTTCTACCTTTGGGTTATCTACTGTTAACGTATACTTTGATGACAGCATTGATATTCATTTTGCACGGCAATTGGTGGCGGCGCAGTTGCCGGCTATCCAGGAGAAATTGCCGGACTTTGTGGAGGCGCCGGAATTGGGACCCATTACTACCGGGCTGGGCATGGTATACATTTATGCGCTTAGCGGCGACCAACCGGGAATTGAATTAAGGACCCTGCAGGACTGGGTGATAAAATTCCAATTACAAACCATTCCCGGTATTGCCGCGGTGCTGAGTCAGGGAGGGGATGTCAAACAATTCCAGGTGATCGTGGATGCGGAGATGTTGATCAAATATAAGGTGGGTCTTCATACGGTGATTGAGAGTATCAAAAAAAGCTCTAAAAACATCACTGCCGGTTATATCGTTAAAAACAGGGAGGAGTATATTATTCGCGGCATTGGCTTGATGGAACATATGGACGCGTTGAAAAAAGTATTGATAAAAGTATCCGGTGCTACGCCTATCTACCTGGAGAATGTCGCAGAGATCAAAATCGGCAATGAGATCAAGCGGGGCGATGCCATGGTGAACACCGAGGATACCACAGTATCCGGTATTGTTATGAAACTAATCGGTGTCAACACCGCTGAACTGATCGATAAAATCAATCAACGGGTGGAGGAGATCAATGCCGGGCTGCCTGAAGGCATCCGTGTGGTCCCGGTTTACAATCAAGCAGCCATTATTAAAGCTGCGTTTCGCACCGTATCCGAAGCCTTGCTTATCGGTATCATCCTGGTCTCTCTCATTCTTTTCCTTTTTATCAACGACTTTTCTTCTTCGCTGGTGTCCACGTTAGCCATTCCTTTTTCCGTATTTGTCACCTTTATCGTTATGAGGCTCACGGATATGACTGCTGATCTTATGTCTTTCGGTGGGCTGGCTATAGGTATCGGGCTGCTGGTGGATGCCACGGTGGTGGTGGTGGAAAACATCTCCAGGAACCGGGAAGAGCTCAAAAAAGCCAAAAATGATATCGACGTTATTATATCCTCTGTAACCCAGGTGCTGCGACCCCTGACTTATGCCATGATCATGATCATTGCCTCCTTTCTCCCTATTCTCACGCTTCAGGGTGTGGAAGGGAAATTATTTAGACCCTTTGGTTTTACTTTGCTCATTGCCATTGTATCTGCCATTTTCTATGCGGTTTTTTTCTCACCGGTCCTGATGAACGTATTAGGGAAACGGAAAGTGAATGCCACCGGGTTTATCTTTGAATACCTCAAAAAAGCCTATTTGCACGTATTTGATTTCTTTTACCGGAGGGAGAATCTCACTATCCTGGTTTTCCTGGTGGTGTTTATCCTCAGCCTGGTTGTGTTGTTCACTACAGGGTCGGAGTTTATTCCTGCTCTCAATGAGCAAACCATCCAATTAGAAATAAACCTGCCCCAGAGCACCACGTTAAAAGAAACCTCGAATTTCGTGAACATCATCCACAAGGAGGTGATTCGCTTACCTGAGGTAAAATCCGCGTACGGCCGCATCGGGCGGGGTGAAGGGGGCACCCATCCCCATCCTGTCAATATCGGTCATACCATTATTAACTTGAAGCAGCGAAAACACTGGCAAGTCCATTCGTTTGAGGAACTGATCGAGAAAATCAGGGTCATGGTTAAACAGCGGGTTCCGGGTGTATTGTTGAATTTTACCCAGCCCATCAAGCACAACCTGGATCACCTGATAACCGGTGTCCGCGCCGACCTGGCCATTAAAGTTTTTGGCGACGATTACCATCAATTACTGATTATGGCGGAGAATGTTAAATTCTTGATGGGGTCTATTAAAGGCGTTGCGGATGTCCAGGTAACCCGGGTATCCGGTCAAAATGAAATCGCGATTAAACTGGACCGTGAAAAAATGGCCCGTTACGGGTTGAATCCCGAAGACGTACTGGAGGAATTGGAAGCCTCTGTGGGCGGTAAAAACGTGTCTAAAATTTACCAGGGCGATGTGGTATACGATGTGTTTGTCCGGTATTCTCCCCAATACCGTAAAAGTATAAGAGACCTGAATAATGTGCTGGTACACACAGAAAATGGCCAGATGATTCCCCTTTCTTTTGTGGCATCTGTCAAGGAAGCCACTGGTTTCAGCAACATTAACCGGGAGAACGGCAAGCGTTATATTACGGTTCAATGCAATGTCCGGGGCAGGGACATCGGCAGCATTGTCACAGAATCCAAACGCAAGATATATAGTCAACTGAGTCTTCCTTTTGGTTACTATCTTACCTGGGGCGGTCAGTTCGAGTTGAAGCAGCGCGCGGAAAAGCGGCTTTACATTGTTCTTTTTATAACCTTTTTCCTTATTGTGGTGCTGCTGTTTGATTACCTTAAATGCTGGAGAGACATTATTGTTATTCTGATTAATCTCCCGGTCTCGTTAAGCGGTGGAATCGTTTCGTTGTGGTTAGCCGGTGCTTATTTGTCGGTTCCTTCGACCATCGGGTTCCTGGCGCTGCTGGGCATTGCGTTGGAGAACACCTTAATCTTAATTTCCTTTTTCAAACGTATGACCGGGGAAATCAAAGATTTTGATGCTGCCATTCGTGAGAGTGTGGGGCTGCGTCTGCGTCCCATATTGATGACCAAGTTCACCACTATTATTGGTTTGTTTCCTTTGCTGTTCAGCACCGGTATCGGCTCAGAAATCCAGAAACCCTTAGTGATTGTGGTCATTGGCGGTATTTTCTTTTCTATTTTCACCACACTTTTGTTGATGCCGGTGATTTATAAGAAGTTTTATAAGAGTTAAAGGTGTCCTCAGCAACCAGGGGGGCTCTTTTCGAGAAAACTGCCCCCCTGGACCCCCCGCAAAAGCTTTTCATATGCGGACAGTCATTGAAGTTTGTTTCAGATATCAAGCCCCATTGGAATCACTAGAATAGGCCCCCCGCGCGGCAATACCGTTGACTTAAGAAGAACACACTCTAATAAAAAGTTTTGCGGGGGTCCAGGGGGTGGTTTTTCAAAAGAATCCCCTTGTCGCCGAAGGCACAGAAAAGTTCTGATAGAGTTTTATAGGAGTTTCAGGATGGACATACTCAAAGTTTTTGTTTTTTTAGTTTTTATGTCCATCCTGTAGATAAAAATATGGGTTAGTAGATCCGCACGGAGGGCATCAGTTTTTTTAGAGTGCCCGTGCGGTACGAGAGATTAGCTTTAGTAAGAAAGGACCATTAACTTGCCTGTCCTCTTCTTATCCTCGCTTCTTACTTCCTACTTTCTACTTCCAAAAGGCTCTGATGGGTATTTTAAAATCAATTGGGTCAGCACATCATCCAGCCTCGGTAAAAGATAAAACGGTATGGATTGCAGATAGAATTCTTTGCCTGAAGGAAGTTGAACCTGATCGATGCGATTTTCTCCCGAATAAACCCGGAGAGCATAAGAATGACTACTCCTCTCCATAAATTGAAAAAGAGAGCGCAGTGTACCCACTTTCCCGCTTTTCACTTCAATAGGTATGAGTAAACCATTAAAAGAATATAAAAAGTCTGTTTCCGCTTCCCCTTTACTTTTAATCCAGAAATGAAGTTTAGATTTTCGATGGGTTTTTGAAAGAAGTTCCTGGGCCACCAACTGTTCCATAATTTTCCCCATGTATTGCCCGTTAATCATCTCCTTCGCTGACCTGCCTCTAAAAGCCTCCCTGATACCCACCCGGAAATTAACCAACCCGGCATCAAGAAAAAATAATTTAGGGGCCATTTGTTTTTTCTCGATAATTGGAATTTGTATGGATGTGGATGGTCTGGCCCGATAAAGAATGAGTGCTTTTTCCAATGTGTCAAAGGCATTTTTCATTTCCCTGGACCTGTAGGAAGATTCGCCAAATTTTTCATAAGTAATTCGCTCCCCTGCATAGAGCGGGGCATAATCTATGATATGAGTTAAATATCCAGCTTTTGCCTGGCTGGCATACTTTTCGACATCCTCCATGTATCCCATTATTAGCGCATCATATACTTCACTTAATTGAGAATAAGTACCGGTTTCCAGGTACAGGGATAAAGCTTCCGGCATTCCTCCCACAAACGCGTATTCATAAAATTCTTCCAGCAGTAAATCATGAAGATGTGTATCGACGGTTAAATCCAGGTCTAACAATTTTTGGGCTGCCGGGGGGTTCTTGTGTTCCAGGTATTCCAGGAAGTTTACCGGGTACATAAAAACATTTCTCACTCTCCCGGTGGGAAAAGAAAAACCTTCTTGCTTTGAAAACACCTCCAGGAGCGAACCGGCCGCTAAAACCCTCAGATATTTCATGTCTTCCCAAAAATACCTGAGGGAACGAATGGCTTCAGAAGACTGCTGGATCTCATCGATAAACAAAAGGGTGTTTTTTTCATCTGCCTTAATGCCTTTATAAAAAAGGATTCGTTCAAAAAGTTCAGGGCCTGTATTAAAATTATCAAATAATTTACGTTCCCTGGGTCTTTCCAGGTTCAGGCTGATGAAATGATTAAAATTCTTAGAGAATTCTTCTACGATAAAGGTTTTCCCCACCTGCCTGGCGCCGCGTAAAATAAGGGGTTTCCTGGTGGTTGAATTCTTCCACAGCAGCAGTTCTTTTTCAATATGCCTGGCGATCTTCATTAAAGCTCCGAAATTTAAACAATGAATGTCATAATTTGCCCCCAAATTATAACACATTGTGTTAAAATTTCAAGGCAAAATGCCGTTTTACCAGCAATTCTAAATAAAGAAAGAACTGGATATGGTGCCAGGGAAGAATGTCACTAAGATAAGGCTACATTTTTTGCCTCCTATCTTTTTTATAACGGTGTCTAT
>WVZO01000693.1 GCA_011772425.1 Candidatus Aminicenantota bacterium
ATATATATACCGAAAACCCTCTTTTTCCAGGTTTCTAATAGAGCGTTCCATCTGGTTTATTTGACGCTGGATCGCATGCGGGGGCACTCTCCTGTCCGTTCGCTTCCGGCTGCGTTCCAGGCAGATTTCTTTCGGCAAATCCAAAACAATTGCTGCCAGAATATAATGAAATCGTCGGGCCATTTCAATTAACGGTTCCCTGTCCTCAGGCTTGATATTGGTGGCATCGATAACTGTCAGCCTGCCCCTGACAAACCGTTTTTTGGCAATAAGATTCAAAACCTCGAAAGCATCCCTCGTGGCCTGTTGATCATTTTCATCATCAGAAATAAGCCCACGACAGTAATCCGAAGACAATACCTCTGTACCGGTAAAATGTTTCCCGGCAAAAGTGGATTTCCCGCACCCGGAAGGCCCAATCAATAGAACCAGGGATAACTTCGGTATTTTAATCTCCATTCTTACTTTCTTACCTTCCTCGCTTCTCCGTTTCTTCTATTCCTATATGCCAATTGCCAATTGCCAATTGCCAACTGCCAACTGCCAACTGACCTAATACCTTTTGATGCTTTTGTTGTAAATTTCATCTAAGAACTCTTGTTTGCGTCTTAATAAACGTTTATTGATGGGTGAAAATCCTTTAACGGAATTTTCGTCTAATACTCCCATGTATTTGCCGATAAAATCAGCGGTCAGGGTTTTTATATTATAGAAAATCCAGTAAAATTTCTTATGAATCGGGATTTTCAATTTGAACAGCGCCACGAACGTCCGGTGAAGTGTACGTTTAACAATGGCTTTAATCACTCCCAATTTACGCCGGATATAGTAGATTTCAAATTCCGGGATACTTAAGTGCTGGTCGATGCACATCCGCTTCATCAAATAACTAAAACTGACTTTGTGCCAGTGGTAAAACTTTGCTCCCTTGGAAATTGCTACCCGTTGATTGTTGAGAATGAGTTTCTTGGCAAACAGCATGTCTTCGCCGTAAGGAACAGCGGGGAATTTCACATTTAAAAGCACTTCCCGGGTAATACAGGAAGAGCAATTATCAAAATTGCACAACCGCCGCCGCAATTCCGGTGTGAAATGATCCCAACAGAACCGGGAGATGGGTTCTACCACCTCGTACCGGTCTTCCCACCAGTTATTGTGGATATAGGCATCGATGGGGTCGTGGGTTTCCGGGTTCACTTGGCACACACCGTACGCAGCCGTAGCTTTATTCTCCAGGACGGGTTTTGCCAGCTCAGTAAGAAAATGTTTGCCAATGGGTATAATATCATCGGTAAAAAACATCATATATGCCCCAACGGCTTCCTGTGAAGCTCTCATCCGGGTACCGCTGTGACTGAATTCGCCCTCCGGTACATGAATGACCTTTTTATGCTTAAAAGGTGTACTTTTTAAATAATTAACCGTTCCATCTTTGGAACTGTTGTCCATAAATATCACTTCGTATTGATAAGGGAATTCCTGGTCTAATAAAGCGGTGATAAGATTTTGAACAACCCCCATGGAATCTTTGGTCAATATCACAATCGAAAACATTATATCCATATTCACCTTCTTTTCTTCTTCTCTTCCTTCGTGTCCTTCGTGTCCTTCGTGCCTTCGTGGTTCCCCCCTAAATCGAACGATATTTTTGGAGTTCTGTGCTGAAAAAATCCCTGACATTTTTTTCAAACACGTCGCGGGTGAATTTCTTGCTTCGTTCGCAAGCGTTCGCCCCCAGTTTTTTCCTCAGGTCCGGTTCCCTGATGAGTTTCAGGGTAAAAGTCATCAGTTCCGCGGTTGAGGTGACCCGGAAGCCCGACTCTTCGTGTTCCACGATTTCCCGCTGCCCGCCGCCGTCAAATACAATAGGAACCAACCGGTTTTGCATGGCCTCCACGATAGTCATACCAAAATGTTCCACCAATGCCGGGTCTGTCTGGCCCAGCCCGCATAAATGCCAGAAAATAGCGGATTTTTTGTACAGGGCTTTTAATTCATCACCGGGGATGTTCACCTTTAATTGGATATTCCCGGCGCCGCTCTTTTGAATGACTGCTTTGATGGTTTTGAGGTAATCGTTCTCATCCGGGCTTCCACCCACCAATACAAGCTGCCATTGCTTAAAAAGCTCAGGGTACCTGCGGTTCAGTTTAACAAAGGTGCGAACCAATTCCAGTTGTTTCTTGCTGCCCCCTGACTCAAACCGGGCCACCGAAAGGATGATATTTTCCTTTTCCGGCTTTTTTTCATCTGTACCCGCTTCCATATCCACCGGTGGATAGATATGTTTGTGGGGTGAAAATTTCCATTTTTGTTCAATCCAGTGAGCTGTATACTTGCTATTGTAGATCACATAGGTGTATTGGTCCGCGTAAAAATAATCTTTAGGCCGCCTTTCGGGGAAATGGACAATTAAGGCGGAGAGATTAGAAAGCGGGCATACTTTCTCGTTCATGCTGTTATTGATAAAGAAATCGTAATTGCCGCTCTCTTTACTGATAATGTGAAAGGGATTGGCCACACGCCGGGAAACTCGTGCCGGGTCCAGGTGGACGGGATCCAGTGCTTCAAAAAAGGGGATAGGGATGATTTTGATTTTACAAGCGGATAAGTCCAGGTGGTACCACTCCAAAATATCCTGGAGGGTAATTTTTTTATTAAGAATTAAGGTAATATCAAACATATCTTGCAAAGCATGGGCGATAGTGAAGCCGTACTTCTGGCCGCCGCCAATGATGTGGCCGGTATGGTCGTAAATCGCCAGTGTAGGTTTTCGTAAACCCAACACCACCTGGATGCGCATTAATACATTGTAAGCCGCCTGGATGCCATGCCCTGCTGCAATTTTATCGATCTCATCTTTTAGTTGAGATACATTTAAAGGAGACTGCGAAAGAATGTTTTTAATTGGTTCCGGGTTTATTTGTTTCATTTTTTAATTTTTCCAACTGTTCCAGCAGCAATTCCTGGTCTTCTTCAAACGTTTTTAGTTTTTCTTCGATCTCTTTGATTTTTTGTTCGTTGTGCCGGAAGCGGATAAAGGAGGCCAGGTGGAAAGCCACCAGTTGTGCATTGAATTGTTTCTGCTTTTCCAGTAACGTATTGGTGTAAAAACCGGTGAGTTTCATAAAGAGGCGTTTAATAAGCACAATCGGTTTTCCCAGGATTCGTCGATGGGAGGTAATGGTTTTAGGGTCTGGCCGGATGTCGATATCGTCGTTTAAGAAAGAAAGGCGGTTACCCATTTCATTATCCAGTTCCCGCTCCGATAGTTCCCACAGGTCCATGGGAAAATCCCGGTCGATTTCCCTCTTCACCAGGTGCTTGACATCGGAGATATTCTCCTTTTGTTTGTAAATCTCCTCTTTTAAACGGTTGATTTCGTTTACGATTTGTTCATCCATATAACCATCCATGAATATGAAAATGTTATCATTTTTTCCTTTTTAAGGCAATTGTCAAATGAAAAAAAAAATGTTAAAATAAAAATTAAAGATAGAATTATCACGTTTCAGACAAAGGTTAGAGAATTGAAATCGTTGACAGCAATAGATTTGAGGTGTATCCAATTTTTCGCTTATTTTATCCAATAAATCGGAGGCCTTTTCATGTATAAGATTATCGAGAAAGAGATGTTATCTGAAGATGTTGTTAGATTGGTAATTGAGAGCAAACTTGTAGCGAGGACCAGGAAGGCCGGCCAATTTGTTATCGTTAAAATCGGGGATAAAGGGGAACGGATTCCCTTAACCATTGCCGATGCAGACCCGGAAAAGGGAACGATTACTCTGATTGTACAGAAAGTGGGTACAACATCGCATAAACTTTCATTGTTAAATGCCGGTGATTCGGTTACCGACCTAGTGGGTCCCCTGGGCAAGCCCACGGAAATTGAAAAAGTGGGAACCGTTCTTGCCGCGGGAGGCGGCGTGGGAATTGCCCCCCTTTATCCCATTGCAAAAGCTTTGAAAGAAGCTGGTAATCGCTTGGTTGTTATATTGGCAGCCAGGAGTAAAGATTTGATTATCCTGGAACAAGACATGAAAGCCTTTGCCGATGAAGTGGTGATTATGACCGATGATGGCTCTTACGGTAAAAAAGGGCTGGTCACGGTTGGAATTGAAGATGTGATTAAACGGGAGAAAGTTGATCTGTGTGTGGGCATAGGGCCTGCTGTGATGATGAAATTTGTGGCCTTGTTAACGAAAAAGTATAATATTCACACCATTGCCAGTTTAAATACCATCATGGTGGATGGGACAGGGATGTGCGGTGCTTGCCGGGTCACTGTCGGGGGTCAAACCAAATTCGTTTGTGTGGACGGTCCGGAATTTGACGCTCATCAAGTGGATTTCGATGAAATGTTAAAGCGGCTTAATGCTTATAGAAAGGTGGAAGAGCTTTCCTATAAAAGATACCTGGAATCCCTCAACAATTAAGGAGGACGCATGCCTGTAGATTATAACCAATTGAAAAAAGATAGAGCAGCGGATTGGCGGGAAGAATTACGCAAGACCTTAACTGCCAAAGAGCGAACCAAAATCGAGCGGGTGAAGATGCCGGAAAGGCCAGCAAATGAGCGTAATAAAGATTTTGACGAAGTCCCCATAGGGCTGTCCGAAGACCAGGCCCGGACCGAAGCCAGCCGCTGCCTGGATTGCTCAAACCCTACCTGTATTTCCGGGTGTCCTGTGAATATTAATATCCCGGGTTTCATCAAAGAAATCGAACGAGGTAAATTCTTAGAATCCGCAAAAGTGTTGAAACAGACCAATGCGCTCCCTGCTGTTTGCGGCCGGGTATGCCCCCAGGAAACCCAGTGTGAAGAACAGTGTATATACAACCGCATGAAAAAGAGGCCGGTAGCCATCGGCATGCTTGAACGCTGGGCTTCCGATTACGAACGCAGCACCGGTAATATTTCAATTCCTGGAATCGCAGAGAAAAATAATATAAAAGTAGCTATTGTCGGTTCTGGTCCCGCCGGTCTAACCGTGGCCGGAGAATTAGCAAAATGGGGCTACGATGTCACTATATTTGAAGCCCTGCACGAATACGGCGGTGTGTTGGTGTATGGCATCCCTGAATTCCGGCTGCCCAAAGAAATCGTGCGCACAGAAATCGGTATACTGGAAAAAATGGGGGTTAAACTGGTTAAAAACTTTATCGTCGGCCGGAGTGCCAGTTTCGATGATTTAAGAGAAGAAGGTTTCAAAGCCTTTTTTATTGCCAGTGGCGCCGGTCTGCCCAGTTTCATGAGAATCCCCGGTGAAAACCTGATTAATATCTATTCTTCCAATGAGTACTTAACTCGCGTGAACCTGATGAAAGCCTTTAAATTCCCGGAATTCGATACCCCGATTGTGAGAGGTAAAAAAGTAGCAGTCATCGGTGGTGGAAACACAGCCATGGATTCTGTGAGAACTTCCCTACGGTTGGGAGCTGAGCGCGCCATGATTATTTACCGCCGGTCCGAAAAGGAAATGCCCGCTCGAATCGAAGAAATCCATCATGCTAAAGAAGAAGGCGTGGAATTTTTGACCCTTACCAACCCGGTTGAATACCTGGGTGACCCTGATGGCCGCGTGACACAGGTGAAGGTGCAAAAAATGGAATTAGGAGAGCCAGATGAATCCGGGCGCCGCAGACCCAGGCCCATTAAAGGTTCCGAGTATTTAATCGATGTGGACACCGTTGTGGTGGGAATTGGCACATCACCCAACCCGCTGATACCCCAGGCACTCCCGGAACTGGAAACCACCCGTTGGAAAACTATTGTCGTGAATGAAGAAACCATGGAAACATCTATCCCGGGAATGTTTGCCGGCGGGGATATTGTTCGCGGAGGCGCAACTGTTATTTTAGCCATGGGCGACGGTAAGATCGCCGCCGAACATATGCACAAGTACCTGCAAAGCAAATAGATGCCTCCGGCGGCCATGGGGGCTCTTTTCGAGAAAACCGCCCCCCTGGACCCCCCGCAAAAGCTTTTCATACTCGGTTAAACATCGTACCATGCTTCCCAACATATTACCCCATTGGGATAATTTGTATTCCGTTTCCAAAGAAGGGTTTGTATTTTGTAATTTTGAATTTGGAATTTGTTTGTAATTTGTGATTTGGAATTTGTAATTTTCATTTGCCTTCTTCTCTTCTTCTTTTCTTGCCAACTGCCAACTGCCAACTGCCAACTGTCTTTTCGTTCCTTCGTGGCTAAAATTCCTGCATTTTCCTTCAACCGGTTGATATTTTGTTTGATATGTGGTACATATTTATTTTTAATCTGTTTAAAAGCTGAAGGACAAGGGAGTATGTATGATGGTAAAATTTATGGAAAACATAACCGGTAAGCGAAAAAAAATCGTATATTCATGCCTGCTGCTGATCCCGGTTATCTTAACCGGCCTGTCAAAGGTTCCTTCTATTCAATGGAAAAAAGTTGATACCGGCTTATATATCGCCTCTGTTGACTCACCATTGAAATCTTCGCTAGGTGATTCTAAAATCACCATCTTAAAAATCAACCCCAAATACTATCATTTTAAGTTGATTAGTGCCAAAGAAACCAATGAAGCAAACAAGACAGCAAAAGAATGGGCAGCGTCCCGGAACCTGATTGCGGTCATCAATGCAGGGATGTTCCAGGAAGACTATAAAACCAACGTGGGTTTTATGAAAAATTATGATTTTATTAACAGCCGCAAGATGAATAAACATAACACAGTTACGGCTTTTAACCGGAAAACCCTGGATGTGCCTGAGTTCCAGATCATCGATTTGAAATGCCAGGATTGGAACATACTTAAAACCAAATACCATTCATTTGTACAGGGGATTCGCATGATCGACTGCCGTCAAAGGAATCGCTGGAGCCAGCAGGATAAAAAATGGAGCATGGTGGTGATTGGGATGGATAAGAGAGGGAATGCCTTATTTATATTTACCCGTTCTCCCTATTCAGCGCATGATTTTATTAATATTCTTTTACAATTGTCTTTGTCGATTTATAATGCCATGTACCTGGAGGGTGGGCCTGAGGCTTCTTTTTATCTAAATCATAAGGGGATTGAAATTCAGAAATTTGGCAGTTATGAGACGGGTTTTAATCTGAATGATGATAATAAAGGTTATTGGCCCATCCCCAATGTGATTGGAATCAAAAAGAAACAGCAATTCTAAATTTACCATTTGTCCGGGCGAACACGAAATGCAGGCCGAGCCCCTACATCTGATGGACGTTTTCGTGCATTTGTAGGGGTAAACCTTGTGTTTACCCTTGCGTGAAACGCCAAAATTAGAATTGCTGAAAAAGAAACCATCCGGTTGAATTTTTTTTTGATTTATGGTATTCAAAGCTTTAATCATTATCCATATAAAAAATTAAATGAAACGGTTGTTGAAAAACAACCTTGAGAGGAGAAAATGATAAATAATCAAACGCAAAAAGCAAACGACAGTTGGAAACGAATTGCCATTTTCCTGGTAATCACTTTTATCCTGGGCGCCGCGGCATATGTCCTCAAGGCCAAGATGGTGGACGATCGACTCAGTCGCATATTTTCTCTGGTGCTGATCTTTATCCCGGCAGCAGGGGCCATTCTTACCCAGCTAATCACCGGGCGAAGCCTGGGCGAATTCGCCTGGAAACTTAAGGATAAGCGTTACTTATTGTGGAGTGTTCTCCTTCCCGTGGGTATTGCTCTGGTGGTGTATATCATCGTATGGATCGTGATGGGAGGATTCTATGATGAAAGTATTGTTTATAAGGCAAGTGGGCTGCTTAAACTGAAAACCGATGACCCCGTTATTGCCCTGGGCGCCTATTTCCTCTTTTTCTGCACAATTTATTTTGTCTGGGCCATTATAATGTCCCTGGGCAGCGAATTGGGATGGCAGGGGGTACTGGTTCCTGCATTGGCAAAACAAACCTCCTTCACCACCACGGCCTTGATTACCGGCATAGTCTATGTTGTTTGGGATTTACCGTGGTTTCTATTCTTCAGTAAGTCTGAATTCCTTAAGTTGGAACCGGTTTGGGGAATTGTCTGGCCTTCGGTAGGGGCTTTGGCCTCAGGTTTTGTGCTCACCTGGTTAAGGTTAAAAACCCAAAGCCTGTGGCCGCCGGTCTTTTTCCGGGCTACCTACGGCGTATTCGTTATCTGGATACTTCACTTCATCACTGCACCCACCCCATCTATGAAGTACGTCGTCGGTTCGTTTGGCTGTGCCCTCCCCGCCTGCCTGGTGGTACTCGCGTTTGTACTCTGGCTAAAACGACCCCTCGGCGAGGGGAGCCGCTGAAGGCGCATACGCGCCATCTAAAGGCTTCCTTACCAGGATCAACCATTTCGCCGACTATTTTTGAAATTGACATTTTTATTAAATAGGATGTTGTTTCAAACGTTTAGGGAAGCCTTCAACTTACCTTATACCTTTTCGTCCTTCTTCGTTTCTCCGTTTCTTCTCTTCGTGTAACTTCGTGTTTTTTTACCGCATTGTAAATGCATTCGTGGCTAAAAATCCAGGGAATAATTATGTTGCATTTACGTCTTTATTATATGAGAATGAACAATGAAAATGGAAATGAAAATGAATGACTTGAGCGAATTATATCGAACAGAAGATGAAGCCAGGCTGTTCAACGAACTGCTGACATATAAAAATACTGTGTTCTGGATTTGCCTGGGATTCTCCAAGAATTCCCATGATGCCGAAGACCTGACCCAGGAAGTTTACCTTAAAGCCTATCTTAAATTGGGATCATTAAGGAACCAATCGAGAAAAAAAGAATGGTTGTATCGAATCGCCCGCAATACCTGCCTGGACTATATAAGAAAAATATCCGGCTCTCCCTGTTCTCAATTGGAACTTGGGGATACCCCCGTAGATAGGAATACACCGGAGTCACTGGCAATATACCGGGAAGAGTTTGAATTAATGAAAACCGCCATCCATAATCTTCCCGGGAAGCAGCGGGAGGTTTTTGTATTGAAAGAATACGGAGACCTTTCCTACCGGGAGATCGCTGTTACGCTGGGCATCAGGAAAGGAACGGTCATGTCCAGGTTGAACCGCGC
>WVZO01000145.1 GCA_011772425.1 Candidatus Aminicenantota bacterium
GCTTTTCATACACGGTCAATCATCGTACCACGCTTCATAAAGGTATTTCCCATTGGCACCATTCTAGCTCTTCTCTTCTTCTCCAACACTCCAGAGTCAAAATGAAAATTTCTGATAGCGACAAAACCAATGGTCCTTTAGGCCTCCGCCGCAGGCGTTTATTTGTCCGAAGGACGCCATCCCATTCCCGCATTATTCCAATACCCCATCACCCCCTGTCTGCGTGCGGGCACGCACAGGCAGGCAATCAATTGTGAGCGAAGCGAACTAAGTTCTAATTTTTCCTCTTTGTTTCTTGCAATTCTTCCCCCGGTGTGGTATAAATATGTTTCAGAAAAAAGAAAGGCTAAAAGGAGGAATCATGAAAACTAAGAATTTCAAGAAAAAGCTCAGGTTAAACAAGAAAACCATTGCCAACCTGGGTGATGAAGTGATGGCCCACGTGTACGGGGGCATAATTCAACCTTGTTCCGATTTTTCCTATTGTAACCAGGATTCCTGTGAAAATTGTACGTCGAATGTGCCCATTGAGACATGCGGCGGCCCCTCGATATGTGATGTTTGTCAAGCGTAAAGCGTAAAGCGCAGCGCGCAGCGCGTAGAGCAGAGAATAATTCCATACTCTCTGCCCGATGCGCTCCGCTCTATGCAAGATATATAAACAAAAAGGAGGAATCATGAAAATCAAGAATTTTCGTAAGAAATTACCGTTCAACAAACAAACCATTGCCAATCTGGATATTGGCACAATGGAAAAAGTCCATGGTAGATTTAATAAGCCAGACCTGACTCAAACCTGTCATGTAGATTGTTCGCTTTTTACTTGTGGTGGTGCGACTTGCGAGACCGGACTCCCATCATATCCCGGCCCTTGTTGTCCTGATTGTTAATTTGAAGGTTTAAAACTCTCTAACAAAAGGAGGAATCATGAAAACTAAGAATTTCAAGAAAAAGCTCAGGTTAAACAAGAAAACCATTGCAGACTTTAAAATTGCTGAGTTGAAAGGCATCCACGGAGGGATTGATGATCCACGTGTAAAAACAGTAATACATGAGTATTGTCCTGATACCGATGGATGTGGTACTACAGGGGGCCCCCCATGTAATACGTGTTAATCAGCAAATTTAGGGTTTTCAAAAGTAGTTTTAAAATCAGAAAATCACCCCGAATTAGCACGAATTGATACAGATAAATATAAAAAAATTCGTGTAATTCGTGGGTGAAAAAGAAAACCCCTTTTGGTAGTAGAGTCTAATCTATTTATATTCGTATTTGATTACTTCTACGGGGCAGGTTATCGCAGATTCCATTATCTCGCTCTCGTAGCCGTCAAAATTCACTCCTTCTTTAACCACAGCGGTATCGTCCCCCAATTCGAAGACCTCCGGTGCAGTTTCCTGGCAAAGACCGCAAAGCGTACATCCTTCTTCAATCCAGACCCTTTTTATCGCCATGCTTTTATCTCCTCTATTTATTATTCTTCGATCTCCACAATAGTATCTGAAAAATGAAACAATACTATACCACTCTTTTTTTGTCAAGAAATAAACGAGACCAAAATCCACCCCCTGAGCCCAATGCTGCTGACTTAAAGCTAATCTCTCGTACCGCACGGGCAATCTGAAAAAACTGCTGCCCTCCGTGCGGATCTACTATACCCTATTTTTATCTACAGGATGGGCAGAAAATCGGAAAAAAATATAAAGCTTCCTGCCTGCCCATCCTGAAACTCCTATAAAACTCTATCAGAACTTTTTTTGTCTCCGACGGCCAGGGGGCTCTTTTGAAAAACCGCCCCCTGGACCCCCGCAAAACTTTTTGTAGCCCTTCGGGCAGTTAATTTACCGTCATTTGAGAGTTGACATGACACTACCTACTATTCATATATTTCATAAAGAGTATTATTCAATACAAAGCGCACATTCTTACCTAATGCCAGAAATTGAGCAGAAAGCGGTTCTTTCTTTATAAGCTCGAAATATTCATCACTGGCAAATTGAATGCGTTTGCTTTGTTGAGTTTTTTGCTGCTGAATCTGCGAGTCCACCCAATTATTCCCTATATTGTAAACAGCCCTACCCTGGATGTTCCTCACCTGGGCCGTTACATTTTGAATCATTCCTTCTTTGTCCCTGTAAGTCATCCGGGACTTTCCCGGTTTGGCCTGGGCATAATTGGCCGCCGTATTCAACTGCTGGACTTCCTTGCTGGCACGAACGCTGTCAGCTCCATACTTGGATTTCATTCCTGAATATTCCTCCAGGTTCCTCTTATAAAAACCGGGTGCCCTTCCGGCAACCTGGGCCAGTGTCTGGTCCTCTTCCCGGATGACCCGGCGGCGAGTATTTTCTTTCTCATCTTCAACAATCAAGTAACTGGTATAGGGTGTAATAATCCCATAAGTCCTGGCTAATTGAGTGATTTCATCCACAAGTTCTTTGTCTTTGCCGTGGAGCCGAATCTGGTCCAACAGGTAACCCACCCGGCGGGCCGCCCATAAAGGCGGGATAAAATCATTTTTTTCACTGTCGCTGCTGTCCCCCGACACAAAACCATCTTTCCCTTTGAATTCAAATTCCCTTTTCTTATTTTTAACTTTTCCGTTGAGTACAATCTCTGCATCCCCATGACCCTGGTACCGGCCCATAATCGTCAGGGAGGAACCTTTGAACAGGTCTGGTAAATCCCGCGGATATACTTTTGATACCTTGATACCCCTCCCGAAATCCAGTTGGATGTCAGTTAATATGGGAGACTGGACATTGGTATAAAAGTTGGACACTTTGATTTCAATATCTTCCTTTTCCGAGATGTAAGTCCGGTACGCCCGTGTTAACTCTGTGATTTTGTCCAGCAGATGGGTGTTGATATCGTTGCCGATTCCAAAGGTAAAGATGCGTGTATGAGAAATATTGGCATCTTTGATTTTTTTGACCAGGGTTTTTTCATCGGTTTCACCGATAGTGGGCTTGCCGTCTGTCATGAATATGATCATGTAGGGCCGGCCTTTGGTTTTTTTCATTTTGAATGCCAGGTTTAATGCCTCGTCGATATTGGTGCCGCCAATGGCCCTTAAGTTATCAATGAACTCCCGGGCTTTATCGCGGTTGTTCTCGCTGGCAGTAACCAGACCATTAAACAAGGCTTCGGCTTCAGTGGAAAAACGGATGATTTCGAAGCTATCGCCTTTGTTCAAATTCTCAACGCAGAATCGCAGTGCCTTTTTGGCCTGTTTTAACTTTTCACCCGCCATGCTGCCGGATACGTCCAGCACAAACGTGATATCCTTTTCTGAAATCTCATCCTCTTTGGACGTATAACCGGGACTGAGGCTTAAAAAGAAATACCCGTCCTGGTTTTCTTTTTTATAAGAAAGCAGGGAAAAACCGAATTTCTCGTTGTCTGTACTGTAATAAAGCTTAAAATCGATATCCGGTTTGGTATTTTTTTCCTCGAAGCTGACAATGGCGTGTTTGTCACCTTTGCGCACGATCTCTGCCTCATGTGTCGGGCAGTAAATGCTTTTTATACTTTCCCCGGACTTGATGTCAACATTAATGGATACATCTTTTAAGGGTTTGGCAGAAAATTTTTCCGTATTCAACGGGTAAATGTATTCGATGGTACGGTTGTCTTTATTGAGTACTTCAGTATAAGACATCTTGACCCGTTTTTCCGAACGGGGTTCGATAGGGAAAATCCGGGCCTTAAACACACCCCTGCCCATGTATTCCAGCAAAGCCGGGTCCCGTTGACGTCGAACAATGTCTTCGTATATTTTACGGGCTTTTTTAGCGTCCAGCAGTTCGGCCTCTAATTCCTTACCGTTCACAAACATGCTGAATTTTTTGATAACCGCATTGGCAGGAATAGGGAACAGGTAATATCCTTCCAGTCTATAAGGGGTGGGATTGTAAAACGACTGGTCAATGTGGGTCACTGCCACCTGGCCGTCGATTTTTACGTTCACCCGGTGGTATTTGACTTCTAAGGGAAACGGATGGGGATAGGGACGCGGCGGCGGAATCGGCCGCGGATGAGGCGGCCGAATCGTGTGGCCATGGTGATGCACCACGATAAAACCATCGCCATACAGCGAAACTGAAAATCCAACTACCAAAATCATTGCCATGATAATATTTATTCTCCTTATTCGAAACATTTTTTTCTCCTCTCTACCTTCGTGTTTCTTCGTGTACTTGGTGGCTAACTTATTTTTTCTCGAATTTGTAATGCTTTTTCTTTGCCTGTTCCCGGACAGCATTTATAATTGCGGCATCCAGTGTATTATCTGCGGCCATTTTTTTACGTTTCTCTGCGACATATTTGTCCCGCTCTTTTCGTAATTGACTGATTTTCTTTTGAATGTTTTCTCTCTCTTTTCTTTTCTCTTCAATATATTTTTTTCGTTCCTCTTTGGACATCTTTTTCATTTCTTCCGGCAGTTCCGCCTCTTTCATTTCTTCGATCTTTACCTTTCCTTCTTTTTCCGCGTCTACCAGGTCCCAGCCGGCATTATTGTACTGTTTAGAGGCTTTGGTATAGGAGCGCTGCACCATGACGGAAGGATTTACTGCCGCGGCATTGGCATCCTGCATTTCTTGCCTTTCTTTTTTCTTGCTGCCGCCTCTTCCATAGGCCAGGTAGGTCTGGTTTAATTTTTTACCCAATTCGATGATTTTTTCATCCTGGGGTGCGCTGATATGCACGATCTGTTGATTTTGGTCGATATTCATGTACTTGCCGTCGGCAAGATCGGCACCGTCTTTCCAGAAGGTCCGTATTCCTTCCTGGAGATTACCGCAGAAAATGGTATTGACGATAATACCTTTGGTGATAGCTTCTTTGCAGGCCACCTTGTAATTCACATCCCCCTGGGTAAAGGGTTCGTTTCCGGCGATGAAAATGACCTTATAGTGGTTATTGTTTTTGGACCACTGGAGTTCCCGTGCAGCCGATTGGATCACCTTGCCGCAGTATTCGCTGCCGCCGTTGGTTTTTAACTTGAATAACTCTTCGGATATGCGGTCCAGGTCGATAGACAGCGGAACAATCATCCGCAAGTAACCTTCGGAAGCAGGGATGGAACTTTTGCCGTATTCATAAAGGGCCACTTCCAGTTTTGGGGTATGTCCGTCTTTTTTAGCTAAGGCCATTTCATTGACGATCTTCCATAATTGGGTTTTGGCCTGTTCGATCAGTCCTTCCATGCTGCCGCTGGTGTCCAAAAGAATCGCCATCTGGACCAGCACTTTTTCCTGGGTTTTCTTTGCTGTTGTGGGGGTTGGCAGGGTTAACATTGCCAGTGTCACCGCTAACAGCAACAGGGTAAACAGTGATTTTTTAACTGTTTTTACCTTCGCGTTTGTTTTGTTTCCATGTTTTAGTTTCATGGTTACCTCCATGTGTTATATTATGTAATGAAAGTTGTCCGTTGTCAATCTCAATTTCCAATCGGACAGAATCTTTAGTCGGACAATTGAAAAAAAGGGGACAATCAATCGTGAGTGCAATTCCCTCACCCGGAAACCAATGAAATTAATCAAAAGCTTTTGCGGGGGGTCCAGGGGGGCAGTTTTCTCGAAAAGAGCCCCCCTGGCCGTCGGAGACAAAAAAAAGTTCTTATAGAGTTCTACTATGAGTTCAGGATGGACATACTCAACGTTTTAATTTTTTTTAGTTTTTATGTCCATCCTGAATATTGGTCAGTAGATCCGCACGGAGGGCGTCAGTTTTTTTAGAGTGCCCGTGAGGTACGAGAGTTCAGTTTGAAAAGGAAGCAGAAATGAAAGAGGGTGTCAGTCAAAAAATAACTAAAAAAGTGCTCTTAGCTAAAAGCAAAAAGCTGTTATGACAGAGCTAAAAGATTTAATTTCCATCCAGTATTTCTTGTTTGTCCTCTTATCATCAGCCTGGTTATTTTGATTTTAGCAATTGATTGATAAGGGACTCCACTTTTTTTATGTCTCTATCACCGAAGCGGATGATCCCGGATTGATCGATGATGACATACAAAGGGATTCCAAATTTGAGCTTTTCAGGCAGGCTGCCGTATACCTGCCATATGGGATACCGGTGCCCTTTGCCTTCGATAACCTGCCGCCAGGGAAGCTTATATTCCTTTAATACAACGTCTTTCGCCTTATTAACCCGTGCTTCCGTGTCAATACTTATACCGATAATTTCAACCGGTTTGTTTTTGACCTTTTGATACAATTTTTTTGTGTGTGTCGAAATGGCACACTCCTGGATTTGTTTGTAAAGCATGGACATTAAAGCAATAAGGGGGGCCAACTAACATATGAAAAAATATTGTGTCTCAAAACGATACATTAGGGGAAATCTTTGCATTAATGGATATAAAAGCCTATCGGCATTATTTGTGAAAAAATAGTGTTCCAAAACGAGACACTTTTAGTTTTACGTTAAAATTCGGCAAAATAGCTCATAATTTTCTTTAGCATTTATATAAAAGGGTTTTGAGCTTTATCTCCAGGACTGGCACTCAAATTGCTATCTGTTTAGTGTGATGTTTCTGATAGGATTTAGAAGATGATGAGTGAAATAGTGAGAGACAAGAAGTTGGCGTTGTTAAAGAAGAAGGAGGCTTCTCCGGCAGCGATTGAGAATAGACAAGAAACGGAAAAAAGTCAATCGTCTTTAAAACGAAAGAGTAGTGGTTCTATTCTCGGACGGGTAGATTCACTATTTGGTTTAAAGCAGTCCGGATTGACAAAAAAAATAAAAAAGGAGAATAATATGAACAAGAAAAAATCTTTTGTGTTAGCTGTCACTCTCTTAGTCATTGGATTCATCTTCATAGTGGGAATTCCAACACTTGAAGCATTCGATGCAAGTTCAACAAGTTCAAGCGGTTTCGCAGCTAAAGATGTTAAGGGCCACAGGCTCTATGATGATGAAGGACATTTCAATGGCTGCCAGGCCCCAGGAACCGATTGCACAGCTAGAGAGAGCTAGAGCGACGAAACTGCAAGTGAACCCATCAATATAATGATTAGGAGAAGAGTGAGTATCAAAAAATTTAAATGAGACTTCTTGTGGGTGGGAGGAATCCCACCCACTGGAGTTCCAGGTTTATGGAGTAGAACCATGATATTAGGGAAAAGAAAAATTTCTATTTTGTTTATTGTTGGAGTTATTATCAATCTTACTTTTTCCCATTGTGGAAAAAGAGAAAAAATTAATTACAGTGAAGGTAATTTTGAGTCAGTCACAATCAAGCATGTCTCAACTGGATTACCCACTATAAATTCTGCTGTTGATGCAAATGGAAATATCTATGCTATTTGCAAGAACGATATATGGAAAATAGAGCCAGGAAGTAAGAAAGAAAAAATAATTTTTGAAAATGGGATTGGGCCAAATCAAATATATAAACCATTAAAGATCATATTTTTTAATGGTCAGTGCTGGGTAAATTCTTTGTTTTACTACAAGTTTATTTATTGTTTTTCAGCAAATTCGTTAAATCCGAAATTAGAGAATATCAAATTAATTGACTTTAACTGCTTTGATGATTTCACACCAATTAGGAAAGATAAAATAATAGCAGTAAATGTATATTGGAGAGATGGACTTCTGAAGGTGTATGATTTTAAGACAGGAGAAATAAAAAGGCTGGGGAAACCGGAGTTTATAAAATTAATGTTAAAATTTAATGTAAATAGTGCCTCAGTTGCAGTGTTGAATGATATGGCCTATGTCATTCAAAGTATTAAACCTGAAATCCAGATATTCTCATTAAAAAAGCTGCAAAAGATTGATACAATAAGTCTAACTCCACCTTTTTACAAAAAAATTCCAGGCAAGTACAATATAGGCAAATATGATCATAGTAGTCACATCAATTGGATGTCCAAATGGACTAGATTGCACAATATTTTCGTAGAGAACGGATGGATTTTTATCTGTTATAGAAAAGGTTACGAAAAGAAATTTTATTATGAAATTATAAATGCAAATGATAGAAAGCACCGTTGGTTTATCGACGAAACAGACAACTATATATACGATTTCAAAATCGTAAAGGGAACAGTGTATATAAAAATGAGTGAGGAAAATGAAGGAGGTATCTCATGGAAAGAGGCAGAATTATCGTTACCGTAATTATATTTATATTGTTTGTGTGGGTCTTTCAATCGTGTAGAAGCAATCAAGAAAAAAAAGAATCCTTTTTCCTGGACGATAATTTTCATTTTGTCTTATATACAGACCCTTCAACTGATTGTCTGAGTTGTATCTTGACAGGTTTAAGAGCGCTGGAAACTATTAGAGATGAAAATGGGGGAATTGTTGTTTTTGCTCTTGAAACTGGTAACACAGAAAGCTTTCATTCTCATTTAAAAATGAAGTTTGATTCCATCAACGTTCATACCATCCAAAGTCAGTTGGATATTCCTCATCCTTCAATACTCCTAATTAAGAAAAAAAGCATCTACATGTATTTTCATCTTTCCCTGGATCCCTTTGTACTGAAGGAAAGTATTGATAAAGTTAGAGACCTCTTTACTTATTTCTCATTAGTTAAAGAACGTTGATTTTTTTATAAAATTCTTTTACTCCTTTGAATTCGGAAACGCAAGGCTGGCACCATGAGGCCCAAAAATCCAACATAACGACTTTCCCTTTCAGGCCTTTTATATTAAATCTATTTCCCTTTATGTCGGTGAGGGTGAAATCCGGTGCCGGTTGATTTAACCGGGCTGGTCTTAAGTGGGTGCGAATAAAGGATATCCAACTGCCATTTTCAGCCATTTCATGAAACCGGTAAAATGCATTGTCTTTCCTCACCCATAAGAGATTTTTCGCCCTGTGGTTAAAAAAAAAATTCAAAAAAAAACTCAAAAGATAAACATTTGAGGGTTATTTTGCGTATATCCTCTATAAGACATTATCCCTTAAGGAGGTTTTTAAATGGAAAAAAATAATTCAATCCCGGTGACTCCGACGTCGCCGTCGGAACGAATCGTATCCCTGGATGTCTTGCGTGGGTTTGCCTTGTTTGGGATCCTGGTGGTGAATATTCAAGCCTTTGCCATGATTACTGCCGCACTTCAGAATCCCAACGCTTTTGGTGACCTGACCGGTTTAAATTATGTGGTGGCCCTGTTTACACGGGTCTTTGTGCAGAATAAATTTTGGACGATTTTTTCCTTGCTTTTCGGGGCTGGTATCTGGTTAATGACCAGTAAAATGAAAGAAAAGGGAAAGAAACCGGCGGGGATACACTATCGACGCATGTTGTGGCTTCTCCTCATCGGTCTGCTGCATGCCTATGTACTCTGGTACGGTGATATCCTGTTTACCTATGCACTTTGTGGACTTCTGGTTTACCTGTTTCGAAACCTTTCTCCCAAAAAGCTTCTCATTATTGGCCTGGTTGGTATTTGTCTATGTTCGGGGATTTTGGGTCTTGTTGAGTGGTCTCTCCCTCATTGGCCGCAAGAAATGCTGGAGCAGCAACTTGAAAATTGGCAGCCGGGGGAGGAAGCGATTGCCAATGAGATTGCTATTTACCAGGGGGGGTGGTGGAAACAGATGGAACACCGTGTGCCCTTCACTCTCGGTTTCCAGATCAGTTCCTTTTTGATATTTATGCTGTGGAGCGCCGGAGGCTTGATGCTTATCGGGATGGCTTTTTTCAAATGGGGAATATTATCGGCAAAAAAATCAAAAGCCTTTTACCGGAATATGTTAATCATCGGGGCAGTCATCGGAGTCCCCCTGGTGCTGTGGGGATGGATTATCAGTGCCCGGCATAACTGGGCATTTGAATATGCCATGTTCAAGGGAATACAACTCAATTATTGGGGAAGCATGTTTCTCAGCCTTGCTTATATTGCCGGCATCATGCTGATCTGTCAGTCCAGGCTAATGCCGCGTATCACCCGGTCATTGGCGGCTGTAGGACGAATGGCTTTTACCAACTATCTCATGCATACCCTTATCTGCACGACACTGTTTTATGGGCACGGCTTCGGACTGTTTGGAAAAATAAACCGAACCGGGCAGTTCCTTATTGTTGTCCTTATCCTGGCTTTCCAGATGTGGTTCTCTACCCTGTGGTTAAAACACTTCCGCTTCGGACCTTTTGAATGGCTGTGGCGCTCCCTGACCTACAGGAAATTTCAACCCATGAGAATAGCAGCCAGGAAAAGCGAAATGATGAGTGTTGAGTATTGAATGATGAAGGCAGGGTATTTAATTCGTCAGATTTCGTCAGATTTTTTTCATCATTCATCATTCATAATTTTAGTAAACCCAGAAATGGTAAAGCCGCCGCCCGGGATATTGACCGGACGGCGGCTTCAGGTTATCCTCAGTTGGTTAAGAGGTTAAGAATCGTTAACAAACTGCTTGCGTCCAACAAACGCTGTAGTTAGTCCATGGTTCGCACGTGGGTTCTTCGGTATTACCAGTTTCAATCTGACACTGTTTGCAATCCGTTAGCTCCGAGTTGCACTCACACGTTAATGTGCAATCGTCCGTTTCGCCACCTCCGTAAACGTTCGCTAATTCAAGATCATTTAAATTAGCAATGGTGGCTTTCTTTAACGTGAGCTTTTGTTTTTTTGTCTTCATTTTTTTTCTCCTTTTTTTAGTTTTCTCAGCCTGATGAGCAGCATTACCTGCAGCTCAATCAAACCAAAACATAAATAGCAATTCCCTTGCCAGGTTTAAATTTTTTTAAAATCCTTATCTAAACGGGATTTTAAAATTTATCCGCCATTTACTTTCTTTTTTAATAAATCCATAGGTTTATTGACATGGATAAACCAGGTGAAAAAAAACAGAGATCATTATCAATTCAACATATCCGCCGATAAACCCATGGGTTTATTCAATAAACCAGCCTGGTATACTGTTTCAAACGTGGGTCATGAGATTCCGGCAATTTAACTTCTCACATTTTGTAGAAGTAATACCATTACATTTAAAATTCGAAGCACGAAATTCGAAATTCGAAACAAATTCAAATGACAGAAATTCAAATGACCAAAAGCCCGCGGCGCGGGCACCCTATTAATTTAAAAAGGGCTCTGGTAATAAATTACAGTGAGAATCAGTGTCATGATGCTTTTGTTTTGAATTTTGAACATTTGAATTTCGGATTTGTTTCGAATTTCGAATTTATCGTCTTCTGATAATCGTAAAAAAAGTGGGGCAATTCCATCTTGCCATCATAAAATACAAAATTTATGAAACACGGTATTAGTTTCGCGGATCGATTCGATATTTGTACATTAAACTCATAAACTTATGGTAGTCCTTTTGGCCGATATTTAATACGTCCATCATCTCTTTAAAACTGTTTGAGCTTATCATATATGCTTTTTTCAATACCTGTTTAACAAAATAGCGATCTACCTCTCTATCGATGAACAGCGGCCACAATACCTCCCAGAAACTTTTGCCCGCTTCTATCTCTTTCCAGGTGTTTTCGGTTTTATCGCCTTCATGGTCAACGGATTTTTTGTAAATGCCCTGGCTAATAATGGACTGGATGTCTTCGCCGGTAATGGGTTCGTTTGATATAATACCGGCCCGTTTGAGTACCGTATTTAACTCCCGGACATTTCCCGGCCAATGGTAATTTAAAATCACGTCCCAGAAAGCGTTTCCCAGGGCTTTGCCATTAAGATATTTTTGATTTTCCAGGACCAATGCTTTAATATCTTCTTTTCGCTGCCGCAGCGGAGGGATTTCTATTTCCAATACATGGAGCCGGAAATACAGGTCTTCCCGGAATTCACTTTCTTCGATGGCTTTGAGCAAATTCTTGTTGGTGGCGGTAACAATGCGCACATCCGCTTCCCTTTCCGAAGATTCCCCAAGTATACGATATCTTTTGGTTTCGATGAATCGCAGCAGTCTGGTTTGAAAGGATAAAGGGATTTCCGATATCTCATCGAAAAAAAGCGTTCCTC
>WVZO01000399.1 GCA_011772425.1 Candidatus Aminicenantota bacterium
CGAAGCACGAAACACGAAATCGCGCAGAGACCAAACAAATCCAAAATTCAAATGTTCAAAATCCAAAACAAAAGTAGCATGGTACGATGCTTTCGGGTTCTTTTCGTTTTGGTCATTTGAATTTGTTTCGAATTTCGATATTCGAATTTCGGATTTAAGAATTTTTACGAGACCCTGTTATCTTCTTCTTTTCTCCGCTTCCTCGCTTCCCCACTTCCTTCTACCCTCTGGCCGTCTGATTTCTCAACTTCCTATCTTCTCCCTTCTTTTCCGGTGGTGCGTAATAGCGTGGCGGTGGACTTCGTCGCGGATATTCTGGAACAAAAACCGCTCCGGCGAATCTTCCGGGAAAAGAACCGACCCACCATCTTCCAGGTAAACCCGCTCTTCACGTTTGGCAAGCGCCGCGATATCGCACCTTAAATTCAACTTTTCTTTTACAGATGCTGCAGCGCTGAGTTGCCCCTTGCCGCCGTCGATCAGGAGCAAGTCGGGTTGTTCCTCCGGCTGGCGATTCCTGAATCGCCGCTCAAGGACCTCTTTTAACGCTTCGGTATCTCCTGCGGCGGCATTTTTAATGATATAATTCCTGTACTTTTTCTTGTCCGGTACTCCTTTGGAAAACACCACGGCTGCTCCCACCCGGTCCCGTTCGGAAAAATGCGAGATATCAAACCCTTCGATCCAGTGGGGAAAATGAACCAGGTGAAGCTCTTGCTTCAACCTTTCCCCCACCAAACTGTATTTATGTTTGTTTACATACAGGTTTAGATTCTTTACTGCCAGGTCCATCATTTTACGTTTCTGACCTTTGATGGGCAGTTTGATCCTTACCTGGTGTTTGGCAATTTGCGAAAACATGCCCTCCAGGGCGTCTTTATCGGGATCACCGGGAAGATCCCGAACCAGGACCTCCTTAGGAATCCGGGGAATATTCCCGGTTCGATACAACGAAATCAGGAAATCTTTTAATATCTCTTGTTTTTGCGTGCTGATGGTACTGAAATTAAAAAATTCCTTCCGCTTGACCCGGCCTTCAAGAATAGAGAATAAAATAACAAAGCAGTCATTTTGATCCGGATCATGATGCAGTGCAATCACATCATAATCGATTTTTTTAATGGTAGAGATATACGATTCAAGTGTAAATTGATCTATCAGCCGGATATCTTCTTTTACCTTCTGGGCCTCTTCGAATTTCAGTTGTTCTGCCAGTTGTGCCATTTTTTTTTCGAGTTTTTTCACAATCTTATTTTTATTTCCTTTTAGAAAATCAACGGCATCAGACACATTTTTGCGGTATTCTGCCTCATTGATGTAGTGGGTGCAGGGAGCTGAACAGCGGTCAATATAATGATAGAGACAAGCGGTCTGACGGTTAAAGGTAGTGTCAGAACAGGTTCTCAGCTTAAAAATACGGGTGACCATATCGATCAATTCTTTTGTTCTCCGGGCATCAACGATAGGCCCTACATACATACTTTTGTCCTTTATCTGCCGGGTATAGTAGATTCCCGGGAACGGATCACCCGTAGTTATTTCAATCAGGGGAAAGCTCTTATCGTCTTTTAAACGGATATTAAAGGGAGGGAAGTACTGGTGAATGAGATTGTATTCCAGGTGCAGGGCATCCTTCTCATCATCAGTGACAATATATTCAATATCATCCGCCTGCTGCAGCAGGTTGCGGATCATCCCCTGATCTCTTTTTTGAAAATATTGATCCACCCGTTTCTTTAGATTTTTGGCCTTCCCGATATACAATACATTATCCCCGGATTTGAACAAATAAACACCCGGTTTTTCAGGGATATCGGTTTTCGGTTTTAGTTGATTTTTTATTTTTGTCTTTTGTATTCCCACCTTTCGTCGCTTGCGATTGAATTTCAGTAATTTTTTTGATCATTTTGGTGGATTTATCCAGGTATTTAGATTTGGGAAAACTATTGACAATTTTCTGGAAGAAGGAAATAGCGGTGGTGTAATCCTTCAGGGCAAAATAGCATTTCCCTGTATAAAAGAACAGTTTATCATTTTTTTTGAAATCCGGGTAATCATCAATCACCTGTTTGAATCGAGCAACAGCCCCTTTAAAGGCTTTCAGTTGATAGTTGGAATAACCAATACCAAAATAATGATCTGCCAGGACCTGTCGGGCTTTTTCCAGTTTCTCTTTGGCCTCTTCAGCTTCTTTGGTATCCGGGTACTGCTTAATCATACCTTCCAGGGCTCTAATGGCAAGAATTGTATTGGTCTGATCTCTGCCTGCACTTTTCATCTGACGGTAATAGCACATGGCAATCTGGAGTTTGGCATAAACCGCGTCCGGTGAGTTGGGGTACAAATTGACATACTCCTGGTACTCTGCAGCAGCCATTATCATCGAAGCTGAATCTTTCTGCTTAAAGTAGGAATCTGCGATCCCGATTTTGGCACGCCTGGCATAAAGACTGTCCGGGTAAAGATGCATGATCTCCTTGAAGAGCAAACGAGCTTTTTCCGGGTCTCTCCTTATTCTTTTCTGTGCTTTTTGGAAGATTTCCTTATCTGATCCCAGGTTTTCCGGGTCCAGGTCAACTTTTTTCTTTTTGCATCCTGATCCTGAAACTGCCACCAAAAGAACCAAAACGAATGCGGTTAATAAATTAAAGGTAAATATTTTTTTCATCATTATACTCCCTTTATTTTATCTTGTATCATGTTGATAGTTGCTGCGATATCATCTGAATTGTAAAGAAATGTACCGATAACAAATAAATCAGCTCCTGCTTTTTTTAATGAGCCGATATTTGAGGTGTTGATTCCACCATCCACTTGGATCAAGCATTGGGTACCTTGTTCCCTGATTTGCTGTTTCAACGCTGCCACTTTTTCAACGGTTCCAGGAATGAATTTCTGGCCGCCGTACCCGGGGAAAACACTCATCAAAAGGATAAAATCGACATCCTCCAGGAAAGGAAAAACCGTTTCCACAGGAGAATCAGGATTCAATACCAGGCCAGCCTGGCACGATTGATTTTTAATCAGTGCAATGGTTTCGTTTACCTTCCCCTTGTCTACAACTTCCATATGAAAAGAGACCCAATCCGAACCGGCCTGGATAAATTTAGGAATCATTTTAGCCGGGTTACTGACCATCAGGTGGGCATCGACTTTAAAATTAAATGTTGATTTAATAGCAGCAGCAGCAGCGGGGCCAAAAGAGAGATTACCCACGAAGTGCCCATCCATCACATCCAGGTGGATAAAATCGATGTTGTTTTTTTCAAAATCGTTGAGTTTGGCTTCCAGGTTAAAAAAATTGGTAGATAAAATCGATGGGAATACAGGATTCAGATTTGAATTCATTGTGGTGTTCATTTTCATTTCATTCACTTACCTCGATACTGATCCTGGCTTTTCGATTGATGCGGTGTCCGGACAGGGGAAATTGTTTAATTACCCAGCCTGGCCCTCGACCGGGATAGGGTGCTGTGGTTATTGAAATTTTCAGGCCCAGGTCTTCAAAATAATCCTTGACATAATCGACTCGTTTTGCGATCAAGTCCGGCATAATATAGGATTTTTCCCTGCTTCCGCGGGAGACCAGGATATCCACCTCAGTGCCGCTGGGCACACGTGCGCCTGGCGGCTGGGACTGGACGATCACAAAATCCACAGGAGCATCTTTCGCATCCATATAAGAAACGTACCGTTTTCGTAAATCATTGTCTCTTAGTATCTTTTCACAATCAGTTAAATTGTACCCTGACAGGTCGGGCATAATCACCTCTACCAGGTCTGAGGTCACGAATATGGTGATATAGGATTTTTCTTTGATACGGACACCGGCGGCAGGTGTCTGGTTAATAACGGTTAATGGCTTGTAATGGCGATCGTAGTTTCCCACGATCTTTTTCAAATAAACGTCATGTTTGGCAGCAATGACCTCAACCTCTTTAACGCTTTTGCCCACCAGATCAGGTGCCTCCAATTCTTCTCCTTTGATCAGGGTTTTCATGGTAAAAAATACGGATACCACCAGGAGGACCAGGTAGAAGGAGGTCAGGCCGACGATTTTTGCCAATAGTACCAGTTTTTTTTTTATTGCTTCCTTGCTTATTTTTAACTTAATTTTCATGAACTCTTAATTTATCATATAAACCAACTAATTTCAAGCGTTTCAGGGCCTATTTTTCCCTGCTGTGCCAAACTCTTTACAGCCAAAACCTTGAGCAAAGCGATTGGGGATGTATTAAAAGCAGCACAAGAGGAAGCTAACCAGTGAAAAGAAAGGTAAAATAAAAAGTGGAAGTAGTAGCTCAAAAACAAGCCCTACTTATAAAACGGGTAATGGGCACGGCATATTGTGCGCTATGCACCCTCCGCCGTGCCCATCACATTTTACATTCTATTTACAGCAGCAGTTTTGCACAGGCGGTGGCCCACCTTTATACAAATAGTCTATCAAATAGTTAATATCGAGAATATTTACGTTGCCATCAATAATTGTGTTATTCTTGTTATCTCCAACGATAGTAAGGGATTTGTTAACCGTCACATTTTCTTCATATGCACCGCAGTGGACCAATATCGTATGGCCTGACAATGTATCAGGATCATCGATGGCCTCCTGAATACCCATAAAGTCTTCTCCGGTATCCTGATTTTCTACCAACTGACACGGCAACGCATTGTCCGGGAGAGAATCACCGAGATGAGTTATAATAGAAGGAATAGGCACACCGCGATTGGGGCAATTGGCGCAGTGATGCAGCGCCACCACCAGGATTTGTTTTAATTGGCTTAAAAACCGTAAAAAACCAAACCGCAAACCGGGGTCAAGTCTTGCTGTGCAACATTGTTATAGAGCAAAACTTGACCCCTTCTGCAATCTTAGTTTTTAACAATCTCAAAATCATCGGCAATGCCGCTGAATTTAGCGGTCAACTTAATAAAGAATATGGTTGCACTGGTATTGGTGGGGCCGGTGGTAACAGTGATGGACTTTTTGACGAAATTTTTGTAATCGGTAAATTGTACGGTTTGTTCAGCACCTCCGTAATCTTTCACACCCAGGAATACATTTGCATTCTTCCTGGCTTTACCCCAGCAAGATACGGTATAAGTCGTGCTGGGGCACAGATTGACGATTACCTGTTCCACTGAACTGTTGGCGCCATCTACACTGACAGCATACAAACCGGTATGGGAGTCGGAAGTGATACTGACGGCTCCGGTTTCAGTCCATCCTGAAGTGGTACCGGTTTCAAAACCGGGATTGGTGATAGTTCCAGGTCCGAAGCAGGCGATATTGGCGGTATAATCTTCCACTTCACCATAGGGAAACGTTTCGCACGGCGAGGGATAACTGCCGTACTTCATGGAAACTCTCATCAGCGTGTCACCGATAACGGTGTCCCCGCGTACAGTAAAACTGCCGGTTACAATAGAGTTTCCCCAACCTCTGAACACCTCTTCTTCATCCTCAAATGCACAGTTCCCATTATAGTCAATCCAGATTTTCCAGTATTCGGTAAACGAACCGCCGGGGAATCCGGGGGTTAATGAAACATTAACCGTTTGTCCCTGGGTTAAATGGGCGGTCAGGTTGGTGAAATTACTGTATGGAGAGGGACCTGAGGGATTATTCAAATCAGCCACTGCCGCGCCGGCGATATATTCGTAATCCTGGCTGAGCCCGGATGATGCGCAGTACACCTTAATATAATCGGCTTTGACCATGGTATCGGACCCGCAAGCGTTGGTAACGGTCAATGCCGGGGAGTAAGATCCTATGCTGATATAGGTGTGGGTGGGGTTCTGTAGGGTTGAGGTTCCGCCATCCCCGAAATCCCATAACAACGACCCGGCCCCTCCTACGGATTTATCGGTGAAACTGACGGTCAACGGGACCGCGCCCATAGTGGGTGAACAGGAAAAGTCTGCTATAGGCGGCTCACAACATACTACATTAATGCCCACCTGGGCAAACGCCTCTGCTGCAACCTTGCAGGAATATCCATAATCCAATGCCGCACTAATAGCGCCTTCGGCTCCCTGCTGGAAAGTGGTACTGGGGGTCCAGTAATCCATGTTTGCCTTAACGAAAATATCAAAGGCCATTCGTGTGGTCCAACCCGGGGAGGTGGCGATCAAATAAAACGCCTTGTTGAATATCCCGCTGCTGTAGTGAACATCCATGCCAGGATAATAATCGTCGACATGATCGATGGAATGACCGTCCAATGGGGGGTCATACAGGTACCTCAGGGCACCGTCAGGGTCTTTAACGATATCATAACCAAATCTGAAATCATTGGTGCCCCTCACGTAATATTTAGCCGCTTCCCCGGCCATGTCTGAAAATGATTCGTTAATACCTCCCGATTGACCGGAATAGATCAAATCGGAATGATATTCGGTAAAACCATGACTGACTTCGTGGGCAATAAGGTCTAAGGCAGCCAATGGATAAAATGTGTTATCACCATCTCCAATGTATAAGCCTGAACCATCCCAGAAGTAACCTTCGTAATTGGTACTGTAATGACAAATTAAGGTGAGCTGAAACGGAAGTACGGGAACACCATACCAGTCATTATACATATCGTAAATCGCATGGCCGAAATATTGGGCGTCATTCATGGGACAATAGGCCCCGTTGACTTCCTTGTAAGTGTTTTCATAACAGGTGAAGGAATGTGGACATGTACCCTCCCAATTACAGGTTCTTACGTAAGTGCAATCCATGAAGCAGGTACCTCCGGCTTCAGTGACACAAAAGGGCGGATAATCGATGCCATAATAATAGTAGCCCACTTTCAGGTTACCGCCCGGACCTACACCCTGGTATCTCAGCATATCAAACGAGCGAAGGACCTTGCCTTTTTTGACATCAATAAAGTGAATAAATTGTGAGGGATTGCCTTTTTCCGTATCGGCAAAAAAGGAGACCACAGAGCAAAGATGAGCCTTTTGCTTCTCATCGATATAAATATACGTCCCGTATTTCTCGTTTCTAAAGGTCCATTGTGCTCCCTTATCTTTTCCCTTATGCAATTCTTCCATTCGCCTTAATGCACCCCGCGGGTCCAATGAGGAAGGAATATTCTTGATGTCCCCGGGAATATCCAGAACCATGGTGCCGTGAAGTCTAACCACGTTATTACCCGGGCTAATACCTACATTGGTTTGCATACCCCAGACCGGGATGCCCTTATATGTTTGCTGATAACGGTAATGGGTGACCCCGTTGAAATCCGTTCTCTTGCGAAGCAATTTAAATTCTTCATCCCGGCTCAGGCCCAGGGTTTTACCGATTGTTGAACCTTCCCTGTCTTTGTTTTGATTAAGCAGCTTGATGTAATCTTTTGCCTTTGCCTGGTAAAACTCGACTTTTTTGGCCGCCCATGAGCTTGTTGCCATAAAACAGCATACAACGAAAACCAGGGTAATGGTAGAAAAAACCTTACCATTAAACCTCCATTTTTTCTTATTCATTGCAAATACCTCCTGTTTTTTTATTTTCTAAAACTAGGAGGCTGTCCGAGAGTAGCAAAAATCAGTCGAATTACGAATAAGGGCGAATACAAGATTCGCCCCTACAAAGGATCTCGGGATGCATGTAGGGGTGAACCTCGTGTTCACCCTGCATTCTCGGACAGGCTCCTAGTTTTAACTCCCGTTAGTTTTTAATAATCTCAAAATCATCGGCAATGCCTTTGTGTGAATTCGGCCCTGATTTAATAAAGAATATGGTTACACTGGTATTGGCGGCGCCGGTGATAAAGGTAATCGACTTCTGAACGAAATTATCCTCATCTGTAAATTGTACGGTTTGCTCGGCACCACCGTAATCTTTCACACCCAGGAATATATTTGCACTTGCTTTGGCTTTACCCCAACAGGATACCGTATAAGAGGTGTTGGGGCATAGATCGAAGACTTGCTGTTCTATTGAACTGCCGCCGCTGTCGAGCCTGACAACATGATTGCCGCTGCCCGGCGGGTCGATAATGAGACTGACATCTCCCACCGGCGTCCAGGGATTGAAGCCCGTTTCAAAACCGGGATTGATGACGGCCGCAGTTCCCATACAGGTGATATTGACGGTATAATCTTCCACTTCACCATAAGTGAAAACGCCGCACATCGGTGGATAGGTGCTGTAACTCATGGATACCCTCATCCGCGTGTTACCGATAATGGCGGAAGCCGGGACCGTAAAATTGCCGGTTACGACAGAACTGCCGGAACCGCTGAACACTTCTTCACCCGCGTCCTCAAAATCATGGTCATCATTATAGTCGATCCAGGTTTTCCAGTATTCGTTGTACGCCGTGCCGGTGAATCCGGGGGTTAATGAAACATTAACCGTTTCTCCCCGGGCGACATGTGCGACCAGGTGGGTGAAATCACTGTATGGAGAAGGACCTGAAGCATTATCCAGGTCAGCCACCTGCACACCGGCAATATATTCGTAACTCTGGCTGCTTGCCGATGATGTGCAGTAGGGTTTCACGGATACCGTAATGTAATCGACTTTGGTTTCGGTATCGCTGCCCTGGGCATTGGTGGCCACTAAGGTCACGTCAAACGTACCCACCGTATTATAGGTAACCGTCGGGTTTTGCTCCGTGCTGGTGGTCGGCGTACCGCCTTTAAAGCTCCAGGACCATGAGGTGGGGTTTTCCAGGGAGAGATCGGTAAAAGTAACACTATTACCGATATTAATATCCGTGGCACTGGCGGTGAAATCCGCAATCGGGGGCTGTGGGGCCGTCCCGGTGATATAATTGGTTTTAATTTCGGTGTCGGACCCGAACTGGTTGGTGGCGGTCAGGGTTACGGTGTAATTTCCCATGGCAATATAGGTGTGGGTGGGGTTCTGTTCGGTTGAGGTGCCGCCGTCACCAAAATCCCATGACCATGACGAAGCAG
>WVZO01000154.1:0-23617 GCA_011772425.1 Candidatus Aminicenantota bacterium
GGAAAAGAAAGCAAACAGTTCTGGAGAGCTCCCTATGAGCTATGAGCTATCAGCTATGAGCTACCTTTACCAAACCGGTGATTTAGGGCGTTGGCTGCCGGATGGTACAATCGAATTCCTGGGCCGGAAAGATTACCAGGTCAAGATCAGGGGGTTCCGCATCGAATTGGCGGAAATTGAAAACCTGCTGTTAAAACACCCCGATATCAGGGAAGCGGTGGTATCCATGGACAACAATCATCTATGTGCTTATATCGTTCCTTCCAATGGAGGGAATGCCCTCCCCAATGCTGCTGATTTAAAAGAATATCTCGGCCGCGCGCTGCCGGATTACATGATACCTGCTTATTTTATATCGCTGGAGCGGGTCCCGTTGAATACCAGCGGTAAAGTAGACCGGAACGCACTGCCCCATCCCGGGGCAAAGCCCGGTGAATCGTATGTAGGCCCACGGAATGTCATTGAACAGAAATTGGCAGATATATGGGCGGAGGTGCTGGAAAAAGATGGGACCATCGGCATCGATGACAATTTCTTTGAGCTGGGCGGTCATTCGTTGAAAGCCACCATACTGGAATCAAAAATAAACAAGGAACTGGGTATCCGCATTCCCCTCTCAGAGATGTTTAAAACCCCCAGCATACGTAAAATGGCGGAATTCGTCGCATCGGAAGCAGTTGGCGTATCAGCCGTGCGGGATGAGAATGTGGTTTTGCTCAAGAATGGCAATACTGACCTTCATCATTTATTTTTGATTCATGACGGCAGCGGTGAAGTGGAAAGTTATATCGAGTTCTGCAATCATCTGGATCCCGGTTTCAATTGTTGGGGTTTAAAAGCGGATCCACCGGCAGGCTGCGCACCTGTGGGTCTTTCTGTTGAAGACGCGGCATCGACGTATATCGACCGGGTTCGCAAAGTGAAACCCCAGGGGCCTTATTGGATTGCCGGGTGGTCTGTAGGCGGCACTATAGCCTTTGAGATGGCCAGGCGCCTGGAACAGTTTAACGAAACCACCTGTTTTCTCGGCCTGGTGGATTCCACCGCACCCCGCCCGGACCCAACAGCTTTAGCGGAACCCAGAAAAGCGGCTGCACCTCAATTTCCTTTTACCGCGGCTTCGGAGATCGAGTGGATAAAAAATCATTTGCATGTGCATCTGTGTGAAGCTGATATTGAAAAAACTATAGAAAATACAATCGATATCGAGAAAACCTGGGAGTATATCATCGATTACCTGGAATCCAACCCTGTGCATAAAGAAGCGGTCCTCCGGCTTATCGATGAATACCAGGCGCTGATGCGGCCGGACCGGGACCAACTCACCATCCGGGAGTTTGTCCGCCATCTCAATATGGGCAGGAGTTTTGTCAATGCCCAGGCCTGTTATTTACCCCCGGCAAAGATCAACGCACCGGTTCATTATTTCAAGGCCAGCCAGTCCAATGAAATACATAAAAACAATTGGGAAGCCTATACACATCAGCCGATACGAACCTATGAAATAACCGGCGATCATTATTCGATCTTTAAAAAACCCCATGTGGTGCAGTTGGCCCAAACCTTTAGCCAGGCCATGAATAGTGATAAACTTAACTGTTAGGGATGAAGGTATTAATGAAAAAGGCATTTATATTTATTCTTGTTTTGGGATTATTTTTTATGAATCCCGGTCCGGTCTACCCGGTGAAGGGAAAACATTATACGGTTACCCCGGCCTCTGCGAAAATAAAAATCGACGGGGTCATGGATGAAGCTGCCTGGCAGCAGGCGGTTAAGATTGGGCTGCCTTATGAGTGGATGCCCGGGGATAATATCGCGGCGCCGGTGGAAAGCGACTGCCGTATCACTTTCAGCAAAACCCGGCTTTACATCGGTATCCGTTGTTTTGACCCGGAACCCGGGAAAATTCGTGCCCATCTCATGGACCGGGATGCCCTGGATACTTTCATGCAAGACGACTATGTTAGTATTACCATCGACACATTTAACGATGAGCGCCGCGCCTTTCAATTCAGTGTCAATCCCCTGGGGGTCCAGGCAGATGCTTATTTCAGCGAACCAGAAGGCAGGGAAAATTTCAACTGGGATGCCATATGGAACTCTGCCGCTAAAATTACAGCCAACGGGTATACCGTGGAGATCGCCATCCCTTTTAACCAGCTCAGGTTCCCCAAAACAAAGGGAAAACAAACCTGGGGAATCAGTATTGAGCGGTCCTATCCGCGCAATGTCCGACACCGTTTGAGTTCGCACCCCAGGAGCCGGGACATCGATTGTATCTTATGCCAGGAAGATAAAATCAGCGGGTTTGAGAATATATCACCCGGCAGGAATATCGAATTTGAGCCTAGCCTGACCCTGCAGCGAACAGACCGGAGGACGGATTTCCCGGCAGGAAAGATGGATACCGGCGGCATAAACGTGGAACCGGGAATCAGTGCCCGCTGGGGCATAACCCCTAATATTGCTCTTAACAGCACCATCAACCCTGATTTTTCTCATGTAGAAGCGGATGCGGCCCAACTGGAAATCAATACCCGTTTTGCCCTTCGTTACCCTGAAAAACGGCCCTTTTTCCTGGAAGGGGCCGATTACTTTCAAACCCCGTTTGAAGCCGTATTTACCCGCACTGTCTTTGACCCCTTATGGGGCGTCAAAATCACCGGCAAACAGGGCAGGAATGCCTTTGGTTTTGTAGCTGCGCAGGACCGCACCACCAACCTCCTGTTTCCCGCCAACCAGCATTCTCTTTCAACCTCACTGGAGCAAGATGTCCTGGGCGGTGTATTCCGGTACCGCAGGGATGTAGGCAAAGGCTCTATGCTGGGACTTCTCTACACCGGGAGAGCCGGGGATGGCTATTTTAATCATATGGCAGGATTGGATGGCTTCCTGCGGCTTTCCAGGACCAAAAGCCTGACCTTCCAGGTGCTTCAATCCCACACCCGCTACCCGGAAACCACTGCCCTGGATTTTCACCAGGATACTGGTTCTTTTGGCGGAACCGCTGTTACGGCAAAATTCCGGCACATGGGCCGTCACCTTTACATCGGCCTTGAATATGAAGATTTATCCCCTGGATTCAGGGCGGATTACGGGTTTATTCCCAGGGTAGATGTGCGCCGGTACCTGGGGTATATCGAACCCGTCATATGGGGAAAACCCGGGGGATGGTTTGAAAAAATTTCTTTCCAGCTCAGCGGCGAAAGAAAAACCGCGCACAACGGCAATATTACCGACCAGGGCATAGGACTGGAATTCAAATATGCCGGACCTTTACAAATCCAATTCCTCCCGGCATTGTATTTCCAGGAAGAATTCTACAATGGGGTCCTTTATGATAAAGTGTATTCGCTGATCAGTTTTGGAATCGTACCTTTCAAAGGTTTGTATTTCAGTATGCTTACCGGGTTGGGGACTTTTGTCGATTACACCAATTTCCGCCTGAGCGATCGATTTACACTTACCACGGCCATTAATTTTACCCCGGGGAAACACCTGATCATCAGCCTTGACAACACCTTTGACCGTTTATCCCATGAAGGAAACCATGTATATACCGCCAATTTATTGCAATCGCGAATGGTTTACAATTTTAATGTACGGACATTTATCCGGTTCATGCTGCAATACACCCATATCAACAGGAATATCGATCAATACCTGGTACCATCATCTGTTGAAGCCAAAACCAGGGTTTTCTTTACCCAGTTTTTATTTTCTTATAAAATCAACCCCCGGACTGTATTATTCCTGGGTTATTCCGATGACTACTATGGATTCCAGGGTGTGCCCCTCACCCAGGCCAATCGTACTTTTTTCCTGAAAGTCGGCTATGCCCTGGTCTTGTGAATTATTAAGCGCATTCAAATAAAAAGCTTTTGCGGGGGGTCCAGGGGGGCAGTTTTCTCGAAAAGAGCCCCCCTGGTCGCCGANNTCAGGATGGACAGACGAAACGTTTTCTAAGTTCTATCTTATTATCTGTCCATCCTGCATATCGGATAGGAGATCCGCACGGAGGGCATCAGTTTTTTCAGAGTGCCCGTGCGGTACGAGAGTTCAGCTTGTAGAGGTGCCCTTCGGGCATATTTTAAATGCCTGCGGCGAAACCGGAAACCACAGCGGAGACAGACGTTATTTATGACTGCCACCTTTTTCCCTTCATGTGCATCTCACTGGTCTCCTGGGATAAATCCAAATTTCAAAGTTCCGTCTCTGGTTTCTGGTTTCCCCCGGCTCAGGAGACCAAACGTTGCATTATTATGCCAGGCAAGATTTTTCATATTGAAAATGGTACTGGTTTATAGTATTATATTAACATGAAAAAGAAACACAGGAAGACACTGGAAGCAATTTTTAAAAGACCCACTCAAGCAGGAATTTCATGGATTGATATAGAGGCGTTACTAATTAGCCTGGGAGCCGCAATCAGTGAAGGTAGGGGTTCCAGGGTTCGGATTGAACTAAATGGGGAAGATGCGGTCTTTCATCGTCCTCATCCTGAAAAGGAGACTGATAAAGGGGCAGTAGCTTCCATGCGTCGATTCCTGGAAAATGCAGGGGTGAAACCATGATGACATATAAAGGGTATTATGGCGTCGTCCAGTATGATGATGAAGCCAAAATTTTTCATGGTGAAGTCGTCAATACCAGGACAGTTATAACGTTTCAAGGGACCACTGTAGATGAGATTGAACAAGCGTTTCATGATTCGGTGGATGATTACCTGGATTGGTGTAAAGAGAGAGGTAAAGAGCCTGAAAAACCTTTTTCAGGGAAATTTGTCTTGAGAATTTCACCTGAGTTGCATCGCCAATTGAATTTAAAAGCCAAACTGAACAACACCAGCCTCAATTCTTTTATCGTTCACACCCTGGAAAAAGCTGTAGCTTTCTGAAGGCATCCGCCAGGAAACAGGGAATTTATAATTACAAAACAGGTGAGGTGCACTACAATAAAAGCTCGCTGCATTACAAAAATATCTTCCTCGCTTCCTACTTCCTACTTCCTACTACCTACTTTCTTTTCCAAAACCTCGGCAATCCGATACGCCACCCAATACCCGTTCTTGATTCTCTCCTCCTGTGTCATCCTTCTTTTCAGCATCTCATACTCCGGGATGTTATGGTAAAAATGGGGGTCTTTTGATTGATAGAGATGGGAGAATTCTGAGACATCCAGGGCATATGCTTTGGTTTTTTCCAGGTGTTCTTGAGCATTTAAACCAAGCAGCTTTTGGGGTTCTTCCAATTCAAGGAGTGTCTGGCCGCAGAAGAGATGAAGGTCTGTAAGCTTGAGTCGATACCCGGAACGGAGGGAGATTTCCTGGGCCTCTTCCAGGATTTTTTCATCAGGAGGCAGCCCCTTTGCCCATTCCAGACGTGCCAGTGCCAGCAGCAGGTCCGGTTCGAACTCTACCAGGTTGACTTTGCGGCAGCGGCGCAAAGCTTCACTGAAGCAGCGTTCAGCTATCTCCGATTCCTTGCCTTTTTTTAAAATCAGAGATTCCACCTGCTTTTGGAATGGCTCGTCATAAAAATGAATTTCAAAGGCTTCTATTCTGGTAGTACAATGTGAAGATTGGCATTGAATTAACGCCTCTCCAAGCAGCCAATAGGCTCTAACAAAATCTCTTTGATTCGGCCTACTCTTTGCTTTTAATTCACAATATTCCAATGCTTTCCGGGCCTGTTCCAGGGCCTCCAGGCTGTGATCGGAGGAATGTCTCTCTTCAGCAGGCAGTACCGCGGTCAAACGTCCTTGCAAAAGGGCTAAAAGGGAACGGTAAGCATGGCCAAAGTTTAATCCCTGGTAGTCTTTTGTGTTTTCCCAATGAGAAGTTGATACAGCCAATTCTTCTTCGGCACAGGCGCTGTCACCCTTTACCCTGGCCTGAAAGGCCAGGACACGTCCCAATTCCAGGTGACCAAAGGCTTCCTGGAATTCATCTTCTATCTCCTGGCAAAGAGCAATTACTTTCCGAAAATGCGCAGTTGAAGTGGAGAGTTGACCCACTATGATTTGGCTAAAAGCCACATTTCCCAGACCGATGGCAATATTTGTTTTATCATCATTTTTTTCTTGCAGTTTATTATTTAATAAATACAACGGCACAGCTTTAGCCGGCTGGCCGGAAAGGCCGTAGGTATTGGCCAATGCTGCTGAAGTCCAGGCCTGAGACGATTCGTTTTCCAGGCGGGGAAGTTTGTCTTCCCCATCGGGAAATAGTTCCTTCAACAGTTCAATTCTCAAATGATAGGCGGCTAATTGATAATAAGTTGGTTCTTCAATTCTGTCATTGAATATTTGATATGCCTCATCAAACTTTCCTGCCTTGACCAGGTGGTGATAGAGTTCAATCACAGGAGCCAGGTCCTCCAGGGTAATGATCTTTTCCTTTCCAGGAATGGCCTGGAAGTATTGGACCGCCAGGTTGTGGACCTTTGCCCTCTCTGTTAAACTGTTGTACAAAAAAGAGCGCATAATGGGGTGAAAGTCGAAACGGTCCTGTTTTTCATCGTAGAACAAAAATCCCAGATTGCGCAGCTCCTGCATTACCTGCCATAGATTCTCTTCATCCATTTCCGGGAACAATGCTTTAGCCGAATCAAATGTAAACACACCCCTGAAAACCGCAATACAGGAAACCACCTGCCGCTCTTCTTTTGAAAGAAGTTTGAATCCCCTGGTCAAAATCTTATGGGGTTCTTTCCTATCGATGAGTTTAAGACCAAAAGCGTGTTTTATATCTTTTGCTCGACTGCGCTTGATAGAGGTTGTCAATAGCTTTAACATCAGGGGATGATAATCGTAAACCTTCCCTGCCTCCTCCAATTCCGCCCGGGTCCCCTTAACCCCTTCGTTGCGGAAAAAACGCACTGCATCCCCCTTAGACAACCCTTTTAAAAAAACATGTTTGACACCGGATAACCCTTCCAGGGGAACCGGCATCAGGCGACTGGTGACCAGGGTTTTGCTGTTTCCCACGGTCAGGTACTGCAAAAACCGCCCGGCCCTTGGATGTACCGGTTCCCTGAGTCGCCTGTCCCATTCGCTTTCTTTCTCAACACTGCCTTCGAACCTCTGTTCCTGGATAAACATGGCTTCCATGCCCGCATAGCCCCGCAGCTCACGTTCCAACCCGTCCAACACCAGCAAAAACTTCCGCTGATGCAGAACCGCAAAAAGCGCCGGCAGGTCAACGGCCTCTTGATCCTCTTTACCCATCACATAGCAGGCCAGGTGCTGAATAAAAGAATCAAAGGGCTCATCGTAAAAGGACCACCAGAAAACGCCGTCTATTTCCACGGCGCGTTCCAGCACATCCTGTTGCAGCCAGACCCAGGTCAACGCGCTTTTACCCATGCCGCCGATAGCTTCCATGACAAACACCGGCTCTTTTTCATTAAAGAACCATTTGGAAAGTATGGCCCGTTCCGCGTTCCTGCCGGTAAAATTGTCCTGCAGCGGATAAGGATGGGCAATATATCGTTGAACCGCTTCTCCCTCTCGTTTTGCCTTTAAATTTGCCAGGGAGGTGGAAAGCTTTTTGGCAAAATCATCCGGGCTTTTAAAAAATTCAACTACATTATCCTTTCTTACCTTTTCTAAAAATTCCTTAAGCTCCTGATATTTATCCATTTCAATAAAATCAGGATTCCAGGGAAGACCCTTTTTAACAATAAAGCACAGGCAATCTTTTCCTAACTCTTTCGCCAGTTCATATTCCAGTTGGGTAATTGATTTTTCCTTGCCCTCCGGCACAAACCCGACGCGGTGGGCATAGATACCGATAAAAACATCACATTCCCGGATTTCTTTTTCACACACGGTTTCAGGGTCCTGGGGTTGACTCCCGAAGAATTCCATAGCCAAAGGAACACACTTATACCGGTTCAGCACCTCCACAGCCGCCTGCCTGTACTCTTTCAAATCCACTAAAGTCGATGATATAAAAACCTTCATCTCCATTATCATGCTCTCCGTTAGTTTCAAAGCCAATGATACCACAAAGGAGAGATGAAAGAAAGACATTGATTGGAATAATGGAATGTTGGGTTTTGGAATGATGGATTTTCCGGACTGGCTCCTCTTTTCTCCAATTTTACCCTTTATTATTACATTGGTTTTTTTGCCAGGGGCCGAAGGGTTTCCAGGTCATATTAAAAGCCCTTCCCTGTTGTAAAGCGGTAAGCGGCGGCATTAAAAATTCTTTTATCGCACTTACAATATCAGACAATTCTACATTATCCATGTTAATTTTCTTTTTTCTCACAAATGCTTTCCACTGAATTTTTTTTACGCTGTCCTCAAAAAAAGAATCCGTTAATGCAAAAGGAATATCCGTCGGGATGTTAATACTTCTCCTTTTAAAGGTAGAATGAATTGAATCACAAAGGATAGAGCCTGAAAAATCAAATTTTTGAGACATCATCCAGATATCATAGAAATCTTTCATCCTGCTGTTTGCCATTCCCAGAACTACCATTGCCTGAAACTTTTCCGCCACAACAGTATATTTAGTATAAGCATACAGCCTGGGAGCAGGGAAGTCCAGCATAGTCGGATAAATAATTTGCTCAGGTTCAGGAGTTACAGAATCGCCGAAACCGATATCCACCTGGAGGTGGATTCGCACTCCTGCCAAAATTGCCATTAATTTTACTCGAATACCACGATAAACATCTCCTTCCCTAATTTCACTGCATCGAATAGATTCCGGATCAAACTCGACCCCATCATCAGCAACCCTCATTTCGCAAAGAGCATGAAACATCTGATTTACATATTCCATATCAAAGAACCCACAGCCCAATAGGTCAATATCTCTTGTGGGGCGGTGAGGTGACTCGTGCCAAATAGAAAACAAAAGGGCTCCCTTAAGATAAAATTTTTCCTTCCATTCTGACTGGCTAATCCGATATAAAAGCCGCTCTAATCCATAATGCGTAAGAATCAAGTCAAAGGTTTCATCTCTCGCCTTTGCAAGATTCAACAACCGCTGTCTAACAGATTCGGCAAGGCTCATCCCAGACTTTCCAGGTAAGGCCGTATCACATTCGATACCCGGCATATACCAGCATACTTCCAGATATGGTCAATAGTACAGAGCTTTTGACGCCAACACTCCCTGAGACTTTCAAGTGCCACATCCAATCCAATCTTATTTCGATATTTAAAACAATCGGCAACGGTTTTGGCCGGATTATAAATCCTAACTTTCACACCTTCCAGGATATGTTCTTCAATGCCTGAAGAAAGGGCTCCCTTAGAAAAACGTACGATTCTCAGAGGGACGGTGTCACTTTTAGGCATCCAGGCTTTTACATCAATGGCCATCCATACTTCAAAAGGAAGTTCGGTAGTCAAATTGTGAAAATTAAGGGCAGATAGCAGACAAACCACTCCACCAGGCACCTTTTTGGCGGCTTCAGCAAGGCTGTGATGTTCTCCCGGTTTCATATTTGACTTTGTATACAGTCCACGTCCCGTTCTTTTAACAAGACCAAGTTTTCTCAATCGCACCAGGTATTCCCTGGAAATACCCTGTGATTCCAGGTCCTTTGGCCGAATGATACCTGAATTTTCCAATATATCCAGGACTTGCTTGAATTTTTTATTGTTCACTGTTCACGAATTCTTCCTGTGTTACATTTCCTTGGTAGTTATAAATAAGTACCGATGAATTGTAACAAAATCCAGGCCATTTGTCAAATGTCTGTCAAAAAAAAGTAACAGGCAAAAAGTTGCTGAAGTCGATGATATAAAAACCTTCATCTCCATTATCATGCTCTCCGTTATTAATCACCGGTCTCCTGGGATAAATCCAAATTTCAAAGTTCCGCACCTGTTCTATTCTCTAGATATTGCGGCCCCAAATACGAACGAAGGGGGTAATCAGCTAGAACGAAAGGGGTGGTGGACTAGAACGAAAGGGGTAATCAGCTAGAACGAAAGGGGTGGTTAACTAGAACGAAGGGGGTAGTCAGCTAGAACGAAAGAGGTGGTGGACTAGAACGAAGGGGGTAATCAGCTAGAACGAAAGGGGTGGTTAACTAGAACGAAGGGGGTAATCGCCTAGAACGAAAGGGGTGGTGGACTAGAACGAAGGGGGTCGTCAGCTAGAACGAAAGGGGTGGTGGACTGGAACGAAGGGGGTCATCAACCCGAACGAAAGAGTAATATTCCTGCCTGACCCTTATTTACCCCCCCGTAGAGACGCAAAATATTGCGTCTCTACCTTCTAATAACCGATTACATTCAACTCCACATATCTCGATTTATTGCCATCATATACAATCATTGATTTGTAATCCGACGATAAATTCACACTTTCAGCAAAAATGATATCCACCAATAGGGTTCGCCCTGTTTGTAATCCCTCCATCTTCTCTTTTATTTCACCCCTGAGACCCGGTAACCGCGTAATAAAATCATTGAATATATACACATTACTGTTCTTTGCCTCAGCCAGGGCCAGCAGCAATATTGCCCGTTTTAACCCCTCCAGCTCCGCTAATCGACACCTTTCCTGAATGCCCTTCCCGGTTAATTTTGCTTTTAATTCCCCGGTTCTTTCTTCCGACAGTTTCAAAAGGCCGCAAACAAACGATATAAACGTACCGACAATGATTTCACCGGGTAAGGTGTCGAAACCCGGTAAATAAACGAAATCCCTTTTTTCACCAGGGATAAAACGGTTCCCATTTATCGCTACTTTCCCTGCAAGTACCCTGGATTGGCCGCAAAAGGCATTGATGAACTGGTTGGTAAAATCCGGCTCAAATATGTTAAGCGTAATAGTTCTTCCCTTTTTAAGCTCAATATCAATGCCCTCACAGCACCCTTCATCAGGCCTTTCAGGCAGCGGATAAAGGTACCTCCTAAAACGAAAATAACCAAGAATAAAAACCCCGGCAATATATACCAGGCTCATTACTATTCCCAAACCCGGTTTGCCGGGAATCCGGCTTTTAGCCTCAAATATGTTCTTATCTTTTTTTGAATCCCGGCTGTAATTATAAAAATCAATAAAACTTATATATCCTTTACCCCCTAATTCGTCACAAGTTGAAAAATAAAACGTAGTTGGAAAAAGAGAAGAAAAAGTATAAAACTCTTTCAATTTCATCAACTCCACTTCGTAATTACCAGTAATAGTGCCGGTATTCATGCGGGCAAATTTATTTACCATCCAGGGAATTAAAAAGCTAAAGACAAAGAATACCACAATCATAGCAAAGACCCCGGCTGTTTTGGTTTTAGACATTCCTGCAGCCGCACCGCATATGGTAAAAAAAGTAATGACCAGGGCCAACACAAGGTAAAAATATAGGGACAACAGGTTAAAAAGCTGAATACCATTTACCAGGGCGAATAAGAGCCCGGCAGCAGTCAACAGGAGGAAAAACAGGTTCAGTAGAATAACCCTGGAAACAATGACCCAACAAAAAACACTCTTTTCATTAGTAAAATTTACAATATACCTTATATACTCCCGGCTGCGCAGCGCATCATATCCATACAAGAGGCCAAACAATGAACCAAACAGGAATAGAATTCCCCCGAAATTCATAAAATCACCAGGTAACACCAATTGGTCAAACATACCCGGATGGCTGAAACAAATGCTCATGGGGGGAGGATTAAATAGTATTGGCTCTCTTCTTTGTAAAATCGACTGGTTTGTACTTATCCCATCCTGGAGCAAAAACAAGGTGAGTACCACCAAGATAATAAATATTATCCCATTCCTCTTGCAGACAACCCTCCTGCCTTCAAATAGAAGAATTACCCTAAATTTACTCATTCTTACTCGTATGTACGGCTAAATCCTTTCTCAATTATTTTAAGATTTGATTTTACCCCAGTATCGTTATATTGTCAAATGAAATACTAAATCCACCGTCAACTTTTTAAAAACTGGCGGAAATTGTTGCATGATGCCGTGTTTCGAAGCAGCGAAGTAGAGGTAATTCCTGATGGCTTGAATTATCTCTTTCAATCCGATATTATATATTTATCATGCTATTTTTTAAAGGAGAAAAGTGATGTTTAGCAAATATAAATGGGTTTGTAGTCTGGCAATCTTTTTATGTCTTATGAGTAATTGGATTACAGGAGGTGAAGGAAATGAAGGGGGTAATATGGTTAAGAATTTGAGAGTTAACCCGGAACGGCTTTATGAGCGCATTATGGCTTTGTCTAAAATAGGGGAAACGCCGGATGGAGGAGTAAATCGGGTGGCTTACAGTGAAGAAGATATGCAGGGGCGTCAATTCATTATCTCGTTGATGCGAAAACTCGGTTTATCTATCACTATTGATGAGGCCGCAAACATTATTGGAACACTCAAAGGACGTGACCCGTCTCGTCCACCCATTCTCTTTGGCTCACATATTGATACGGTTCCCAATAGTGGGAAATACGACGGTGCGTTGGGGGTCCTGGGAGCTCTCGAATGCATTGAAGTGTTGGTTGAAAACAACGTGGTTCCCGATCATACGTTACAGGTGGTCGTGTTCACCGATGAAGAAGGGGGACTGGCAGGCAGCCGGGCCATGGTTGGCGAGCTGGATGCTCCTGCGCTTAAGGTGGTCAGTCAAAGCGGTAAAACAATAAGGGAAGGCATTAAAGCGTTAGGAGGAAACCCGGATAACCTGGTCAATGCCGTGAAAAAAAAGGGAGATTTTAAAGCGTTTATCGAGCTTCATATTGAACAAGGCAGCATATTAGTTTCTAAAAACGTTCAAATTGGTATTGTACAAGGCATTGTCGGCATAAACAGGTGGGATGTTTTCATTGAGGGTGCTGCCAATCATGCCGGCACCACCCCCATGAACATGCGCCGGGATGCTTTACTTGCGGCGGCTCATTTGATCATTGAAATTAACCGGTTGGTCAGGGGAACACCGGGGAACCAGGTAGCAACAGTAGGAAAAATCAGTGCACATCCTGGTGCGGTTAATGTCATTCCCGGTTCAGTATTGATGAGCCTGGAGATACGTGACCTTTCTTCGAAAAAGATACAGTGGATTTTTAACTGGATTGAAAAAAAGGCAAGTGAAATTGCTCAAAAAACCGAAACGCAGATTACTTTTAAGGCGATTGATGTCACTGCTTTACCGGCCCCCACGTACCCTGGTATCCGCAAGGTCATCTCAGAGGTGGCAGAGGAACTAGGGCTGACATCCCTGTCGATGCCCAGCGGTGCCGGGCACGATGCCCAGGAGATGGCACGTATCACCAGGATAGGAATGATTTTCATCCCCAGTGTTGGTGGAATCAGCCATTCTCCTAAAGAATATTCCCGAAAAAGCGACATTGTCAATGGTGTTAATGTGCTGCTGCACACCATCCTCAAGATCGACAGCGGTGCCCTCCATAGATGAATCCCTTTCCCGGCAATTAACAATTCATAATTTGGATTTCTTCTCCAACACTCCATTTCTCCAGAGTTAAAATTAGAATTATTGAAAATATGGGTTTGCTATTGACAAAAAGGGGAATTTATACTTAAATAGAAACCTTATATGCTATTGGGTTTGAAAATTCAGGCACGTGAGGTGACGCAGCAATGACCATGTATAAAAAAGTAGAGAACTGGTTCGATATTGCCGAAGTGGAAAAGAATATCCTGGCTTTCTGGGAAAAAAACGGGATTTTTGAAAAACTGGTAGAAAAAAATAAAAACGGCCGGATATGGTCCTTTTTAGATGGGCCTATTACCGCCAATAACCCCATGGGTGTCCATCACGCCTGGGGAAGGACGTTAAAAGACGTTTACCAGCGATACTACGCCATGAACGGCCGAAAGTTGCGATACCAAAATGGATACGATTGTCAGGGATTGTGGGTGGAAGTGGAAGTGGAAAAAGAATTGAATTTCAAAACCAAAAAAGACATCGAAGACTACGGCATTGATATGTTCGTGCAAAAATGCAAAGAACGGGTGGATAAATATTCCCGGATAATCACCGACCAATCCAAACGCCTGGGGTTCTGGATGGATTGGAACGACAACTATTACACCATGAGCGATGAAAACAATTATACCATCTGGACATTCCTGAAAAAGGCGTATGAAAGAGGATTGATCTATAAAGGCCACGATGTCATGCCCTGGTGCCCCAGGTGCGGCACCGGGATTTCCCAGCACGAAATGCAAGAAGGATATAGAGACGTCAAACACATGTCCGTCATCGTTCTTTTTCCTATCCGGGGTCGAAAAAACGAAGCACTCCTGGTCTGGACCACCACGCCCTGGACATTAACCTCCAACGTGGCCGCGGCTGTTCACCCTGAATATACCTATTTAAAAGTCAAACAAGGCGACTGGACTTATTACCTCTTAAAAGCCCGGGCAGAGACTGTATTAAAAAACAAAGGCCAGTGGGAGGTGCTGGGGGAGTTAACCGGCAGTGATCTTATCGATACGGGCTTTACTTATGACGGTCCGTTTGATGAACTCCCGGCCCAGGAAGAGGGTAAAACGCATCACCAGGTAATCGGCTGGGATGAGATAAGCGAAGAAGAAGGGACGGGTATTGTGCATATTGCACCGGGCTGCGGTGCGGAAGATTTTGTACTGGGCAAAGCATTCGGGCTCCCGGCTGTGGCGCCCCTCGATGAAAACGGTATTTTTATTGAAGGTTTCGATTGGCTAACCGGGAAACATGCCTCAGAAGCAGCCGAAGAGATTAAGCGGGATTTAAAAGAAAAGAAAATTTTGTACTCCAGCGAGCAATATACCCATGCTTATCCCCACTGCTGGCGCTGCAGCCAGGAATTGCTTTTCCGGCTGGTGGAGGAGTGGTATATTACCATGGACCCCTGGCGAGACGAGATCAAAGCAGTGGCCAAACAGATTCAATGGATTCCCGGTTTTGGCCTGGAACTGGAATTGGATTGGCTTAATAACATGCGGGACTGGATGATCTCAAAGAAACGATATTGGGGATTGGCATTACCTATATGGCTGTGTAAGGATTGTAATCACTTTACCGTGATTGGGAGCCGTGACGAATTAAAAGAAAAGGCGGTTGAAGGCTGGGAAAGGTTTGACGGTCATTCCCCTCACCGGCCCTGGGTGGACGAGGTAAAAATCAAATGCCCTAAATGCGGAAAAACAATCCCCCGCATCCCGGATGTAGGCAATCCCTGGTTGGATGCCGGTATTGTCCCTTACTCTACGGTTAAGTACAACATTGACCGGGAATACTGGAAACAGTGGATCCCGGCGGACCTGGTGCTGGAATGTTTCCCTGGTCAGTTCAGGAATTGGTTTTATAGTTTACTGGCCATGAGCACCATGATGGAGAATATCCCGCCGTTTAAAACCCTTGTAGGGCATGCGCTGGTTCGGGATGAAAATGGCGAAGAGATGCATAAATCCAAAGGAAATGCCATCTGGTTCGATGATGCGGCCGAGGAAATCGGTGTCGAGGTGATGCGCTGGATTTTCTGTTCCCATGAAATGACTACTAACCTGAATTTTGGGTACAATTCCGCCCGTCTGATCAGGGGAAAATTTATTAATACGTTATGGAACAGCTGTGCCTTTTTTGTTAATTACGCACGGCTAATGGATTTTAAAGTACCCGGGGAGTTCTCAGACATAAGCAAACGGCCGGATTTTGACCGGTGGATTTTATCTAAGCTCCAGGTATTGGTCAACAAATGCCGTAAAGGTTTTGAAGAATATGATGTCAGAGTTGCTGCCCGTGCTATCGATGAGTTCCTGGAAATGTTGAGTAATTGGTATATCCGCAATAACCGGAGACGGTTCTGGCGCTCGCAATTGGACGATGATACCACTTTTGCCTATGAAACCCTGTATGAAGTATTGGTTACGGTGCTCCGACTGCTGGCCCCAATTATTCCCATGCTTACTGAAGAGATGTACCAAAATATGGTGCTGCCTGCAGACCCTGGCCAACCGGAAAGCATTCACCTGACCGATTATCCAAAAACAAAAAACGAATACATCGATACCCAACTGGTAGAGGATATGGATAATATCATTAAAATCAATACGGTGGCGTTGTCTGCCAGGGAAAAATCCAAGATCAAAATCAGGCAGCCTTTGGCAAAGATTATTATCTCCCCCAACAACAAATACGAAGTCAGGGCGCTTAACCGGTTTGCTGATTTACTGAAAAGCGAATTAAACGTAAAAGAGATCGAAATACTTGATGTCAACGTCCCATGCCCCAGCGAATTAAAAATAAAACCCGGCAAAAAATCCCTGGGACAAAAATACAAGGCAACATCCAAATTGATTGTTGAAAAAATCGAAGAACAAATCGATTCCATCACTGAAGAACTGAAAAAAAATCCTGACCATTGGGAATTCAAGGTTCATGTAGATGGAGAAGATTTTGTTATTACCAGGGATGATTTACTGGTGGAAGAAGTTGACCCGGAACATTTATCTGTTATACGGTTTTATGAAGGATGGGTGGCTTTTGATACACATTTAACTGACGAGCTTCTCATGGAGGGATTTATGCGGGATTTCCTGAGGCAGATGCAGGTACTGCGTAAAGACATCGGTTTGGAAATTGAAGACCGCATTCACATCACTTATAAAACCGAATCGGCGAAAGCCCAAAAAATGATGAAAAACTATGCGGATTTTATTTGCAGTGAATTGCTTTGCCTGAAATTGAAAGAGGATTCGTCGCTGGTTACGGATCACAAGGTGAAAATCTCAGGTGAAGAGATTTCTGTTGCAGTTGAAAAGGCTGTATCTTAATTGAATGAACCACGAAGCCACGAAGGACACAAAGCTGACACACCCCGACCGCTTCGCGGCCACCCCTCTCAAGAGGGGATTTTTTGGGCTGAATGTGGCAAAATGGTGGAAGCCATGTAACACAGGTTGACCGTGTATGAAAAGTTTTGTGGGGGTCCAGGGGGCGGTTTTTCAAAAGAGCCCCCTGGCCGCCGGAGGCAAAAAATAGGAGGTTAATTATGAAACGAGTTACCGATCATTTAAAATTATTTCTTTATCATTTGTTGGTTGTTGGCATTTGTTGGATAACAATTGCAACTTCGGGCTGTTCAAAAGATAGTGGAGAACAGGAGCAGATTGCAAAGATAAAAAAAGCAGTCACCGGGCTGATGGAGAAAGAGGAAATCCCGGGTCTTTCAATGACCATCATAAAGGATGGAAAGTTGTGGTGGCCCGAGGGTTTTGGGGTGAAAAGCACAGAAAGCGGTGAGCCTGTCACAGCGGATACCGTATTTGAAGCGTGTTCCTTAAGCAAACCCGTGTTTGCTTATGCGGCGTTAAAACTGGTAGAAGAGGGAAAACTGGACCTGGATACGCCGCTGGTCAATTATGTGCCGGAGATGTCTTACCTGGAAAAGGAATTTCTCAACGGAAAAATCGAAGATCAGCGTTTCAAGAAAATAACGGCCCGGCATGTGTTAACTCATACCACTGGTTTTCCCAATTGGAGAAGCAAAAAAACCATAAACATACAATTTGAACCTGGGGAAAAGTTTTCGTACTCTGGTGAGGGGTTTGTGTATTTGCAGAAGGTAGTGGAAAAGATAACCGGCAAGCCGTTAGATGATTTGATGATGGAATATGTGTTCCAGCCGCTGGGTATGATTCACAGCAGTTATGTATGGCAGGAGGAGTATGAAAATCTGGCAGCATCCGCCCATTCCGGGTTTGGTTTTGGCAAACCCTTACGAAAATCAAAAAAAGCTAACGGCGCCGCCAGTCTCTATACCACGGCACCGGATTTTGCCAGGTTTGTATGTGCTCTCTTAACCGGCAAAGGATTAAGTGAAGAAACGCATCGGCTAATGCTGCGTCCCCACGTTACCGCCCATTAAGACAAAAAAGGCAGGATTCCCTGGGGGCTGGGTGTGGCTTTACAGCGGTTAAAAAAGGAAGATGAACAACCGGTTTCCATATGGCATTGGGGCGATAATGACGATTTTAAGTGTTTCTTTGTGGGATTACTGGAGGAGAAAGCCGGCCTGGTGTATTTTACCAACAGCTTTTTCGGTTTAAATATCGTTAAGGAAATGGTTATGGAAACTATCGGCGGCCAGCACCCGGTACTTTCCATCGACCTTTTTAAGGACTACAACGGTGAACGAGGGCAGTTTATCAGAACAATTAAAACAAAGAGTGCAAAGGAGTCTATTGCGGGTTTTGAGAAAATTCTGGAGAAACGGCCGTTCTTAAAAAAGCGGGAGATTGTGCCTCATATTATCAATTATTTTCTTGAAGCTGCTCGCTGGTTGGATGAAAACAAAAAACCGGACCATGCTGTGCAATTGTTAACGTATATAAAAGAGCAATACCCCATGGAAAAGTACCGGGATTATTCTGCGGCGGTGAAGAAGCTGGAGAAGTTAGAACAGAAGTTAAAAGAGCTTCAGGAGTAAAGATTAAATCAGATTAATAAAGGCTCTTGTTTTTTTTAATAAAAAGTTTTGCAGGGGATTCCAAAGGGGGCGGTTTTTCAAAAGAGCCCTCTTTGGCCGCCGGAGGCAAAAAAATCTTATAGGAGCTCAGGATGGGCATACTGAAAGTTTTTTAGTTTTTATGCCCATCCTGAATATGGATTAGTAGATCCGCACGGAGGGCATCAGTTTTTTCAGAGTGCCCGTGCGGTACGAGATATAAGGTGCCCTTCGGGCAAGTTTAAATCGCCTGCGGCGAAAGGTTATGAATAAAGTACTTGGCACCTTCGATTATCGTACGCCAGAGAATTATCTACGGTAGAAAAATAATTTTCTATGGTAGAAAAGTTTTTGGGTCTTCCAAATAATATGTGGGTAAAAAAACATCTAAAACGCCGCGGCTGCGGCGAAAGTTTTTTGAGGCATAAGGGGCGCTCCGAATATTCATCCCTCCCCCCTTAAGTCCAATACCATTTTGAGTATCAAAATAATCTTTCTCTTACCACCAATAGTATCAACGCCTGGTGAATATAGTATATGCGTGATGAGAATATAGTATATGCTCGATGCGAATATAGTATATTCGTGATGCGAATATAGTATATTCTCGATGCGAATATAGTATATGCGTGAGACGAATACAGTATGTGCTCGAGGCGAATATAGTATTAACGCGAAAAGCCTTTCCAGGGAGGGAGGCAGAACCAAAGGTTTCACCGGGATCCTGGCATTGTTTTACCCACAAATTCTTTTGAAGAGGCAAGTTTTTTTCTACGGTAGAAAAAAGGTGATCTACGGTACAAAACGAAACAGGATTATTTATCTGGCACCTATTTCCCTAACCTTTTAAAGCAGGAATTTAAGAGAGATGACCAGGATAGACAAAAGGGCCATGGGTTATCACTTCTCCATGAGTAGTCGTCTATTGAAAAAGAATAGTGGTCTATACATCCATGTATAGTCATCTATTGAAAAAGAATAGTGGTCTTATCATCGATAAATATTGGTGCCAGGTACGATATTGTGTTATAAGGGTTAAATCCGTATGGAAAGATGGTCTCCGGGTCGTGTGAAAGGGGTCAGGAAGCCGTAGGAACGGGTTGTCAACCCGTAGGAAAATGAATATCAAGCCGTAGGAACAGGTCATCAGGCCGTAGGAAGAGGGTGAGGAAGCCGTAGGAATGGGTCGTTGACCCGTAGGAAGATGCCTGTCGGGCTGTAGGGAATGGGTCAGGAACCCGTAGGAAAGGGGCGCTTTTCAGAAAGCGGCCAGTAAATCTTTCTTTTCTTCTTCGCTTCTCAACTTCTTATCTTCTCCGTTTCACCGTTTCTCCCTTTCTTCTCTTCTTTCTTGCCAACTGCCAATTGCCAACTGATCTTCTGACCTTCTTATTTTCTCGTAGCCTGAAAAGACTGCACGTTGTTCTCATCAAACAAAATGCGCACTTCCGCCCCATTTCCCGAAAGGCCCATCAATAGGGCAAAATCATTCTCAGGCGATTATTTCTAGGAATTTTTTCAATTACTATAAGTTACTAAAAACGACTAAAAGGAGATAAAAGGTGACATAACGAAGAAACGGGGACAGGCAAAAAAATTATGTGTATAGCCTGGCAAAAAAAAATAAAAAAAAATCGTCTACCCTCTTGACATGAACCTTCTAATGAGCGTCCCTGCTCTACTGCTCTACCTGCTCTACTGCTTAATGGATCATGAGCCGGTATTTATTTTTGAATTTAATAATTTCCCGGGAGCTTATAATGAAGTTCAATCCCTGGGCATCCAGGCCGCCGCCGGATACGATACCGATTATTTTTCCATTATAATTAAGCACCGGCCCGCCCGAGTTACCCGGATTGAGGGCGGTGTCGGTCTGGAGCAATTCTACTCCTTTATATCGTCGTTTACCGTCAACTATAGACCCGTAATTGTATTTACGCCGCGCAGAGATTATCCCGGTAGTCATCGACCAGGTGAGTCCCCTGGGATGTCCGATTGCAATGACTTTTGTGCCCTCTGGAACCTGTTTAAATGCTAATGATGTAGGTGCGATTCCTTCAATCCTTGAGAGTTCCGACATGGCAAAATGTTTATAATTCCCGGGAACAGTACAGGCGGCCAGGTCTGCATTGGAGTCTATAGCAATGACAGTCCCCATGACCCGTCGGCCATCGATGAAAATCACTTCGATCTTGCCTTTATACCCTACCGGTTCTACGACGTGGGCATTGGTTAGCAGGATGTTTGAATTAGATGGGAAGAACCCGGTTCCCAACCAACTCTTGCCTTGAATAGTAACTTGCAGTGCAACTACCCCCTTTTTGCCCATTTCGTAGAGTTGCTTAGGAGTCTTCGTATTCCTGCCCAGCCATTTGAGTTTTATATCGTATGCTGCCTGGACAGAATTAAAATTATTACCCCCAACGAAATAGCTTTGGTAATGATAGCCGTGCGGAAAGAGCCCTGCTTTATCGGGCATGGTTTTTAATTCATCCGCCTCCTTCTGCATAAAACCGACGGCTTTTCGTACGGTCTCACCTTCAAGTTCCGCTAGTGTTGGATTGGGACGCTGAGATTCGTAAGCCTTAAACCACAGAAATATCCTATGCTGCAGGCTATACGGAACTTTTTTGTCGTAGGCCCAGGCACGCAAGAAATAGGCGTCTGCGTTCCCGGTGTCCAACATGATGGCTTTGTCGAAATCCTTTATTGCCTGATCAAGGTTAAGTGGCCCCTCAAAATCCGAACGAAGCATGTAGACATAACCCCGGAGCATGAGGACACGGCTGTCCACAGGGTCCAAAATCACGGCCTTTTCCACATCTCGAAGCCCATTATTAAAGGTCTTAGAAATAATAGAATTTTCGTAATTTCTCAACTTATCCCTGGTCATATGGGGAACCGGCAGACCATTGAACTTCCGGCCCGGTTTTCCCCTCCAACCATAAGTATCATAATAGGGAAAACCCCAATATGCGCGTGCAGCGTTTGTCGCCCCCCGTAAGGCAAGTGCATAGGCGTGATTTGGATCGGCTTTCACTGCCCAGTCAAATTGTTCACTCACCCACCAGATCTGTCCTTTGGATTTAAGCTTATTCAAGCCGATCTCGATCAATTCATCGGCGCTGAAACGGTTCTTCTTCGTTTGAGCTCCCATTGATATGACCAAGAAGACGATTAAAATTAAGCTGGAAAAATTCTTTAACATGATTATATATTCTTCTTCATCCAGCCCAGGATTTCGATAAAGTCGCTTACCCCGAACTTAAATGACAGCACTATCCCGAGGAGAGGTATATTTTCAGTTCTCATGGTGGTCCGGGCATAAAGTACTACTTGCCGGTCTTCCATTCCCAGCTGGAGAACCGGGTCGGGGCAGGTAATGGTCTTGTTCGTCATCAGGTATTTGCTGCGCAGCAGCCGTTTTACTGTTTTTCGGAGACGGGCATCATGGTTCATCGTTTCCAGCAGCGGAGAATCTTCTACCTCAGAGACGAAACTCTTTTCCTGCCAATACAGTGACGGCACAGCTGCGCCCGGTTTCCAGGCCGCCCCGAACTCCACATAAGTAATGTCCCTGGTATCGGAGATATGGACGGAAACAAATACCGGTCCTTCGGAACTCCGGCAATCAAAGTCCAATATCTGGCTGCTTTGCAACTGGCCAGCGAAACCTTCACGAAGTGCTTCACGCCACCAACTTACCTTTGATTCAAGAGACTCCTCCCGGATATCGCCATTTATCTCTTTGAAAAGATCGCCCCCTTCCCTGGTTAACTTCTTCATAATTTTGTCCAGGTTCTTCTCCGCGTCGGGCGTCAAATTGAAATAGAAATCATCAAACATGACTGCCTCCTTATCGTTAAAAATATCAATTAAGAGCAGTATGGGAAAATCGTTTTTCACCCATTAGCCAATTTTAGTGGAAGATGATGTGATTGTCAAGGAGAATTAGGCAAAAAGTGAGGAAGAAACGGGGACAGGCAAAAAAATTTTAAAAAATTGAAAAAAAATGGGAAAAAAAGTTGACAATTCTACTTTAATACACTATACTCTAGCTTAGAGAGCAAACGAAGGGCGGACGGACAAACGCAAACAAGCAAAAAAAGAAAAAGTGACAGAAGAAAATCCAAAAATCTAAATGACAAAGGAGGCAGATAATAAAATGGCACGTTCAAACAGACGATGGGTATCCCAATTAAGTGGCTCGTTTCACATCATCTCCCGCATCGCCGGTGGAGAACTCTTATTAAAAAGGGAAGAAAAAGACTATTTTCTTGAATTGTTGGAACGCTTTGCTTCCGGCTTTTTTGTCCGGATTCATGCCTTTTGCATTATGGGAAATCATTTCCATATACTGGCTACCGGCATGGAGCAAGAGGCTCAGAATGCATCGAAAAAAGAACTATTTCGGCGATATCGGTTAATTTACGGGAAAGGTGCCGAACCCCCTGAAGGAAGGTATGACAGCAGTGGAAATCTTATCCCTGATCCGGATGGTGGGGTTCAGCGACTCAGAGAACGCCTGGGTTCGGTATCTCGTTTTGTCCAGGAGCTCAAGCAGACCTTCAGCCGTTTTTACAATAAAAAACATAAACGTACCGGCTATCTTTGGGGAGGCCGGTTTAAAGGAGTTATCATCTACAAAGGAGAACCTCAATTTGTGATTAGCAGCTATATTGATTTGAACCCGGTGCGAGCGGGAATTGTGGAGCGTCCCGAAGATTACCGNNGCGAGATGGTAAAGCGCGTGTCCCTGAGAGAATGATCAAGCAGGTGGTTGCTTGTAATGGTTATTTAGGTGTGTTTGATCGTTTACGTTACCGGGTGAAGAATTTTTCCGAGGGAGTTGCGATTGGTGTACATACCTCGATTGAGCGCTTTCAGAGTGAATCGAACCGTAAGTATATTCGTGCCCGCAACTTTTTGGATGCGTATTGGTCTTATGCTACACGAGTATTACGGTCCTGAGATCGGTCCCGGTTAGCAATCAGCAACCATAAAAAGACTTTAATTGTTAGATTTCGCTTAGACAAGCGTTTCCATTTGATCTACTCCATTGTTTAAGGCCATTGCCAATTACCAGTCCATTCCAATTTATATTTATAGTTTTCTTTTTCCCCTGAGCTAGAACTCTGTGCCCCGTGCCTTTCCATTTCCATGTCCATTTTTCCATATATTGCCC
>WVZO01000154.1:23682-24040 GCA_011772425.1 Candidatus Aminicenantota bacterium
GCAGGCAAAGTAAAACTTGTGATATGTGATAAAACAAAGACAGCTTTAGGACACCGGAGGCAAAATATTTCTACACAAAGGAAGAAAAGGAATGGGAATTGGTGGAAAATGAGCGTTTTTTCCATTTTTTTGCCTGTCCCTGTTTTTCCTGTTTTTCATTTGTCTTTATCAATGATTTGCACACCTATTGTGTGTTTAAAAAGGTTTTGGCTGGAAAAATTTTCGTTCTACAAAAGAATCTATGGGTAGAAAAGATATCCTGACTTCCTCCTTGGGACGTGAAGGATTATATTTCGAATCTGGGGACCGGTGCCTTACTTTCTTACTTTTTTATTTTCTTTTCCTGGAAAAGCCTACT
>WVZO01000150.1:0-174 GCA_011772425.1 Candidatus Aminicenantota bacterium
TGGCCGGTCATACCCGGTTAATTAGCGATGAAATCATCATGCCCGCACTCAAGCAATCTAAAGACTACAAACCCATCATCGAATTTTTCCATTCGGTTCAAAAACACCTGATCCATGACCTTTCACATGAAGAATTCGCTGATCTCTATGCTCAAACCCTTACTTTCGGTTTAT
>WVZO01000150.1:318-1036 GCA_011772425.1 Candidatus Aminicenantota bacterium
CCAGCAAATGAAATCCCCGCGGCGCGGGGAGCCGCAGAAGGTCCTTCGGACCATCTCGAAGGCTTCCTTACCAGGGCCAACCAACCAGGTAACAACCTTTGAAATCCCCACAAATTTAAAAGATGGAGATTGTGTCAAACGTTTGGGGAAGCCTTCAACTTGCTTTTTTGATGAAAAGCTTTTGCGGGGGGTCCAGGCCCCTCGGCGAGGGGAGCCAATTAAAAGTGATTCCAATGGGGTACAATGTTATCAAGCAAATTCCGACACCATTTCCGCATATAGGGTGCCCACGCAGTGGGCTTTTCTCGAAAAGAGCCCCCCTGGCTCAACCCTAAAAAGAAACCAGGACCCTTTGATTCACTTTTACGAGACTTTTTTGACCTATTACAATCCTCGGCTGCGGGAAAAGCGCGGCGTTTATTATACACCTCAACCGGTGGTCTCTTTTATTGTCAGGTCGATTCATTTGTTGTTGCAGGAAAAGTTTTTCATTGCCGGTGGTCTGGCGGATAATGAGAACATCATTCTTGACCCTGCTGCCGGTACTTCGGCTTTTCTTTGGGAGGCAGTAAACCTGGCGGTAGATGAATTCGCTTCCAGGTATGGAAAGGGAATTGCCGACCGGTTTGGATATCATTTATTATTAGACAGAGTCTATGGTTTCGAGCTGCTTCCTGCTGCTTATGCTGTCAGTCATTTGAAATTGAACCTGCTGTTG
>WVZO01000590.1:0-368 GCA_011772425.1 Candidatus Aminicenantota bacterium
ATATCAAAGATACTTATTTACAAATTCTTCAAGAAAAATCTTGCCTGACACCAAAAACTTTCTCGTACGAAGATGGTCATAACTGCGTACGAAAAGGGTCAAACTACCGTACGAAAATAGTCAAAATCCAGTACGAAAGGTATCAAACTGCCATAAAAAGATGGTCATAAGGCCATACGAAAGGTGTCAAACTACCGTACGAAGGGGTTATAACCCCGTACGAAAGGTATCAAACTGCCGTACGAAGGAGTCATAATCCCGTACGAAAGGTATCAAACTTCCGTTCGAAGGGTATCAAACCGCCGTAGGAAGGTAGTCATTAAGCCGTATGAAGATAGTCAGGAGGTCGTAGAAACGGGTCATCACGG
>WVZO01000590.1:392-73474 GCA_011772425.1 Candidatus Aminicenantota bacterium
GCTTTTACCGGTACAAGGGTACAAAAAAATCCAAATTTCAAAGTTCCGTCCCTGGGATGGGATCTGGGATTGGGATCTGGGATGAAATATACCTTTAAGACATGTATATTGTTACTTTAAAAAAAAAGGGGCATCCACCCCGGGTGGATGCCCCCTTAAATGGAAGTATAGAAGTTATTGGATATTTACCGTGTAATCTTCGACTTCTCCGTAGGTGAAGGTTCCGCACGACGATGGATAGCCGCCGTATCTCATGGATACTCTCATCCGGGTGGAGCCGCTGGAGGCAGAGGTGGGTACCGTGAAGCTGCCGCTTACGGTGGAGCTGCCGGTACCGCTGAATACGGTTTCGCCGCTGTCGGCAAAATCACCATCCTTATTGTAGTCAATCCAGACTCGCCAATATTCGGTATAGGAACTGCTGACAAAACCCGGGGTTAAGTAAACACTGACAGATGCGCCTTTGGTTACATTGGTGCTGATGTATGTGAAATCCGTGTAACCGGATGCACCCGAAGAATTATCGATAGACCCTACCCGCACCCGCGCAATGTATTCATAATTCTGGTTATTCCCGGAGGATGTACAGTAGGTAACCGTGCCCGGGTTTACAGTGATATAATTGTACTTGGTTTCTGAATCGCTGCCGGCTGAATTGTATACGGTTAAGGTTACATTGTAGTTTCCGGCTGTATTATAGGTGACGGTGGGATTCTGGGCGGTGCTGCTGGAAGGCGTGCCGCCAGGGAAAGACCAGGACCAGGAGGTGGGATTGTTGGTGGATTGATCGGTAAAGAATACGGTTCCACCTTCAGTAACAGTGGTTGGACTTGCAGTGAAAGCCGCTACCGGGGGATTGACAATAATCCCGCTGATGTTTACGGTATAATCTTCAACTTCACCGTAGGTAAATGTCCCGCAGGGAGTGGGCCAACTGCCGTATTCCATGATGACCCTCATCCGTGTGGTTACACCATCGGCAGAGGAGGGCACAGTGAAACTGCCGGTTACAGTGGAGCTGCCGGAACCACTGAATACTTCTTCACCGGAATCATCAAAATCACCGTCCACGTTATAATCGATCCAGATCTTCCAGTATTCGTTATAGGAAGAACTAACGAATCCCGGGGTTAATGACACATTGGTGGAGGCACCGGCGGTTAAATTCGCTGTCATGCCGGTAAAATCCGAATACCCGGAAGCACCGGAGGTATTATTCAAATCACCCACGGCAACACCTGCGATATATTCGTAATTTTGATTATTCCCGGAGGCTGTACAGTAACTAATGGTGGGTACCTCAACAGTGATATAATTGTACTTGGTTTCCGAATCGCTGCCGGCTGAATTGGAAACGGTTAAAGAAACATCATACGTTCCTGCGGTATTATAAGTGATAGTGGGATTTTGAGCTGTACTGGTTGAGGGTGTTCCTCCTTCAAAAGACCAGGACCAGGAGGTGGGGTTGTTAGTGGATGTATCGGTAAAGTTTACGGATTGACCTTCATCAACAGTGGTGGGGTTACCGTAGAAATTAGCAACCGGCGGCTGCGGGGTTCCGCCGCCCGGTCCATTGGGAGTGCCGGGAGTCCGCAGTTGGACCGATGAGTCACCGAAACAGGTCCAGGTATCGGCCATACTCTCACCGCCGCTGCCGTTCAAATCGATCATCTTGAACATACCATTGACAAATACACCGCCAAAGGTCCGTTTCGGCCCGGATGGCGAGACTAAAATATCGGCCATCTCATCCTGGGCGTCCATGGGTGGGTTCCATGACTGGTTAATGGTGGAACCCGCATGGGCAACGGCACCGGTGGGATTACCGTTATTGGTGGCCCGCAGCCAGGATTCACAGAAACAGGTTTGACTTTTGAAATTACCGATCACACAGGCCACAGAGAAAACAGCCGGCAATTCGTTTTCATTGACAAGGGCATTGACATTGGTAATCGAAAAGGTCCAGCCGCAGGTCCAGGCAGTATCGCTGCCGTGACCGCAGTACCACATGGTCCCGGCACCATTGTTGATCAAATTGGACAAATTCGACGTGCTGCCGCCGCTCTGATAGTTCTTATGGGTGGTGTAACCATATCCCGATAAATCGGTAAGAATATAGTCCATGTGCGTGGCGTCGTACTCGCCATTATGACCCGGTCCTTCCGCGGATGCCATCCCGATGGCATGCCTGAACCAGGTGGCAGAAGAAAGGACATCCTGTTCATAATAAATCGTCCGATTCACCTGGGTGGTTACATGTGCCGCGGTTTCAGCGGAGAAACGACCCACAAAAATATCCAGGTAATGGTCGCTGCCCACAATATACCCGTAGTTGTTGTCTGAATCACCGGCTGTGGTGCTGGAGGTGGGTACCTGCGCATGGTCACCTACAAGCAGTAAGTAATCCAACCCATTGGAATTGTAATAATTGGCAACATAGGTTTTTAATGCCGAAGAACTTCCAATGGTGGAATAATTCACCAGGTCTACATTATAACCGATGTTTTCTTTCCAGGAAACAAATGGTGCCATTTCATCCATAAAGCTGCTGTAACAAATGATCAACATATCACCGATGGGGTCTTGCAGCGGGGTGTATTCTAATTGCGCTTCGATCATCTGGTCAAAGTTGATAAAATGCCGTGAGTAAACATTTTTAAATTCACGATTCAGCTTGTCCAGCTTAAGCGGTTTGTTACGGTTAAACTCGTTATCCCCTTTCTTATTCCCGTTCTTAGAAATCTTAACGGTTAATTCGCTGTACACCCGCAGGATGTCGTTAACCGGGTTGTACTGGAAGGGATACACGATTACTGCCTGACCCCTGAAGTCCCTGGCAATATAGGGTCTGGTCATTTCTGCCAATTCACCGGGGTAGAACCTATTCTTTTTGTACCATTTCCCATATTCATAGGGGACCTTATTGGGATCGATGGTCCTTAGCAGGTTACCTTTTGAAGGGGCAATTTTAATGTGATCGATTTCAATAAATTTCGAATCGATGACATCAACTTTCATTTTCCCCTTATCGGGAATGATTACCGATGTTCCGAACAGGGTTAAATCCGGTGCGCCTTTCTCCATTATCCTGGAAGACGTTGGCGCAACCAAAACCAATTCTTCACCGTTAGGTGTCTGAACCCGTTGGAAGTCATAGGAATTGACTTCGAATTTGACAACAATCTCGTTTGCAGACGCAGAAACAAGGGTAACCTTATTACTCTTTGCTGCAAACGCAGCAGTAACACTAACCAAAAGTAAGCATAATACCAAAAATTTTAGTCTTCTCATAGACATATACCTCCTCTATTTATGGTTTTTTGATTTTCCGCATAAATAAGAATACAAGAAACTAAGAATATAGATATATCATTAGTAATTTTTTCTGTCAATCCTCCAAAAGTCTTATATTTGGTATGAAAGTGAAACTGAAAATTTGTACAACTAAAGTATGACTTTTTAGTAAATGGTATTACTAGTGTCCTGTTTCAAAGGTTTTGTGCCCAATTTCGGCAATTTAACATGATCCATTTGGGGAGAAGGGAGAATGAATCAACCATTTAAAATCCGAAATCCGAATCCCGAAATTCAAATACCAAATGTCCAAAACATCTTTAAAGAGCTATAATAAAGATGCTGCATGCCGGAAGCGCCTGTTTTGAATTTTGGATTTTGGTCATTTGAATTTGTTTGGTCTCTGCGCGATTTCGTGCTTCGTGCTTCGGAATTTATAACTCCAGTGTTAGGTCTCTCTCTAACTGGGCGGCCTCTTCAGCGGCAGTCATAGCCGTCTCCATGGAAATCTTCTTTGCTTTAACCAGATCAATCAAATGCTGGTCAAAGGTTTGCATGCCAAAATCCTTATTTTTAAACATATGTTTAGGTATTTCCTCTGTTTTTTCAGGGTTCTTAATAGACATTTCAATGGTTTTATTGACCATCATGATCTCAACAGCAGGTATAAGGCCATTATTGTCGATATTGATGAGGAGTCGCAGGGAGATTATGGCCTTGAGATTCTCGGATATTCGCTGCCGTAAGGTGATCTGTTGTTCCGGGGGGAAATACCCCAGCAAGCGGCCCAGGGTACGCATTACATCCGGTGTGTGGATGGAAGCCAGGACCAAATGACCTGTTTCCGCAGCTTTTAAACAGGTATCCACCGTTTCATGGTCCCTGAGTTCACCCACCATGATGATGTCCGGGTCTTGCCTCAACGCCGCTCTCAAGGCTGTAGCAAACGAATCGGTATCAGGACCAACCTCTCGCTGAGAAATGATTGATATATCATTATGGAAAAGAAACTCGATAGGGTCTTCAATGGTCACGATGTGGGCACGCTTGTTTTTGTTGATGTAATTAAGCATCGATGCCAGTGTGGTGGACTTCCCGTTGCCTGTCGCTCCAGTAATCAGGACTAACCCTCGATTTATATCTGAAATTTTTTCAAGTATCGGCGGAAGATTTAATTCAGAGAAGGTGCGAATCTTGTAAGGAATAACCCTCAACACAGCAGCATACTTGCTGTTCTGACGAAAGACATTCGCCCTGAATCGAGCTACACCCGGCAGGGAAAAAGACCCATCATATTCTTTGATTTCTTTTTTAAATCTTTCATCATCTTCAATCCTGGTTATAACTTTCCCAATCATAAAGGTATCCTCTTCGGTAAGGGGGGGATGGTTCAGGGGATAAAGTTGGCCATTATGACGGACCATAGGCGGCACACCCACCTGGAAATGTACATCCGATACTTCCCTTTTTGCAGCAAAACTAAGAATCGTGTTAATGTTTTTATTTATCACAATAACCTCCTAAAAAACATACGGGAAAAAAATTATATCACAAAATTCCTAAATCCACCACCAATTTATGCTCATTTACTTCACCAACTTACCATCCCGGTAAAGAGCAATAACTTACCTGCCCCCTTTCCTTTTTTGGGTTGCGGGTGCCATCCTCTTTTAATTAATACTCTGCAAAATGCGCTAAAAAAAACAAAGTTTTTACGGTTGGTATCTTTCAAATACCATGAACAAACCCTATTGGGCTGAGGGCGCCGCCCGCCTTTTGGAAAAAATGGGAAAAGTTTTTAAAGTGAGGGGATAACAAACATTGTTGCGCCATAAATTTATACTAAAAACCCAAAAAAACACACTAAAATGATGCTATATTGCCCTTCAACCAATATTCAAGACCGTTATAAAATTTTCACAATTCAATTTCAAGAAATTTTATTGTTTAAAAAAGCAAATAGTAAATGAATTTTAATCTAATTTTTGAAGAGTGCAACAATTTTGTGGATTTAAAAGGCTCTTCCAATATGTTAAAATGATAATCTGGTATCAAATAGAAAAGTCATCAGTGTGATTAAGCAATTATAGGTTTAATTCCCGGATCTGAAATGTAACAAATCATTAAATTCAGAGGCGGAAGCCTGTAAAAATCTTTATAAAAGCTTCACAGTTTGCTGTTCGGGTAAAATTGGTACATTTAGATATCCCCAAATCTCTCAATGAGATCAACATTATCGCCTGGAAGGGAACACATTATTAAATTAGATATCTTAAATATCAAAAGATGAAAGAATTGGACAAAAAAAATATCCAGGATATTCTTGGGTTAACGCCCATGCAAGAAGGCATACTCTCTCATTACTTAAAAGATCCCGGAAGTAATCACTATTTTGAGCAATTAAGCTTGAAGATATCAGGTGAAATCAATTTCGAACGTTTTAAAAAAGCCTGGAATTTTGTAATCGAAACGAATGAGATGCTGCGAACTGTATTTCGCTGGAAGAAAGTGGAGTATCCCCTGCAAATTGTCTTAAAAAAACATAAACTTCAACCGAGATACTACGATTGTTCGGATGTGGATGGAGATGTCAACGAAAAGAAAAAGAAGTTGGAAGAGATAAGAGAAAAAGACAAGAAAGCTGGATTCGATTTGCATGACGTTCCCTTCCGTGTCACTTTATGTCGAATTGAGAAAAGCAGGTATGAGATGATTATCAGCAACCATCATATTTTATATGATGGTTGGAGTAGTGGGATTATTTTGAAAGAATTTTTTGAGGCATATGATGAACGGGATAATAGAAACACATTAGTACCATTTGTTAAGGTGAAGTCATCTGTCAAGACTAAATTTAAAACATTTCTCGAATGGATTCAAAACCAGGAAAACGGTAAGCAAATGGAATTTTGGGAAACATATTTAGAGGGTTTCGATAATAAGACCGGGATATCTGTAAAAAGGAGAAGAAAAAGAGAGGTAAAGCACACAGAGGCATATCAATTTAAATTGCCCGGCAGCATTAAAGATGAAGTGGAAAATTTTGTTAAGAGTCATAATATAACCATCGCCTCTTTGCTGTACAGTCTGTGGGGGCTATTATTGCAGAAATACAATTCCACTAACGATGTGCTCTTTGATGTTACAGTATCGGGAAGAAGCGAAAAGATAAAAGGAATAGAAAATATTGTTGGACTATTTGTAAACACATTGCCTTTGCGGGTAACCGCTTATTCCCCTGAAAAAATATCGGATTTTCTATCTCGAACATATCGTACGCTGCAGCGGTGGAGAGAATTTGAGAACAGCTCTCTGGTCAGAATAAACGAATACCTTAGCGAATGTCATCAAAAGAGTCTTTTTGATTCGTTGGTGGTTATAGAAAATTATCCAGTGGACATTAACAGGATACTGAAAAATAAAAACAGTCCATTATCAGTGGAATCCTTTTCCTTCTCTGAAATGACCCATTATGATTTAACGGTTATCGTTACAGTGTTTGATGATATCAGACTAAGTTTTACCTACAACAAAGAGCTATTTGATGGAGAAATGATGGTAAAACTGACAGATGATTTTATTTACATTATAAATAACGTTATAGAAAATTCCCAGATGAAAATATCTGAGCTGACGCTGCAGCCACAGTCGCAAGAGGTGAGAGCCAGGATACTGGATTACTACAATCATATAGTTATTGATGACCTGGTTGAAGATCAAAAGACCGATTCCTTATTACCAGGTAATTATGCAGCAGGAAGGGGTGGGGTGGAAGAAAGGCTTGTGGATATATGGTCGAGGTTGTTCCGGGTAGATAAAAGTAAGATCGGTATAGATAGGGATTTTTTCGATTTTGGCGGCCATTCCTTAAAAGCTAGACTTTTGAAGGCCAGTATACACAAAGAATTTAAGGTAAAGGTTCCTTTTGCTGAAATTTTTAAACGATCCACCATCAGGGAATTGTCAAATTATATAAAAGAATCCCTTGAAGAAAAAGGAGAATTTGTATCCATTGAACCTGTGGAAATGAAAGAATATTACCCGTTGTCTTCAGCACAGCAAAGGATATTTACCCTTCAGCAGATGGATTTAAAAAGTATCGCTTATAATGGTCCTTGTGTAATGATAATTGAAGGGCAGCTTAAAAAGGAGCGTTTTGAAGAGGTATTTCGGGAATTAGTTCACAGGCATGAAAGTTTAAGAACCGCATTCATATTATTGGGAGATAATCCCTTCCAGAGGATTCACAAAAGCGCAGAGTTGGATATAGAATATTATAATACCAATAGGGAAGATGCAAAAGAAATATTGCTAAATTTTGTAAAACCGTTTAATCTAAGCCAGATACCGCTAATGCGGGTAAGGCTCTTAAAAATTGAAGCCCAACGCCATATACTTTTCGTAGACATGCATCATATAATTACTGATGGCGCCTCTATGGAAATATTGATAGACGAGATTATGAGGCTTTATGAAGGTAAAAAACTACCTGAACTGGAGATTCAATACAAAGATTACTCTGAATGGCAAAGCAGTAAGCAGGAGATGGAACGCATAAAAAAACAGGAAACCTATTGGTTGAATCGATTTAAAGGTGAAATACCCTTACTGAAGTTACCAACCGATTTTCCAGAACCCACCACCTGGAGTTCTAAAGGAAGCATTATTTATTTTGAGATAGGGAGAAGTGAAACAGAAAGATTAAGAAAGATGATATCAGAAAAGAGAATAACATTATATACATTGCTGCTGGCGGTCTATAATATATTGCTGTCAAAATATACTGCCCAGGAAGATATAGTCATAGGGGCAGTCACTTCCAACAGACCATATGAAGCGCTTCAAAATATTATCGGCCTGTTTACCAATTTTTTGGCAATGAGAAACTATCCGTTGGAGAACAAAATATTCAGGGATTTCTTAGAGGAAGTCAAAAACAATACTCTTGATGCCTTTGAAAACCAGGATTATCAATATGAAGAACTAATAAAACGGTTGAATTTACAAAGAAAACCAGGAAGCGATCCATTGGTTGAGGCTGCATTTACAGTACAAAATATGAATATCAATGAAGGAAAAAGTAAAACCTTCTGGGAAAATACTCACTTTAAAATGATTCCTTTTGAATTTGATCCCGGCATAACCAAATGGACATTGGATCTTTTTACTACTGAGTACGATGAGACAATAGGGATGATCCTGGTTTACTCCACCGAGATATTCCGGGAATCTACGGCACATGTGATCAAAAAACACTTTATTGAGATTTTAAAGCAGATTGCGGATAATGACGGCATTAGATTGAAAGATATCGTCATCTGTCACGACTTATCATTTAAAAAATCAAAGGTTATTGAAGAACATGACAGTGATTTTCAGTTTTAGCATTAAGGAGGAAATAAAAAGAAATGCGAGAATTTAATCAAGATAATAGAACAGGAAGTTATCATGGTTGTCAAAAGATTCTTTTAGCATTGCTGCCCTATTGGACTCCAATGATCCCTGCCCTGGGGATTGCCAGTTTAAAAAGTTTTCTTCAGAGGCACGGTTATGAAATAAAGGCCATAGATGCTACTGTAGAAGAGGAATTTAAGGAAATCTACAATCAATATTTTGATCTGTTAAAAGTCAATGTTCCTGAAAACAAAAGGGGGAATTTTTTCAATGTAGGTAACGATGTCTTACAAAATCATATGATGGCTCATATGAATTATGAGGATGAAAAGCATTATATCGAGTTAGTAAAGATAATCATTTATAAGATTTATTATGTGGCTATTAAGGAAGGGGTAATCCTGGAACTGGCTGAAATATTGGATAAGTTTTTTACTCGGCTGAAAAGATATTTCCTGAATTTGCTGCAAAAAGAGAAGCCGGATGTGGTTGGTTTAACCGTTCATAATCATACTTTACCTGCATCACTATTTGTTTTTAGAATTACTAAAGAAAAATATCCACATATTAAAACGGTAATGGGAGGAGGTATTTTTACGGAATCTCTTGCCGTGGGTTCTCCCAATTTGGCTTATTTTGTTGAAAAAACACCTTATATAGATAATATCATAATAGGAGAAGGAGAAAATTTATTTCTAAAATTGCTGAAAGGCGAGTTTCAGGAGCCAAAAAAAGTCTATACACGTGAGGATATCCAGTGGGAAACAATAGATATTAATGAAATAGATCTACCGGATCTTTCGGATTTAGACCTGGATAAATACCCCTGTCAAGGGATTTCTTGTTCTCGGAGTTGTCCCTATCAGTGTGCTTTTTGCAGTGATCCTGTTTACTTTGGGAAATATCAAATACGGGATATTGGAAAGAGTGTTGCCGATATGATTAAAATGTATCAAAATCAAAATAACCAGTTATTTCATATGACGGACTCATTACTTAATCCCATTATAACAGAACTTTCAGAGGGGCTAATTAATTCGGGGATTTCGCTGTATTGGGATGGCTATTTAAGAGTTTCAGAATCCCTTTGTAATATAGAAAACACCCTGGTCTGGAGGCGTGGAGGGTTTTACCGAGTCCGCCTGGGGATTGAAAGCGGTTCTCAGCGGGTGCTGGATTTGATGAATAAAAAAATAACAGTAGAACAAATCAGGGCTGCACTCTTCAGCCTTGCTTATGCCGGGATTAAAACCACCACATATTGGGTGGTGGGATATCCAGGCGAGACAGAAGAAGATTTCCAGCATACATTGGACCTCCTGGAAGAATTAAAGGATAACATCTGGGAAGCCTGGTGTCATCCTTTTCAATACAGCTATTACGGGTTGGTGAAATCGGACCGGTGGAGAAAAGATGCCGTTCTTCTATACCCGGAAGAAGCCAGGGAAATGTTGATTACGCAAACATGGATCGTGGATTGTGAACCCAACCGGGAAGAAATATACAGGAGGCTTAACCGGTTTGTCCAGCATTGCAATAAATTGGGAATCCCTAATCCCCATTTCATGAGCGATGTTTTTAAAGCCGATGAGCGTTGGGAAAAATTACATAAAAATGCGGTTCCCAAAATGGTGGAATTTAGCGACAAAGTCTACATCGACGAAAATAAAAACGTCTCGGCTGTCTCCCGTTCGCGAAGACAACAAGAGGATAGTGGAGATTTTGTCTTTTAGTTTTTGAGCGTTAACTATCAACCGACAACCATTGGTTAAGCTTGAAAAGAGGAGAACACATGGTAACCAGAAAATACTCATTTGAAACAGCAGCTATTGTAGCTCAAAATATCAAGGAAAGAGATTATTGGCTAAATAAATTGGCTGGTGATTGGGAAAAGACAACATTCCCTTCTAGTTTTCAAAAATCAAATCTAAAAGACACCAAAAGGGAGCCCATTAAATTTCAATTGACCGGGCAACTATTTTCAAGGTTAGTGAAGTTATCCAATAACTCCGATAACAGGCTTTTTATGGTACTGTTGGCAGGATTGGCGGTATTAATCAATAAATATACCGGTAATGAAGATATTATCGTGGGAACATCCATCTGCAAGCAAGATGATGATGTTGAATTAGTCAATACAGTGCTGACATTAAGAAATCAGTTGGAAAAGAACATGACGTTTAAGGAATTGTTAATCTCGGTAAAGCAAACCTACTCAGAAGCCGCCCACAATCAAGATTATCCTTGTGAAGCCTTAATCTACAATTTAAATCTCCCTGATTCCGAAAATGATTTCCCTCTATTCGATATCGCTATTTTGCTTGGAAATATCCATGAAGAAAAATACATCCGCTTTACCAATCCCGACATATTGTTTTCCTTTTTTAGGTGGGATGAAATGATCGAGGGAGTCTTGGAATACAACCCATCCCTCTATGAAAAAGCATTGATAGAAAGAATTATAACGCATTATTTGCATTTACTGCGCACCAGTGTCAATAATGTAAATTTTAAGATATCGGAATTAGACGTTTTGCCGGAAGAAGAGAAATGGGAATTAATCCATGATTTTAATAGTGCAAAAACAGAATATCCCAAAGATAAAGTCATTCATCAGTTATTTGAGGAGCAAGCCCGGAAAACACCGGACAATATCGCTTTGGTGTGTAAAGATAGTGAGTTTACTTATAAACAATTGAATGAAGAAGCGAATCGAGTGGCCAGGGTATTAAGGGCCAAAGATGTCGGTGCGGATGTCATTGTCGGTTTAATATTGGCCCCCTCGATAGAAATGATAACCGCGATTTTCGGTATTCTAAAGGCAGGGGGGGGTTATTTGCCGATAAACCCGGACTACCCGGGTGAGAGAATAAACTGGATATTGGCAGACAGTAACCTTAAGTTGTTAATCTCCCACAGCCGGTTTGCCGACAATTTTGAGTTTAAAGGGGAATTAATAGATATCGATTCATGGGAGACATATAAAAGAGAGTCTTCCAATTTAGAAATAAGCAGCGATTCGGAGCATCTGGCTTATATTGTTTACACCTCCGGGTCTACGGGGAAACCGAAAGGTGTCATGGTACGGCATCGGAATGTTATCACCTATTTGTATGCCTTTTATCGAAAAATAGAAATTGCACCGGGTACCGTCATGCTCCAGCAGGCCTCTTATATGTTTGATGTGTTCGTAGAAGAAATTTACGCGGTGCTGTTGAAGGGCGGCTGTGTCGCCATCCCGGAACGCTTCGAAATTGTAGATGTTCGCTTGCTCTTTGAATTTATTGCCAAACATAATGTCACCATGGTTGATTGCTCGCCACTGCTGCTGAATGAGTTAAATAAACTGGACAAAATCAAGGGGGTACACACCTTTATCAGTGGTGGAGACGTTTTAAAGAAAGAGTATATCGATAACCTGTTAAAAATCGGCAGCGTTTATAATAGTTACGGTCCCGCGGAAACCACCGTATGTGTGACTTACTATAAGTGTTCCTTTGAAGACCCAGCGAACATTCCCATAGGAAAACCTTTAGCAAATTACAATGTCTACATTTTGGATAAAAATAACCGGGTGCTTCCCCCGGGAGTATCCGGTGAATTGTGTGTATCCGGTGACAGTGTGACAAGGGGGTATTTGAATAGACCTGGTTTGACCGGCGAAATGTTTATAGAGAATCCCTTTAGCCGGGGAGAAAGGCTTTATAAAACCGGAGACCTGGCCAGGTGGCGATTTGATGGCAATATTGAGTTTTCAGGCCGAATCGATCAGCAGGTAAAAATAAGAGGTTACCGGATCGAATTGGGAGAGGTGGAAAATCAACTATTAAACATCAACGGCATAGAAGCAGCAGTCGTCATTACCAGGGAAAGAGAAGCCCACGATAGATATCTCTGTGCCTACCTCGTATCGGATACAAAGTTAAAGGTAACCCCATTGAGGGAATTCCTGCAAAAAAGATTACCGGACTATATGATACCATCTTATTTTGTCCAGATAGATAGCATTCCTTTCACAGCCAACGGAAAAATAGACCGGAAAGCTCTGCCGGATCACGATCACAAAATAGAAACCGGGGAGGATTTTGCCGCCCCGGGTGATGATGTGGAAAAGGCTTTGGCTGTCATATGGTCGGAAGTATTGGGTATTGAAAAGGACAAAGTAAGTATAAATGATAACTTTTTTTTGTCTGGGGGACATTCGCTGGCGGCTACCATTCTTGTTTCCAGGATACACAGGAGTTTTAACGTCAGGATTCCTTTTTCCGTCATATTTGAAACCCCCACCATTAAAGGGTTGGCTGAGTATGTAAAGGTTGCCAAAAAAGATAAATATGCTCCCATTGAAGCGGCGGAAGAGCAAGAACATTATCCCCTGTCCCACGGTCAACAGCGTTTATGGTTCGTCAGCCAGTTAGAGCAAGGCAGCGAGGTATATAACATGGCCGGGACCCTGGTAGTGGAAGGCGAACTAAACGTTGAGGCAGTTAAAGGGGCCTTTGATATTTTGCTGGATCGGCATGAATCGCTGCGAACAACCTTTTTCTCCTTAAATGGGGAACCACGCCAGAAGATCCACAACCATGCCGCAATGGATATTGAACGGATCGATCTAAGCCAGGCAGGCAATCAAAAGGAATCGATGTGCAGGCTCTCAATTGAAGAAGCTCATGCCCCCTTTGATCTGGGAAAATGCCCCTTGTTGAGGGCAAAAATTCTAAAATTATCGGAATTGAAACACCTCTTTATGCTTACCATGCACCATATTATAGGTGACGGTGTTTCTATTACTATCCTGTTTGACGAGTATCAAATGTTATACAGGGCGTTTTGTAAAGGAGAGGGAAACCCCTTCCCACCCTTGAAATTACAGTACAGGGATTATGTCCGGTGGGAAAGGGGGTTTTTAACAGGAGAAAAATTAAATCAATTAAAGTTGTTCTGGAATGAACATTTTGGCGGACAAATAAAACTTCTGAATCTTCCCATAGACAAACCCCGTTCTAAGGCCAGGACATTTAATGGTGAACGTATTTCCTTCAGGATGGATGAGGAACTGACAGCAATGAGTTATGGGCTCGTTGAGAAATACAATATTACGGTGTATATTTTCTTTTTAACTATCTTTAACATGTTCCTGGCAAAGATTTGCCAGCAGGAAGATATTACGGTGGTATCCGGGACAGCCGGAAGAGAGCATGACGACCTGGAAAATATAGTAGGAATATTTGTCAGGGGTCACGGCATAAAGAACCACGTATCCCCAGGTCAGACATTTGCCGATTTTCTAAAAGCGGTGACCGCCAGATCCCTGGAAGCAAGGGAGAATAGTTTTTATCCGTTTGAGATGATGATTAATGATTATTCCGGCGGCAGTGGAGAACGTAATGTAGTGAATGTTCATTTTAACCTGTTCAGTTTAGGTTCGGCAAAACCCGGAGAAACCAGGGATCATACAGCCAATGCGTCTGCTTTAGTAGAAAGTGAATTCTACCTGGCCAAAGATGATTTTTCGCTGGAGATAGTCGAAGACTCTCCAGGTCTTGATTTTAACTTTGAATACAATACGGATCTCATATCCCGGAAAAAAGCGAGATTATTGGTGGCCTGGTTTAAGAACATTGCTCGGGAAATTATCTGTTATCCAGGAAAGGAGATTAATTGGTATCATCTCAGCACGGGGAGGGAAAGGGAATTGTATGAATACCTGGATATCCCGGAGAAGGAAATGGAATGTGTTTATCCCTTCACACCTACCCAGAGAGACCTGCACCTGGATTGTCTCCTCAACCCGGAGGGGAAAGCTCATCGCCTGATTTATTACAACGTCTTCCCTGGATTCCTCGACATTGAATCCTGGAAAGAAATAATGACCCGCATATACGAACTCTATCCCATACTAAAAGCCAAACTGGTATCCAGTGGGGATGACCTTTACCTGGGGATAAGAAAAAATGTTGACATTCATCTCGATTATATTGATCTCACCGGTGAAAACCTTTGCGAAAATGATATTGAAACGCGAATGAAAGAATTAGTCCTCACAGAGACCCATAATTTAAATCGAGAACCGGTCAGGCATTATCTGGTTAAAATCTCCGCTGCCGTATTTATAAATTTGATAAGTGCTCATCATATAATTTTTGACGGGCTGTCCGGGAAGATCGTGTTTGAAAAATTTCATGAGCTCTACAATAAACTCGAAAAATGTAATGATGAGCCGGTGGGGCATGAAGTGTACCTTAATTATCACCAGCAAGATATGGGAAGATTTGATACGACGGCTGTAAAGAGATATTGGCGTAAAAAATTTTCAGATATTCAAAAGCTGAAAAGCGCTGGAAAGCCGGGTTCCGGGGGCGGTTTTGTAATAAACAAATCGGTGGTGAACAGGGATCACATGGCGAATATACACCTTTATTGCAAAGAAAACGGTATATCTGTTCCCCGTTATTTCAGGTCTCTATTTGGCTGGCTGATTCGCCTGTACTGCGCTGTTGATGGAGATTTTGTCATCAGGGAAATCATTGACGGCCGGGATGAATTCACAAAAGATATTGTCGGCTGTTTTTATCAGACCGTTCCCATGGTTTTTGCCGGGGATGTGTTTCAAGGTGAAAAGAAGATTGCAGACTATTTTCAATATGTCCGTACCCAACGAAAGGAGTTGGGAGCCAATCGATATATTTCTATCTTTTTGCAAAATCAATTGATAGAGGAAGAAGATATTATTTTTTTCTATAATTACAGTACGTTTTTCCAATTGGATATCGCGGACAACTGCCGTTATCTGGTTAAAATAGTGAATAATTCCAAAACCGGCAAAGTGGATTTTCCCGGGAAGGAAATTCACTTGCGGGCGGGTAATACCGCGCAAGGGTTCCAGTTGGAGTTAAGTTATAATGAAGGGGTTTTCAATGGGGACGGTTTCCTGGAGCGTCTGCTGCATGTATCCGGGCAAATTGTCGAGGGTGCGCAGTATATGCGAGATATCGATTTTGTGACGGAAAAGGAAAAGAGTGAACTTATTCGTCTTTCATCTATGGGCGTGCATGAATACCCCGAAGAGAAAAACCTTTGTCAATTTTTTGCAGACCAGGTGGAGAAAGCCCCGGACCAAACGGCCGTGGTTTTTGAGGACCGGGGATTAACCTATGGGGAGCTTGATAAACAATCCAACCGACTGGCATATCTATTGCAAGTAAAAGGTGTCCGACCCGGTGCAATCGCGGCCATTATGGCCGGGCGTTCCCTGGAGACTATAATTGGTATATTGGGTATTATAAAAGCCGGGGGAACCTATCTACCCATTGATCCGGATTACCCGGAAGAGCGTATTCGCTATATGCTGGCCGACAGCAATGCCGGCGTTTTGTTGAGTGAGGTGGGTGAGTTGGGTAAGTTAAGTGAGGGAACCGAGGTTGTTAAGCTAAATGAATTGAGAGAAGAACACCCCACTCACCTTACTCACCCTGCTCGCCCTGCTCACCTGTGTTATATTATCTACACCTCTGGGACTACCGGGAAACCCAAAGGTGTGTTGATAGAACATCGGAACCTGGTAAGGCTTTTCTTTAACGATAAATTCCAGTTTGATTTTAACAGCTCGGATATATGGTCCATGTTTCACTCCCCTTGTTTTGATTTTTCCGTATGGGAAATGTACGGGGCCTTATTGTTTGGCGGGAAATTGATTGTGATCTCTAAAATGCTGGCCAGGGATACGTCCGGTTACCTGGAGCGGTTAAAAAAAGAGAAAGTAACCGTGCTGAATCAAACGCCCACCGCCTTTTACCATCTTTGCCGTGAAGAGATGAAGCATGACAATAAAGCGCTGAAAATAAGATATGTTATCTTTGGCGGTGAGGAATTGCATCCTTTAAAACTAAAACCCTGGAGGAGCCGGTACCCGGGGACGAAACTGGTCAATATGTACGGAATCACCGAAACCACGGTGCATGTCACTTACAAAGAGATAACCGATAAAGAGATAGAACTTAACCAGGGAAATATAGGTAAACCGATTCCCACTTCCGGCACATATATCATGGACGGCGAATCAAGACTCCTGCCCGTGGAAATAGCAGGAGAGATATGTGTAGGAGGGGCCGGGGTATCCAGGGGATACTTGAACCGGGTGGACTTAACAGCAGAGAAATTTATAGAGAATCCTTATAAAAAGGGAGAAAAGGTGTACCGCTCGGGAGACCTTGGTAAATTATCCGCAGATGGGGAATTGAGATACCTGGGAAGAATGGACCACCAGGTGCAGTTGAGGGGATTTCGCGTGGAATTGGGAGAAATAGAAAGCCAGTTATTGAGAATGGATGAAATAAAAGAAGCGGTTGTTATTGCCAGGGACAGCAGCGGCGCTGGCAGCGATGGTCATGAAGGTGACGGTAAATATTTGTGCGCCTACCTGGCAGCGGATGAAAAAATCGATCTTTCGACAGTAAGGAAGAAATTGTCCGGGGTACTTCCCGATTATATGATTCCCAATTATTTTGTTCCCCTGGATGAGATTCCCTTAACGGCTAATGGGAAAGTAAACAGGAAAGCATTGCCGGAGCCGACTGTGGGTCCGGCAGAAAAAGCGGTTGTACCACCCCGGGATAAAAGGGAAGAGATGTTGGTAGAAATCTGGTCTGAAGTCCTGGGATTGGACGCTGGCCTTATCGGTATAAACAGCGATTTTTTTGAATTGGGAGGACACTCCTTGAAGGCAGCCACAGTGGTTTCCAATATACAGAAAAAGTTCGATGTGAGAATACCCTTAGCAAAAATATTTGAAACCCCCACCATCCGGGGATTGGTCCAGCAACTGGAGAATGCGGTGGAAGATAAATACAGGGTAATCGAAACCGTTGAAGAAAAAGAGTATTATCCGCTCTCATCCGCCCAAAAGAGGCTGTATATTCTCCGGCAAATGGAGGAGGAAAGCTCTGTCTATAATATCCCGGTGGTTTTATCCGCTGAAGGTTTTCTCCATAAAGAAAAAATAGAAAATAGTTTCAAGAAATTGATCCGGCGTCATGAAAGTCTGAGAACATCCTTTGAGATGATAGGGGGGGAACCGGTTCAGACGCTGCACAACGATGTTAATTTTGAAATCGAATATTATGAAGCGCCCGGCGCCCGGGGTGAAGAATCCTATGCCGGCATTATAACGGGTTTTATCCGGTCCTTTGATTTGATTAAAGCACCGCTGATGCGGGCGGGGTTAATAAAAATCGAAGAAGACAAACACCTATTGATGATGGACATTCATCATATCGCAGCGGACGGCTCTTCCATGGGGATATTGGTAAAAGATTTTATGGCCCTGTACCGGGAGCAAGAATTGCCCCCTCTTCGCATCCAGTACAAAGAATATTGCCAATGGCAGAAAAATAAGAAAGATAAAGAAAACATATCAAAACAAAGAGATTTCTGGGAAAAAGAATTTGCCGGAGACATACCAGTACTCAATCTTCCCTCAGATTTCACCAGGCCGGCGGTACAGCGCTTTGAGGGTGATACCGTAAATTTTGAGTTAGCCCCGGAAGAAACAAAAAAATTAAAGGATTTTACCAACGCCAGTGATTCCACATTGAATATGGTATTGATTGCCCTGTTAAATGTATTCCTGGCAAAATTAAGCGGGCAGGAAAACATCATTATCGGCATACCGACGGCTGGCCGCCGGCATGCGGACCTGCAGCAGATAATCGGTATATTTGTCAATACATTGGCATTCATGAATTTCCCCAAAAGTGAGAAGACATTTGAAGAATTTCTCCGGGAAGTCAAAGAAAGAACGCTCAATGTTTTTGAAAACCAGGAATATCCCTTTGAAGACCTGGTGGACCATCTTTCCCTGGATAGGGATATCAGCCGGAATCCTCTATTTGATGTGATGCTTACATTACAGGTAATGGATATACCGGAGATAAAGATACCAGGTTTGCAGTTGAAACCCTATAACTGGAATTCCAATATCGCTAAATTTGATCTTACCTTATACGCTGTGGAAATCGCTGCAAAACTGTTTTTTTCATTTGAATACAGTACCAACCTGTTTAAAGCAGATACCATAATACGGTTTGCCAACTATTTCAAAAAAATAGTATTGGATGTACTTAAAGAGCCGGTTAAGAAGTTGTCGGAAATTGAGATGATTACAGAAGAAGAAAAGAGTAAAATACTATATGATTTCAATAAAACAGCAGTTGAATTTCCCAATGATAAAACGATTCACCACCTATTTGGCCTGCAAGTGGAGAAAGCGCCGCATCATATCGCAGCGGTATTCCAGGAGACGTATTTAACTTACAGGGAACTGGGAAAAAAAGCCGATCAATTGGCAAAAGCTGTCAGGCAAAAGGGTGTAATAGCGGATACAGTGGTGGGAATATTGGTGGAACCATCTTTAGAGATGATAATAGGTATTATGGGAATATTAAAGGCAGGTGGGGCGTATTTGCCGATTCCCCCCGAATATCCTCCGGAAAGAATAACATATATGCTCGAGGACAGCGGTTCTTGCCTGGTGCTTACCAGGAGCAAGCTTGGTAAAATTTTGCAGAAAAAATGGGAAATTGTCGAGTTGGAAAACCATAATCATTGGATTGCTAAAGGAGAGGATTTAAACGAGGTCAACCGCTCGGATGATCTTGCCTATGTGATTTATACATCGGGTTCCACGGGGAGACCCAAAGGGGTTATGATTGAGCACAGGGCGTTATGTAATTTGTGCCATTGGCATAACCGGTTTTTTGAGGTTACATCTGCCGATAGGGCGTTAAAATATGCCGGGTTCGGTTTTGACGCTTCAGTTTGGGAAATTTTTCCCTATTTAATTGTCGGGGCAGCTATTTACATTGTCGAGGATGAAATAAAATTGGATATGGTTCGGTTGAATGATTATTTTGAAACCAACAAAATAACCATTGGCTTTTTACCCACCCACATATGCGAACAATTTATGCAGTCTGACAGCCATTCTTTAAGGATTTTGTTGACAGGGGGAGATAAATTAAATAGTTGGACAAAAAAAGGTTACCGGTTGGTAAATAACTATGGGCCCACTGAAAATACCGTGGTAAGCACCAGTTTTGTTGTAACTGGGTATTTCGCTAATATCCCCATTGGTAAACCGATATTTAATACTCAGATCTATATTTTAAACAATAACGGTAAACTTCAACCGCCAGGGATTCCCGGGGAATTATGTGTATCAGGAGCCAGTACAGCAAGGGGTTATTTAAATCAAATGGAATTAACAGGGGAGAAATTTACCGCCAGCTCCTTTGCCGCTGGAGAACGACTGTACTGGACAGGGGACCTGGCAAAATGGCTGCCGGACGGGAATATCGAGTTTCTTGGCAGGGTCGATCAGCAGGTAAAGGTAAGGGGTTTCAGGATAGAGCCCGGTGAAGTTGAAAATCACTTGTTAAAATGTAATGGAGTAAAAGAAGCCGTTGTTATTCCCTTTGGCTGTGGGGACGATACGCGTCTTTGTGCATACATCGTAACGGGAAAAAAAAGTGAAATGGATCTATCTCGATTGCGGGATACCCTCTCTAAAACCTTGCCTGCTTCCATGATACCGGCTTATTTTATGGAGGTGGACCATATTCCCCTGACACCCAATGGGAAAATAGATCGGAAGGCGCTGCCGGTACCGGAAACAGGTGGAGACGATACAGCACCGCGAAATGAAGTAGAAGAGAAATTGGCTGAAATCTGGAGGGACGTACTTCGCCTGGAAAAGGGCATGATAGGTATCGATGCTAATTTTTTTGGGTTGGGGGGAGACTCATTAAAGGCCGCCGTCGTGGTATCGTTGGTACATAAAACCCTTAACCTCAAGATGCCCCTGACCGAACTATTTAAAAAACCCACTATCCGGGAATTGTCAAAATACATCAACGAATTGACCAGAGACGAATATACTTCTATAAAACCGGTGGAAAAGAAAGAATACTATCCCCAATCGTCTGCGCAGAAGAGCATATATGTCACGCAGCAGCTAAATAAAAAAAGTATAACCTACAACCTGCCTATCGTTTTTACATTGGCAGGAGAGCTGGATAGGGAAAAACTGGAGGAAACCTTCGCTAAGTTGATAAAGAGACATGAAAGCCTCAGGACCAGTTTTGGAATTATAGATGAGGAACCGCTCCAGGCGATCCATGATGAAGTAGAATTTAAAATTGAATATGATGAAGCGTCACCTCTCCGGTTGGAACGGGTCATACAGGATTTTGTCAAACCCTTTGCCCTGGAACGGGCGCCGCTGTTGAATGCTGCGTTGATAAAAGTAGAAGAAAGAAAACATGTAATGGTAGTAAACATGCATCATATAGTCACCGACGGGGCCTCGATAGAGGTGTTTGTGAAGGATTTTATGGCCTTGTATGAGGGAAAAGAGTTACCGCCGTTAAGCGTCCATTACAAAGAATACACGGAGTGGCAAAGCAGGGAAAAACAAAAACAATCAATCAAAAAACAAGGAGAGTATTGGAGGAAGGAATTTGAAGGGGAAATACCGGTTTTAAATTTACCTACAGATTATCCGAGGCCTGCAGTCCGAAGTTTTGAGGGCAGCACCCTGGACTTTGAGATAGGTCCCCTGGAGACAGGGGCATTAAAAAACCTGGCATTGGAGGAAAAGGCCACGTTGTTTATTGTCCTGCTGACCATATACACGATATTGTTATCAAAGTTGAGTGGCCAGGAGGATATTGTGGTGGGTACAGTTATAGCCGGGCGTAAGCATGTGGATTTGAAAATGATTATCGGGATGTTTGTCAATACACTTGCACTTAGAAACTATCCAGGTGGGGAGAAGACATTTATCGGGTTTTTAAAGGAAGTGAAAGAAAGGGTATTGAAGGCTTTTGAGAACCAGGATTATCCCTGCGAAGATATAATCGATGTATTGGAATTTAAAAAAGATATGGGCCGCTTTCCCCTATATAATGCCGCTTTTGGATTACAAAACCTTGAATTCCCTGGACTTCAAATACCCGGGTTAACGCTGAAACCCTATGAGATTGAAAATAAAACATCAAAGTTTGATCTGTCATTAGCCGCATTGGAAAAAGAAGGAAAACTGTCATTACTTTTTGAATACAGCACCAGGCTGTTCAAAAAGAGCACAATAAAGGGATTTATAAAATATTTTAAAGAAATGGTGTCCACTGTGATAAAAAATAGACATATTCAATTGAAGGACATCAAAATCTCTCATGAGTTATTTGAGCAAAAGTTAGATATTCCCACTATAGATTTTAAATTCTGATTTTCTAAATCACAACATAATTGGAGTAAGAAATGAGAAATAAAACCGATATGGAAGAACTTGTTATTGCAGCTCATCAACATATCAAAGAGAAAAATTACTGGTTAAGTAAACTGTCAGGAGAACTGGTAAAGAGTTGTTTTCTCAGCGATTTCCCGAAGACAGGGAAAAATGAACGCCGGCCGGAGGTTGTGAGATTTAAATTTTCCCCGGATATTTGTTCAAGGCTAATGAGCTTAAGCAGTGGAAGCGATCATGCATTAAATATTGTCCTGATGGCCGGGTTAATTTCGGTACTTAACAAATATACTGGCAGTACCGATATCATTGTGGGAGCTCCCATTTATAAGCAGGAGATCGCAAGGGAGTTTGTCAATACGGTCCTGGTATTAAGAAACCAGTTTGATGAGAATATAACCTTTAAGGAGCTGCTTTTACTTGTAAAACAAACCGTCCTTGAAGCAGCGGATAACTACAGCTATCCCATTGAAATATTAATAGAGGAGTTGAAAATACCGGTTTCTGAGAATGCCGATTTCCCTTTATTTGATATTGTGGTTTTACTGGAAAATATTCATGATAGAAACTATATCCGGCATATAAATACCAATATGATCTTCTCTTTTTTGAGGAGCGATGAATCGATTGAAGGAATAGTGGAATTTAATTCTTTACTTTATAGGAAAATAACCATAGAAGGGATTAGCGAACATATTAAAAATCTTTTCCAGGAAGTCCTATTTAATGTAGATATGCGGGTGTCTGAAATCGATTTACTTTCGGAAGATGAAAAACAAAAACTTCTTTATGAATTTAACGACACCAAAAGGGAATATCCTGCCCACAAGACCATTCATGAGCTATTCGCGGAACAGGTGGAAAAGACACCGGGTAAAACAGCGGTGGTGTTTGAAGGAGAAGAACTGACCTATCGGGATTTGAATGAAAGGGCCAATAAGTTGGCGAGAATATTAAGAAAGAAAGGAGTAAAACCGGGTCATATCGTACCGATAATTGTAGAGCATTCGCTTGAGATGATCGTTGGAATACTCAGCATATTAAAAGCAGGGGGTACTTACCTGCCCATAGACGAGGAGAACCCGAAAAATCGGGTTGTTTCCATGCTTAACGATTGTCAGGCGTCGATTTTATTAACCAAAAGCAGTATTCTTAAAAACCATTCTTTTACGAGTTTACAGGGGCTTCAATTAACCGGTGTGCAGCCCACGCGAACGGCCCCCAGGCCCCAGATTCTTGACCTGGATGGTTTACCCATGGTTGATCGGTCAATGATCGATTTTGACCGGTATAGTCAATATATCAGTGTAGCACCGGTTAAGAGCAGTATTTCAATTCAAGGGACACGGGGCTGCCCCTATCTTTGTGCTTACTGTCACAAAATCTGGCCCAAAAGACATGTATTTCGTTCAGCAGAAAATATCTTTGCAGAACTGGAATTTTATTATAAGCTGGGAGTCAAGCGATTCGCAATGATTGATGATATTTTTAACCTGGATATTGAAAATAGTTCGCGATTTTTTAAATTGATTATCGATAATGGAATAGAGATGCAGCTTTTTTTCCCTGCCGGTCTGCGCGGCGATTTATTGAGCGAAAACTATATTGATTTGATGATTGAAGCCGGGACCAGGGGATTTCCACTGGCATTGGAGACCGGTTCACCAAGATTGCAGAAATTGATTAAAAAGAATCTGAACCTGGACAAACTCCATAGAAACCTTGAGTATATTTGCGAAAAATATCCCAATGTATTTTTAGAGCTTCAGACCATGCATGGGTTCCCCACCGAAACCGAAGAAGAAGCAATGATGACCCTGGATTTCATCAAGAGCTTGAAATGGCTGCATTTCCCTTATGTTCATATTTTGAAAATTTACCCCAATACCGATATGGAAAAACTGGCAATTGAAAATGGAGTCTCTGCGGAAGCGATCCGGCAGTCGCAAGAATTGGCCTGGCATGAATTGCCGGAAACGCTGCCCTTTGATAAGAGCTTTACCCTGCAATATCAGGCTGATTTTTTTAATAACTATTTCCTTGCAAAAGAACGATTATTACACGTATTACCTTATCAAATGAAAATTATGACCGAAGATGAGGTGGTACAAAAATACAATAGTTTCTTGCCCGTTGATATTGAAAGCTTTGATGACTTATCGAAATTTGCCGGGATATCAAAGGATGAGTTAGAGGGGCAGAAGTTCCTGGATGAGAAATCCGTAACGGTTACCGATTTTAACAGGAAAATAAAAAAATATTATCCCACGAAGGAATCGTCGGCGGATGCGTTGAGAATTTTGTTACTGGATTTATCGCAGTTTTTTAGTGCTGAGAGTCATATACTTTACGATGTGGTTGAGCAGCCCCTTGGGCTGATGTACCTGGCGACCTGCTTGAATCAACGGTTTGGTAACAAAGTCAAAATTGAGATCGCCAAATCGAGAATTAATTTTGACAATTATGAAGAGTTAAAAAAACTCCTGGAGGAGTTCAAACCCGATATCATGGGAATTCGTTCGCTGACGTTTTATAAAGATTTTTTCCATAAGACCGTTGAAATGATCCGGCAGTGGACAACGGACATTCCTATTATTGCAGGTGGACCTTATGCAACCAGTCTTTACTCCACGGTATTGCAGGACAGGAATATTGACCTGGTGGTACTGGGAGAAGGAGAAATGACTACCTGTGAAATAGTCGAGAAAATCATTGAAAATGGCAAACGAATACCAGGAGAAGCGGTTTTAAATGAAATTGCCGGGATTGCCTTTGTCCCCAATAAATCGGATTCACAGGAAAAGTTTTCCCGGCAAATCATTATCCTGGATGAACTGGCGGAAATGACGGCCCTGGAACCCGGTGAGAACCCGGGACATGTTAATGAACCCCGGGATCTGGCTTATGTTGTATATACCTCCGGTTCCACGGGCCAATCCAAAGGGGTGATGGTGGAACACAAATCCTTAAATAACCTGTGCCATTGGCATAATGCCTATTATTCGGTAACATCGGCGGATAGAGCCGCAAAGTATGCAGGATTCGGATTTGACGCCTCCGCATGGGAAATTTTTCCCTATCTAATTACCGGGGCAAGTTTATACATTATAGATGATAAAATAAAATTAGACCTGATCCGGCTGAATGATTATTTTGAAACCAATAAAATAACCATCGCTTTTTTACCCACCCAGATCGCCGAACAATTTATGAAACTTGACAATCAGTCATTAAGGGCATTATTAACCGGTGGAGATAAATTAAAGGATTATGTAAAACGGGATTATTGCCTGGTTAATAACTATGGACCTACAGAGAATACAGTGGTGACCACCAGTTTCGTGGTTGATGAAAAATACAATAATATCCCCATAGGTAAACCCATATACAATAACCAGGTATATATCCTGGATAAGCACCTTAAATTGCAGCCCCTGGGAGTTCCGGGGGAATTATGTATCAGCGGTGCCAGTCTTGCCAGGGGTTATTTAAGAAAAGAAACGTTGACAATGGAAAAATTTGTGGCCAACCCCTTTATTGAGGGAGGGCGTCTGTATCGAACCGGGGACCTGGCCAGGTGGCTTCATGATGGGAATATAGAATTTTTAGGAAGAATCGATAGTCAGACAAAAATTAGGGGGTTCAGGATAGAGCTGGGTGAGATAGAAAACCATTTATTGAGCCATGATGAGATAAAGGAGGCTGTTGTCATCGCCGGCGAAGGGTTTGAAACCGGTGCCAAAGATAGATATCTTTGTGCCTATTTTGTTTCTAATAAGGAACTGACTGGAACCGACTTGAGAGAGTACTTATCCCGCCAATTGCCCGGTTATATGATTCCCTCGTATTTTGTATCGTTAGACAGGATACCTGTAACTCCCAATGGAAAGGTGGACAGGAAGGCACTGCCATTACCTCAATTGGGTGGTGAAGACAGGGTGGTGGTGGTCCCCAGGAATCGTTTAGAGGAAAAATTGCTCGAGATATGGTCCGAAGTACTCGAGGTAGAAAAAGCCAAAATAGGGATAGACACCAACTTCTTCGCGTTGGGGGGTCATTCGTTAAAGGCAACGATAATGGCCGCTAAAGTACATAAAGAATTTGCCGCAAAAATTGAATTGGCTGAGATGCTGGAAATACCTACTATAAGGGGACTGGCAGAATATATAAGTAGAAAGGATATGGAAAAATACACACCGCTGGAACCGGTGGAGAAGAAAGAATATTATTATTTATCCTCTGCACAAGAACGATTATATTTTCTCCAGCAGGTCGATGTAACAAGTACCGCGTATAATATGCCGCAGGTGGGAATCCTGGAAGGCCAGGTGGATAAGGACAAAATAGAGAAGACATTTGGGAAATTGATACAGAGGCATGAAATGTTGAGAACATCGTTTGAAATAATCGATGAGATTCCATTCCAGAGAATACACGATGAAGTCGAGTTTTGCCTGGAGTATAAGGACCTGGTAAAGGAGGCCGGGAACCGGGAGCCAACGGTTAGAGAAGAAAAAATTATAAAAGGATTTATCAAGCCTTTTGATCTGGGTAGAACTCCGCTGCTTCGGGTTGGCTTATTCAAAACCAGGGAAGCCGAATATATACTAATAATGGACATCCATCATATCATCCTCGACTTTTCTTCTTACAGTATATTGATGGATGATTTTATTGCCCTGTGCGAGGGTAAAGAGTTACCGGGATTAACATTACAGTATAAAGATTTCTGCCAGTGGCAAAACTGCCGACTGCAAACAGAAGAAATGAGGCGGCAAGAAGAGTATTGGCTAAACGAGTTTAAAACCGAGGTTCCCCAATTGAATTTGCCTACAGACTATGAAAGGCCCGAATTAAAAAGCATTGAGGGTAACCATATCCGGTTTGAAATAGGTAAAGAGATAACCCAACGATTAAAATCCCTGGCACTGGAAGAGGGGGTAACCTTGTATATGCTGTTGGCTGCCCTATACAACGTACTGCTCTGGAAATTAAGTGGAAGCGGGGATATCCTGGTGGGAGTTGTGATTGCAGGTCGCCGCCCCCCGGGCCTCCAGCAGGTAATTGGTCTATTTTTAAATACTCTTGCCCACAGGAGCCATCCTTCCGGCGAGAAAAAATTTAATGATTTTTTAAGGGAAGTAAAAGAAAAAATGCTGGAGGCTTTTGAAAACCAGGATTATCCATTTTGTGAACTGGTGAAAAAAGTCGTGTCAAAACGGGACCCCAGCCGAAACACATTGCTGGATATAGGGCTCAGTTTACAAGACAATATCGGAGTGATAGAAAATAGAGCGCTTTCGCAGCAAACCGGATTTGTACTGAAACCCTATGATTATGAAAATAAGATTGCCAAAGGCGACATGATATTCAATGGGGTGGATACCGGCGACAATTTACTTATCACGGTGGAATACTCTACCAAACTCTTTAAGGAAGAAACAATTCATAGCTATATCAAATATTTTAAGGCCATTGCCTTCGCTGTTTTGGAAACTCCTGGCAAAAAACTGGAAGAAATAGAAGTCCACTCAAAAGAAGAAACGGAAAAAATTGTTTCGATAATTCGGGAAAAAAGCAAAGAGGTAAACGTTGATTTTGATATTTAGAACTTAACCAAATGATTGCCCTTAAAATTTTTAAATCCTGGCTAAAAGGAAGAGAAGAATATTAAAATGAAAGAAAATATCGATTGCCTATTTATCGGTTACAATGAAATGAGTTTCCCGGAATATGAGAAAGCGATTCGCAGCACCGGAACCAATTCCAGTGCTTACCGCGATTTGAATTTGAGCTTTCTAACTTATAACAACCAACCTTTCACGTTTGCGGGAATGTTTAATTTAATCGGCGGCAGTGGTAACGATTCAAAACGTCCCCTTAAAAATCTAAGTATAAGTGAAACTTTTAGTGCAGCGATTGCCTATCTTGGTACTTATTTAAGCCGAAGGGGGTATACTTTCGAATATGTGAATGCCTTTCAAGATGAGAAAGAAATATTGATAGAAATGTTGACAGGAAAAAATATCCTGGCCATTGCAATAACAACCACTTTTTATTTTTCCAGTCTTCCCATTCTTGAAATTATGGATTTTGTCCGAAAGTATAATAATGATGCCAAAATCATAATCGGCGGCCCGTTTGTTTCCAACCAGGTACGTACGAAAGAACCCGAAAACCTGATGTATTTGTTTAATTCGCTGGGGGCGGATTTTTATGTGAATAGTGCCCAAGGTGAAGCCGCACTGGTCAAAATCATCGATTCTCTGAAAAGTCATGTGAATCCAACGGGGATAAACAATATTTATTATAAACTCCCCCGGGGATATGCAGCAACCCCGGTTGAGAGAGAAGACAATAAAATATCCCAAAATATGGTAGATTGGAGTCTGTTTGGTCATCGAGTGGGTGAATATGCACTCCTGCGGACATCAATATCCTGCCCCTTCTCCTGTGCTTTTTGCGCCTATCCGGCTCACGCCGGCAAATATCAGACAGCCGATGTGGAAGCCGTGGAAAAAGAATTAAATACCCTGGCTAAAATAAAATCGGTAAAGAAAGTGAATTTTATTGATGATACCTTTAACGTTCCGGTGGATAGATTTAAAAATACGCTCAGGATGTTTATAAAAAACAAATATAACTTTAATTGGCACTCATTCTTCAGATGCCAATTTGCAGACAGGGAGATGGTTGAATTAATGAAAGAGAGCGGCTGTGAAGGCGTTTTCCTGGGAATTGAATCGGGAAATGATCAAATTCTTAAAAACATGAACAAAGTTGCCGCCGTTGAAAAATACCTTAAAGGGATTGAGTTGCTAAAGGAATATGAAATCATTACGTTCGGTAGTTTTATAATCGGGTTTCCCGGGGAGACTGATGAAACGGTAAAAGATACGATTCAATTGATAGAAGAAAGTGGACTTGACTTTTACCGAACGCAGCCCTGGTATTGTGACCCTATTTCGCCAATATATAAGCAAAAAGATAAGTATAAAATTAAAGGGGAAGGTGTGGTGTGGAGTCATGCCACCATGAATTCCGCAAGAACGTGTGACTTGATAGAAGAATTATTTTTATCGGTTAAAAAATCTGTTTGGCTTCCCTTTTATGACGGTGATTACGGCAATCTTTTTCACTTATTGGCCAGGGGAATAACGTTGGCGCAAGTTAAAGATCTTTTTAAGAGTTTTAATAATGGTATAAAAGAAAAATTATTGGCTCCTTCAGCAAAAGAGGTCAGCCCTGACGTTATGATGCAGTTCCACCGGTCTTTAGCTGGTTCCCCCGGTTTTGAATCGGAGGGTGAAAATGTCATTGGCACCAGTGGCACCCGGGAGCAGGAGAATGATTTAGTCATTGATTTTGACTTGTGATTGAAAAGCGCTCCGCCTTTACAAATTTAGTGGAGATGAATCGTGAACCCCGATAACAAATTTTATGTAAAGCTGATTCACTGCGGCAATCGAAATATTACCAACGGGCAAAATAAGAACCGGGAAAACCTCTTTTTTATACCCATGGGACTTTTTCCCCTGGCCAATATGTTAAAGCAGAAGGGATTTGATGTTGAAATTATTCATTTCGATCTTGAACCGGGGACAGGGATAGAAGAAATCCTGGACGTTAATACATTGGATGCAGTGGGCTTTGACTGCCATTGGATAGAGCAAAGTCAAGCCGTTTTAGATGCCGGGGCACTGATAAAGAAGATCAAACCCGGCGTCTTTATTTTCCTGGGGGGCTTCAGTGCCAGTTTTTTTTCCAGGGAAATCTTAGAGAATTATTCTCAAGTTGATGCCGTTATAAGAGGGGATGGAGAAATTCCCATCGTTGAGCTTTGCCGTATTTTAAATGAAAAAAAGCAGGATCCCATAAACGCCGGGGGCGATCATATTTCGTTGAAACATGTGCCCAACCTGGTCTGGAAAGAAGCCCCGGGAACGATTATATTTAATGAATTCTCATATATCGGCACGGAAGCAGAACTATCGCAATTGGATTTTGCCGACCTCCCGCTGTTAAGAAATTGGGAATATTATAGAGAAATTTGCCGCTATTGGACAAAATTTGAGCCCATTGATTCGTTTCCTCTCTTTTTTTTGGAGATTGGCCGCGGATGTAGTTATAATTGTTCCTTTTGCGGTGGGAGTGCCCGGGCGCAAATATGCATTAATAACCGAAAAAATCAGGTGGTACGTTCCGTCGATTCGGTAATTTCCACGATAGAAAAAGCTGTCTCTTATGGATATCGATGTTTTTTAACTTCCTTTAATTTTGATGGCAGCGACCAGTGGTACATTAACTTGTTCAGGACCCTGGAAGAAAGAAAGTTCAAGATTAGTTTTGGTTATGAAAGTTGGGGTCTCCCTTCCCCGTCGTTAATAAATGCCATATCGGCTGGGTGTGAGCATGCCGTGATTACCATATCGCCAGACAGTGCGGATCTTGATTTGCGAAAGAAAAACAAAGACCCACGGTTGTTTTATACCAATGCCCGGTTGGAGGAGTGCCTGGATTATATCGCTGCTAAAAATAATTTGAAAGTCCAGCTTTATTTTGTTTATTTCCTGCCCTATGAAACCGAAAAGACGATTTTTGCGACAATGGATTATATAACAGCGCTTTATCTCAACTATTCACATTTTACAGAAATCATTTACATGCAGCTGTGTACAGACCCCGGGTCTTTGTTATTCTTAAATCCCCACAGGTATGACGTTGATATTGCCGTTGGCGATTTTAGTGATTATATCAGCGCATTAAATAAGAATGACGGGCCTGAAACCACAACCACCTCCCTTCCACTATTATCGAAACCAATCACCATGACCGATGGAGAAGCAGCCCACCTGGTTTATAAAATAAACGTATTTAAGCGATTGTTCTCGTTTCCGCGTTCCCTGCTGCGATTGCTGAACGAAACCGGGAAACCAACGATCATATCCGCTTATCTTAAAAGGAATGACTTTTTAATGGTAGGAAAGCGTGAGATTACACCGGAGGTGATTAAGACGGTTTTATTCAATATTTGTAATGAAAACCTGGAAGCGGACAGCGACATATTCGACTTGATCGAACGTGAATACCAGGAGACAGGCCATAATCGCTTGAATTCAATCTCAGCCGGTTCAAAAGGAGCCCGGGAGATAACGATCATTTCCGAAAGCGAAACCAAAGAGATGCTTTCCAGCATTAGAAAAGATGAAGAAGGTATTTCGATTGAATTTGATATTTACTAGGAGGTACTTGATATGAAATACTTCAGTGTACCCGCGGATTTTAAGACAGAGACTATCGATCGATATGAAATACTCAATAATACCTACGACGATTCCAGGGTGATTGAAAGTTATGGGAATATAACCGTAAGAAACGGGTTTGAATCGGGGCGGTCGGTGGAGCAATTGCCCGAAGTGGATTGGTACGAACTGGAAAATTATATAGCCTACTCAAAGCAGAAGAATATAGATTTTAATTATACTATCAACTCATCCTACATGCAAAACAAGGAATTTACTGAGAACGGGATTTTGAAAATCAAAACCTTTTTAAAAAGGCTTTATGAGATAGGCGTAGATTCTCTTACCGTTGCTTTACCCTCCTTAATCGAGTTGATTAAATCCACAAACTACAATTTTAAAATTAAAGCCTCTGTAATTTGCCAGATAACAAATGCCAATAAAGCCATGAGCTTCAAGAAAATGGGCGCAGCGCGAATGGTGGTGGACGAATCTATGAACAGGAACTTTAAAGTCCTGGAAAGAATAAAAAATGTTTTTGGAGATTATGTGGAGATCATTGTAAACCCCATATGTTTTAAAGATTGCATATACCGTATGTTCCATTACAACCAGATTTCAGGCGATTCAATCGAGGTTTCAAGTCAGGCCAGCATTGAATATTATCCGCATCGGTGCGTATTGAAAAGATATGAGAATACCGGTAATTTATTGAAACTCAATTGGGTTAGACCGGAAGATATCAACTATTATAGTAATATTGGCATATGCCATTTTAAATTACAGGGAAGGCATACCGTATTAAAAGGAGACCCGGTTAGAGCCGTTGAATGTTATGCCAAAGAATCTTATGATGGAGACTTAATGGAGTTGTTGGATCTCTTTGATCCAACCACCAGTTTCAGGGTATCTATTGATAATAAAAAGTTAGATGGATTTATAAAACCGTATTATGAAAACGAAAATTTTTGTAAAAATGATTGTTCCGGCTGCAATTACTGTGAGAGTTTTGCCCAAAAGTGTATTGATCATGAAAAAGCAAATGAGGTGATCCAATTGGCCGTTCAATTTTATAACGATTATGACAGGTTCAAAGAAATGATTGCCGCGATAAATCCTGCAAAAGTTGACAATTTATCTGAAGAGAAAATGGATATTGGATTTGATTTATAGGATGAAAATAGAACATGAGGAGATTATAAGAACAAATGAATGATACAGGTCAACTTTGTGTAAAACTGGTTCACTGCGGTAATATGAATATAGCCAATCCTATGGATACGGCGCAAAAGAATACCTTTTTCCTGCCTATGGGTTTGTTTTCCCTGGCGGATATTTTAGTAAAGCATGGTGTTGATGCTGAAATTATTCACCTGGATATTGAGAATAAGCAGACGATTGAAGAAATCCTGGATTTTTCCAGGTTAGATGCTGTGGGATTTGATCTTCAATGGATAAATCAGGGTGTTGTCGTATTGGATACCATAAAGCTTATAAAGAAAATCAGGCCGGAAATATTTGTTTTTTTGGGTGGGTTTAGTGCCAGTTTATTTGCTGATGAAATAATTTCAGACTATCCTGACGTTGATGTAATTATAAAAGGAGATAGTGAAATTCCTATTGTCGAGCTGTGCATGGCGGTGCGGGAAGGAAAAGGGGCCTTTAACAAGGTGCAAAACCTGGTCTGGCGAGACCATAGAAACAACATCAGGCAAAATGCAGTATCCTATGTGCCTTCAACTGAGGAATTGGAAAATATTGACTTTGCCTCAGTTGACTTATTAAGGAATTGGTTGGCATATAAAGCGGCTTCCTCCTTTTGGACCAGGTTTAGTCCCATCAATACTTCCCCTCTCTTTTTTTTGGAAGTGGGAAGAGGGTGTCCATATGCATGCACATTCTGTGGAGGAAATTGTGTCGCCCAGGATCGAATAAACAATCGCAGGGAAACAATTTTCAGGTCCGCTGCGTCTGTAATTGGTACGATAAAGAAAGCAATTTCCTTTGGATTTGAGACCTTCTTCGCCTGTATGGAATCTGAAGTAAGTGATGAGTGGTATTTGCAACTTTTTAAACGGATTAGTGAAGAAAAGCTTTCCATCAATTTTGTATATGGAAGTTGGGGGCTTCCCTGCCCATCTTTTATCGACGCGTTGTCAGATGCCTGTAATGAAGTAATTATTGAAATATCACCGGAAACCTCTGATCTCGCTCTCCGCAAGAAAAACAAAGACCCACGGTTATATTATTCGAATGAGGAACTGGAGAAATGCCTGGATTATATCAGTTCAAAACAAAATATAAAAGTTCAACTCTATTTTGGTTATTATCTTGCAGGTGATACAGAGAAAACAATTCTTGATACCATTAGCTATGTTCTGACACTAATTCTTAAATATCCGCACCTGGTGGAGATCGAATATTCTAATTTTTCAACAGACCCCGGTTCATTATTTTTTTTGTATCCGGAGAAGTATGGAATTGATATAAAGGTCTGCAATTTCAGGGATTATGTAAAGTATGTGAAGGATATTTATATACGAAAAAAAGGGCAGCCGGCCGATATGATCGTTTTCAAGCCCGAAAATATCTCTACTGAAGAAGATGCTGAAATACATAAAAAAGTAAGACTATTAAACCACCTGTTTTTTTCATACAGGAAATCGATCTCTTATATCCTGGCAAAAACGGGGAGTCCCCATATTATTGTCTCACTTTTAAAGGAAGCCCAAATTGATATAAATGATGATAATACGTTCCCACAGGATGAGATAAAAAAAATATTGCTGTCTACCTTCAGTAAGAACAACATACTGGATGACGTGATGATTCAATTAATTAGTTATGAATACGAAAGAATTGCGTCACAGGACCAGGTTCTTATGCCAGCGCCAACTCCCCAACTGTACCTGGATTTTGAAAGAGAGGAATTGATGCGGAAAGATAGAATGTCAGAAGCCATGATACACTATATAAATTCTAGAACCGGGGATAAAGCAAAAGATGAAAGCATAGATATTGATTTTGATATTTAAGGAGATGGGAAATGAGTGAAAAAGTTGCTTTATTAATGGAAAAATTTGAAGATGAAAAAAACTATTGGGTGAACAAATTAGCAGGAGAAATAAGTGCTGTAGAATTGCCCATTGATTTCCCCAGGACCCAGGAATCTCAGAAAAGGAGTTACACGGTTGTTTTTGATGGTGAATTGTCAAATGAAATGGTGCGTATTAGCAAGAATAACGATTTATCGCTTTATGTTTTTCTTTTAACTGCGTTTAAGATACTGCTTTTGAAGTATACCGGTCAAAATGATATTATTGTTGCTCTGCCAATTTATTCGCAGGCTGATTATTATTACAATGAGTATATTCTATCCAGGGATTTACTGGATACGGAGATGAGGTTTTTGGATGTATTGATGACAGTAAAGGAAACCGTATCCGCAGGGTATAAAAATCAGCATTATCCGATGAGGAAGGTTTTCGAGATATTAGGAAGTGATAGTCACGCATTTGTTAATATCCTGATGCTCCTGGAAAATATTCATGAAAAGGAGGCAATGAACGCTATTATTGATTCTGCTGCCAATGATATTACGTTGTCACTGGTGAGGTCTGAAAAATGGGTGGAAGGCAAAATTATATACAATGCAAAATTGTTTAAAGAGAGTACCATTGGGAGGATATATGAGATCTATACCCATATTCTTAAATGGGTGCTGTCCAATACCAGGGTTCAATTAACAGAGATGGAACTCATACGGGAAGAGGAGAAGCAAAAATTGCTGTATGACTTTAACGGTGCGGAAACCTCTTATCCTCGAGATAGAACCATACAGGAACTATTTGAAAAGCAAGCAGCCAAAACAGCCGATAATATTGCAGTTGAATTTGAAGATGAGCAATTAACCTACCGGGAATTGAATGCGTGTTCAAATCAATTGGCACGTATATTAAAAGAAAGATATGTAGGTCAACAGCAGATTGTGGGTATAATACAGGAAAGTTCGCTAGAACTGGTTATAGGGATTTTGGCAGTATTGAAAGCGGGTTATATTTACCTGCCCATAGAACCGCAAACGCCCCGACAGAGAATAAAATATATGTTTGATGATAGTGATGTTCAAACGGTGTTAACCGCAAAATCACTGGCTCATAGAATCCTGGAAATAAAAAACCCGTTATCTGTCATTTGTATGGATGATATAGGTATGTCTTTATACAGTGCTTCGAACCTTGAGATGGTAACGAGAGGTTCGGATGCTGCGTATGTTGTGTACACATCGGGCTCCACCGGATGGCCCAAAGCGGCTGTTATCGAGCATAAAGGTATAATCAACTATACTTGTTGGCGGCTTGCGGCCTATAACTACAACGAGAAGGATGTAACCCTTCAGTTGCTCTCACCTGCCTTTGACGGTTTTGGTTCTAATTTTTATTCCAGTCTTTTTTCAGGTGGAAGAATTATAATGATCCCCGATGAAGACAAGCTGAATTTTGAGTATGTCAGGGGAATAATAAAAGACAGGAAAGTCTCCAATACAAGCCTTGTTCCCGGGATATATGAAGAATTGCTCAACAGTGTGGAGAAAGACGACATTAAGAGCCTGCGATTTGTGGTGTTAGCCGGGGAAAAGGCCGGGGCAAATCTCATTAAAAAGAGTAAAGAGAGAAATCCGGGTTTACTGCATATTATTGAATATGGTCCCACAGAGGCCACGGTTACAGCGACAGCCAATATTGATATAGAGCCTCCCGATACGGCAGTCATCGGAAAACCCATTTCTAATACTTCTATCTATATCCTTGATAACTCTCTTAAACTAGTTCCCGTTGGTGTTACGGGTGAAATATCCATATCAGGAGCAGGGGTTTCCAGGGGATATTTAAATAATCCGGGCCTGGCAGCGGAATACTTTGTAAGAAATCCCCACAGCCCCACAGGAAAGCTTTATAGGACAGGGGATATAGGAAGATGGCTGTTGGATGGGAATATCGAATTCCTGGGCAGGAAAGACCACCAGGTGAAAGTCAGGGGCTTCCGTATCGAACTGAAGGAGATAGAGAATCAACTGGTAAACCATGATAAAATAAAAGAAGCGGTGGTAACCACACCGGAAGACAAAGAAGGAAATAAGTTTCTTTGTGCTTACGTTGTTTCAGATGAGCCATTTGAGCCGGTCCCATTGAAAGAATTTTTATCTGCTGCCCTGCCGGATTACATGATACCGACGCATTTTATGCAAATAAGCAGTGTACCCTTAACCCCGAACGGCAAATTAAACCGGAAAGCATTACCCATACCTGAGATAACCTCCGGTGAGAATTATATCGCGCCCACCAATGAGTTAGAAGAGAAGTTGGTTGAAATATGGGCCAAAGTACTGGGAATAGAAAAGGATATCATTGGCATAAATGATTCGTTTTTTGCACTAGGCGGTCATTCATTAAGAGCCACGATTGTCCTCTCTAAGATTCAAAAGGAACTTAATGCCGTGGTCCCCCTGAAGGAGATGTTTGGAAAGCCGAGTATAAGAGAATTGGCGGAATATATCCAGGGTATGAAAAAGGAGGTGTACACAGCGATAGAACCGGCAAAGCCAAAAGAATACTATGCCCTGTCCTCTGCACAAAGAAGATTATACGTGCTGCAGCAAATAGAAAAAGACAGCAGCGGATATAATATACCCCAGATAGTAATCCTGGCGACGGAAATTGACGGGAAAAGATTCGAAAATGCCTTTAGAAATCTTATACAAAGACACGAAAGCTTAAGAACATCATTTGAAATGATAGAAGAAGAGCCGGTACAGAAAATACACCAGGAAGTTGATTTTGAAGTCCAGTATTATGAAGCAGATGAAACGGGAGCCAGGGAACTGGTAAAGGGTTTTGTAAAATCATTTGATCTAAGCAAGGCGCCGCTGCTTCGAGTGGGGCTAATAAAAATCGAAATGAATAAATATATTTTGATGGTGGATATGCATCATATCATAACGGATGGTGCCTCACAGGAGATATTTGTAAAAGAGTTTATTCAACTGTACGAAGGGAAACGGCTGCTTCCCTTAAAAATTCAGTATAAAGACTTCTCTGAATGGCAGAACAGCGGAAAACAAAGGGATATCATAAAGAAGCAGGAGGAGTTCTGGATAAATGAATTTTCCGGGGAAATACCGGTATTGAATTTGCCCATCGATTATACACGTCCTGTGGTTCAAAGTTTTGAGGGGAATCATATCAGTGTGGAAATAAACAAAGATAGTACGAAGATTTTAAAGGTCCTGGCATTGGAAGAAGACGCCACCTTATATATGGTTCTGCTTGCCTTATTCAATGTACTTTTAGCAAAACTAAGCGGACAGGAAGACATTGTGGTGGGGACACCAATCGCAGGCCGAAGGCATCCGGACCTGGAACCAATAATTGGCCTGTTCATCAACACCCTTGCACTGAGAAATTATCCCCGGGGAGAGAAGACCCTTAAAGAATTCATAAAAGAAGTGAAAGAACGAATCTTAAATGCCTTTGAGAACCAGGAATACCAGTTTGAAGACCTGGTGGAGAAAGCAGCGGTAAACAGGGATGTCAGCCGAAATCCACTGTTTGATGTCATGTTTGCGTTTCAAACTCAAAATCGGCAGCCGCAGCAGGATCAATTCCTGGAATCAGGTCTCTTTTTAACCGCCGAGCCCTATGAATACATCAACCCGGTATCGAAGTTTGATCTGAGTTTAAATGTGGTGGAAGAGGAAGATAAGCTGATTTGTACCTTTGAATACTGTATAAAACTATTTAAAAAAGTGGCCATAGAGACCTTCATCGATTATTTTTTAAGGATTATATCCGGTCTCCCGGAAACCCTGGAAAAGAAGTTATCAGAGATAGAAATAATCAGTGAAAGAGGTAAAAAACAGGTATTATACGATTTTAATCGTTATAAAAGGGATTACCCGGTGGAGCAGACAGTTCATGAATTATTTGAACAACAGGTAGAAAAAACCCCACACCGGGCAGCCCTGGCAGCTGGAGATACTCACCTTACCTACCTGGAATTAAATAATAGGACCAACCGTCTGGCAGGAGAACTGAGGAACAGGGGTGTGAAACCTGATGGCATAATCGCAATAATGGTGGACTTTTCCCTGGAAATGCTTATAGGAATTATAAGCATACTGAAATCCGGGGGGGCCTACCTGCCGATTGAACCAGGATATCCGGATGAAAGAATAAAGTACATGCTGGAAGACAGCAGTGTAAACATTTTACTTACTCAAGAATGCTGTGCCAGGAGGATAGAAGATGTGGCTGAGGTGATAGACCTGGAACGTTCTTATTTTTACAGCGGTAACCAGGATAATTTGGCCAAAGTAAATACACCGGGAAACTTCTCTTATGTGTTGTATACATCGGGCTCCACCGGGAAACCCAAGGGGGTTATGATTGAACATCGGTCTGTTGTCAATGTATTGTTGGCTTTGAATGAAAATTATCCCTTTGGAGAAACAGACGCTTACATGTTAAGGACCCCTTACATATTTGATGTATCGGTGAGTGAATTGTTTGGGTGGTTCTTTACCGGCGGGAAATTGGTCATACCGGGAAAGGATGGCGAGAAAGATCCCCGGGAGATATTGGATTGTATTGAGAGGGTCTGTATTACCCATATAAATTTTGTCCCCTCCATGTTCCATGTTTTCATTGAGGCGATCGATAATGTGAATATCCGCCAATTATCCAGTTTGAAATATATATTTTTAGCAGGAGAAGCTATTCTATCAGGGATTATTCATAAGTTCTGGCAATTCACCACCGATTGCAAAATAGAAAATATATATGGCCCTACTGAAGCCACGATTTATGGAAGTTGGTATTCGCTGGCAAATTGGGACGGCTTAACCAGGATACCTATCGGTAAGCCATTATATAATGTAAACCTTTATATTCTTGATAAGCGTAATCGTCTACAACCGGTTGGGATTCCGGGAGAGTTATGTATATCAGGGGCAGGGTTAGCCAGGGGATACTTAAACAGTCCCGGGTTAACCATGGAAAAATTCATCCCCAATCCCTTTTGTCCCGGGAAACGGCTCTATAAGACCGGGGACCTCACCAGGTGGCTAAATGACGGCAATATAGAATTCCTGGGTAGAATGGATCACCAGGTTAAAATACGGGGGATTAGAATAGAACTTGGTGAAATAGAGAATCAGTTGTTGAGTGATGAAGATATAAAGAAGGCAGCAGTCGTAGAGAGAACAGATGACGAATATAACAATTATCTATGTGCTTATATTGTCTCGGATAAGGAGATTGAAATTTCAGAACTGAGAAATAGATTGTCCAACAATTTGCCGGCGTCCATGATACCCGCTTATTTCGTGCAATTGGAGAAAATACCCTTAGCGCCGGGAGGTAAACTGGATCGGAAAAGTCTGCCCATGCCCGAAGTAAAACCAGGAGCCGATTATATGCCGCCTGGAACCGAAGTAGAAGAGAGAATGGTGGAAATATGGTCGGAAGTACTTGGCCTGGAGAGGATAGGAATCAATGACAATTTCTTTGAGATCGGTGGAGATTCTATAAAAGCAATACAAATAGCGGCCAGGCTGCAGAAATATGGATTAAAGATTGAAATCAGGGATTTTCTGCTGAACCCGCGAATAAAGGACTTAAGCAAACGTACCGGTAAAATAGCCAGGAAAATAGACCAGGGAGAAGTGGAAGGAGAGGTTAGATTAACTCCCATTCAGAGATGGTTTTTTGAAAATAGATTTAGAGATCGTCACCATTTCAATCACTCGTTGATTTTATACAGGAAAAAAGGATTTGTAACAGACATTTTAATAAACGTATTTACTGCGATTGTCCGGCATCACGATGCCTTAAGAATTGTATTTAACGAAGCAGGGAACCAGGTTACCCAGTTCAATAGAGGATTCAAGGGTAAATTATTTAACATCGAGATTTTTCAATTGGATAACACAACGGATATTGAAAGTCAGATAGTCAGGGAAGCCAATAAAATACAACGAAGTATCCACCTGGAATCCGGGTTGGTAAAACTTGGACTTTTTAAGAGTGATAAAGGAGATTACCTGTTGATAGTCATTCATCATTTAGTAATAGATGGAATTTCATGGTGGATCTTGCTGGAAGACCTGGAAATTGGCTATAAACAGGCTGAGAAAGGCGAAGAGATAAAATTCCAGGATAAGACGGACTCCTTTATGTATTGGTCTGGGCGGTTATTTGAATGTTCAGCCAGCAAACGAATATTAAAAGATCTATCATACTGGCAGAATATAGAAAATCAAAAAATAGAAAAATTGCCCCGGGATAATGAAATAGATGCACAGAAGAGAAAAAGAAAATACAGTGAAATCGTCACCATGAGTCTGAACCCGGAAGAAACGGAAAAATTGGTTAAGGAAGTGAACCAGGCTTACAATACCGAAATCAATGATATCCTACTGGCAGCATTGGGATTAGCAATAAAAGAGTGGAGCGGTAATGAGAAAGTCCTGGTAAATCTTGAAGGGCATGGACGGGAAAGCATTGTGGGAGATGTGGACATAAGCCGGACAGTGGGTTGGTTTACCTCCCAGTATCCTGTATTGCTGGAAATGAGCAATTCCCATGATCTATCATTCAGTATAAAGTTTATAAAAGAAACCTTGAGAAGGGTCCCCAATAAAGGTATCAGTTATGGGATACTCAAGTATTTAACCCCTCGAGATAAGAAAGAGGGATGGTTGTTTGAACATCATCCTGAAATCAGTTTCAATTACTTAGGACAATTTGGCCGGGGAGAAAGTAATCCTCAAGGAATTTTTAGTATCTCAGGGACATCCGCAGGGGATGCTGTAAGCCCGGAAATCGACAACCTGTTTACTCTCAACATCAACGGTATGATAAAAGGGGGAACATTAACGTTCTCTTTTTCCTACAACAGGTATGAATTCAGCAGAGACACCATAGAAAAACTGGTGGCAGGATATACGTCAAAACTGGTTGATATTATTCAACATTGCAGTAAAAAGGAGGAAAAGGAATTAACACCCAGTGATTTTGGTGACCACAGCATAGAAATAGAAGAATTTGAAGAATTTGAGGCGGAAATGAGTGAAATTGATTGACAAATGACAGAAAAAGGAAAATCCAATGGCTAAAAAAAGAAGGATACAGGACATATATAATCTTTCTCCCATGCAGAGTGGGATGCTGTTCTATTGGTTAAAAGATAAAAATTCAAAGGCATATTTCGAGCAGACCACTCTTACGGTAAAGGGGAAGATAGACCCCCGGCTGTTTGAAAGGTGTTTTATTAAATTGATTGAGCGGTATGATAATCTTAAGAACAGTTTTTCGCTTCGAGAAATTATCACACCCCAGGCAATTTGTTTTAGCCAGTCGAAGATTTAAAATGAATTTTAAAGATATATCCGGTTTAAGCGAGGTTGAAAAAGAAAAATATATTCAAACCTTTAAAGAAGATGATAAATCCAGGGGATTTGATTTAACCCGGGATATGTTGATGAGAGTATCTTTAATCAGGACAGGGGAGGATTCCTATAAACTGGTATGGGCGTATCATCACATTTTAATGGATGGTTGGTGTATGGGAATTATTTTCAAGGAGCTGATACAAATATATATATCTTTAACCAGGGGAGAACCTCTTCATCTAAAACCGGTAACACCCTACAAAAAGTATATCCAATGGCTGGAGAACCAGGATGAGGACGAAGGATTGCAATACTGGAGTAAGTATCTTGAGAATTATGAAGAACAGGCCGTAATACCCGGGACCTATTGTAAAGAAAAAAACAGCAAATATGAATTTAAGGAGCACAAACTGGTTATTGATGATGAACGAACCAGCGGGTTAAGAAAAATCGCCAGGCAAAACCAAACAACAGTAAACATCGTATTTCAAGTCATATGGGGATTGCTGTTACAGCGATACAATAATGTTGACGATGTGGTTTATGGAGTGGTAGTAGCGGGGCGCTCCTCCCAAATAGAAGGTATTGAAAATATGGTAGGGCTATTTATAAATGCAATTCCCATGAGAATTAAAACCAATAATAAAAGCCGTTTTTCCCGGGTGTTAAAAACCATACAAAAAGAAGCGGTATTATCTAAACCCTATGAGTATTTACCCCTGGCAGAGATACAATCAAAATCGGAATTAAAAGGCAATCTCCTCGATCACGTATTTGTTTTTGAAAATTTTCCCGGGCCAGAAGACTTCACCGGCAGTGACATTGCAGAAAAGCTGGGTTTCATGATTGAAGATATGGAGGTTTTTGAACAGACAGGCTATGATTTTCATATTATTGCTGCACCGGGAAAATCGTGCCTGATCAGGTTCGGTTATAACTCCCGGATATACTCCGGTGAATTTATAAAAAATACAGCATCTCATTTTCAGAAGATCATAGAACAGGTGGTGGAAAATCCTCACGAAAAGCTGTTTAAAATTGAAATCCTGACAGAAGCCGAAAAAAAACAGGTATTGTATGATTTTAACAGTACTGATACCAGGTATCCGGCAGATAAGACCATAGATGTTTTGTTTGCGGAACAGGTAAAGAGAACTCCCGATAGCACCGCATTGACATATGCAAAAAAACACGTAACATATGGGAAATTGAATGAAAGGGCGAACCAACTGGCAAAGGTATTAAGAGAAAAAGGAGTTGCTGCGGAGACCATCGTTGCTATAACGGTAGAGCGTTCAATAGAGATGATGATCGGCATATTGGCTGTATTAAAAGCAGGGGGAGTCTACTTACCCATTGACCCTGGATACCCTGAAGAGCGTATCTGTTATATGTTGGCCGACAGCAATGCCAGGGTTTTGTTGAGTGAGGTGAGTGAGGTAAGTAAGTTGAGTGAGTGGAACGGTGAAATACTCCACACCCCGGCTGCTTCGCAGTCACCCCTCTCAAGAGGGGGCAGGGGTGGTCCCGAGCCGGCGAGGGTCAGCCCTACTCACCTGGGTTATACTATCTACACATCCGGTTCCACAGGGAAGCCAAAGGGAGTTTTGGTCGAACATCGTTCTGTTGTCAATATACTATTGGTCTTATTTAAAGAATATCCGTTATTGGAAAAAGATGCTTATTTATTAAAGACATCGTGCTTATTTGATGTATCCGTAACCGAGTTGTTTGGGTGGTTTATCGGTGGTGGCCGCCTGGTAATAATGGAAAAGGATGGTGAGAAAGACCCTCAAGACATATTAGATTCCATTGAGAGGGAGAATATAACCCATATAAATTTTGTTCCGTCAATGTTTAATGCTTTTGTTGACATAATAACCCAGCAAAATATTAGCAAACTATCCGGTTTAAAATACATTTTTTTAGCCGGGGAAGCCATCTTACCGGAGTTAGTAAAAAAATATGAACGTTTAGATATTAAGATTATATTGGAAAATCTATATGGTCCCACAGAAGCCACTGTTTATGCCAGTAAGTATTCGTTGCAGGAGTGGGACATGAGGGATACAATACCCATTGGCAGACCCCTGGGGAATGTGAGACTTCATATTTTAGACGGGTATGGTCATTTACAACCGGTGGGAATTCCCGGTGAATTATGTATTTCCGGTGTAGGATTGGCCAGGGGATATCTCAACCGCCCCCAATTGACATCAGAAAAATTCAGGAATTGGCACCCCCCGTCTATAAGGGGTGGTCAGTCACGGGAAGCCCCCCCCTCAACCATTTACCGGACAGGAGACCTTGCCAGGTGGCAGCCGGATAGAAATATCGAATTCCTGGGAAGAATCGATCACCAGGTAAAAATAAGGGGTTTCCGGATTGAACCCGCAGAAATAGAAAGCAAATTATTGGCTCACGATAAAATAAAGGAAGCAGTGGTAATCGCAAAAGAAAACAGCAGCGCTGGCGGAATGAAGGAAAACAGGGAAAAGCATTTAATTGCATACATTGTCTCAACTAATGAATTTTCAATACCGGAATTAAAAGAATATTTGTCCAGGGAGCTGCCGGATTTTATGATCCCTTTATTTTTTGTGCAAATAGAAAAAATTCCAGTGACGGCCAGTGGAAAAGTAGACAGGAAAGAATTGCCCTCACCTGAAGTCAGGTGCCCGGGAGAATATATCGGGCCGGGGGATGAAGTAGAAGACAAACTTGTCGAGATATGGTCGGACGTATTGGAGATAAAAAGGGAGATTATCAGCATCAATTCCAATTTTTTTGATTTGGGTGGACATTCGCTAAAAGCCACCATATTAGCAGCGAAAATTCATAAAGAGTTTAACGTAAAAACAGAATTAAAGGAAATATTCAACAATCCCACCATAAGAGAACTATCAAGATATATAAAGGCTTTGGCAAGCGAACAATTCATATCAATCGGACCGGCCGAAAAGAAAGAATATTATGCCCTATCCTCAGCACAACGGAGATTGTTTATCCAGCAGCAAATGAATCCATACCATACTGGGTATAACATGCCGTTGATATTGCTGCTGGAAGGGGCGGTTGATACGGCTAAACTGGAAGGAGTATTCCGGCGGTTGATTCAGCGGCACGAAGGCCTGAGGACTTCATTTGAATTAGTTGAAGGGAAACCGGTACAGCAGATACATAAAGATGTGGATTTTAAACTGGGGTATTGCGAGGTGGATGAAAAGGAAGCCCGGGAGTTGGTCCGGGACTTTGTGAAACCCTTCTCTCTTAATCAAGCACCCCTGATGCGGGTCAAGCTGGTGAAGACCGGTGAAGAAAGATACATATTGATGGTAGACCTAAACCATATAATCGCTGACGGCTTTTCTATCAGGATTCTTGAAAGAGAGTTTACCGCACTCTATGTGGATGTCGAATTGTCAGACCTACGGATCCAGTACAAAGATTTTTCAGAATGGCAGAATAGGTTATTTGCATCCGACGTAATAAAAAAACAGGAAAACTACTGGTTAGAGGAATTGAAAGGAGAGATACCCAGGTTGAATTTACAGCTTGATTATCCGGGAGTTAGCGAACGAAGTTTTGAAGGAAGTATTGTTGAGCAGACCCTGGAAAAGGATGAAACAGAAGCACTGAAAGCATTGGCGTCAGAAGAAAAAACAACCATGTCCATGCTTTTGTTCACCATTTTCAATATCTTCTTATCCAGGCTGAGTGGTCAGGAAGATATTGTGGTGGGAGTGGGAGTTGCAGGACGGAAACATGCGGACCTGCAGATGACATTGGGCATGTTTATCAACATGCTGGCCTTGAGGAATTACCCCGGGAAAGATAAATCATTTAAAGAATTCATGAAAGAAGTAAAAGAACGAACATTAAAAGCCTTTGAAAACCAGGATTATCCCTTTGAGCAGTTGGTGGAGAAAGTTGCTGCCAACAGGAATCTGAGTCGAAATCCATTGTTTGATGTCGATTTTGGCATGGATATCGATCTCCCGGTTTCCCAAGAGATACCCCGGGTGAAGCTTCCCGGCCTGGAGTTAAAGCGGCGTTTTGAGCAAGATAATGTAATGGTGAATTCCTATTTTTTATTACGGGCGGTGGAAATGGATGCAAGAATCTTGTTAAAAATGCAGTATAGTAGAGAGTTATTTAAAAAAGAAACCATGGAGAACTATTTGAACTATTATCGAAGGATCATACAACGGGTAACTGAAGATAAGGAGATACGAATCAGGGATATAGACCTGGCAACGCAAGAGGAAAAAGATAAAATGCTTGCCATCTTAAGAAAAAATGAGGAAACTCTGCAAATCGATTTTGATATTTAAAATGGAGGAAAACCATGAAATATTTTTGTATGCCTGCAGATTTTAAAAAAGAAACCATTGATAAATATGAGGAGATCAATCAAACGTATAGGGATGCCCGAGTGGTGGAGACCTATGGCAACATCACCGTGGGGGATAATTTCGGCTCGGGGAGAGTCCTGAAACAGCTTCCCAAAGTGGATTTCCTGGGTTTGAAAGAATATGTCGAGTACTCACTGGAGAAAAATATCGATTTTAATTATACTTTGAATGTGCCTTATATAGGGAACCAGGAGTTCACCCAAGAGGGTGTTTTCAGGATTAAGAGGTTTTTAAAGAATCTCTATGAGGTGGGGATTCGGACAATCACGGTTTCCTTGCCGTCATTGGTTGATATCATTAAGTACAGCGGGTGTGATTTTAAGCTGACGGCCTCCACCATCTGCCATATCAACAATGCCAACCGGGCGTTGGCATATAAAAAAGCAGGTTTTGAGCGCATCGTGGTGGATGAATCCATTCATCGTGATTTTGAAACACTAAAAAGCATATGCGGCATATTTGGTGACCAGGTGGAAATGATCGTGAATACGATGTGTCACCGCAATTGTCAATATCGCAATTTTCATTATAATGAAACCGGTGGAGATTCAGCCGGGATTCCCAATGACGTGGGCATCAACTTCTTTGAACATAAATGCCTGCTGCAGCGCTATGATACCATTGGCGGGTTATTGAAACTGGGCTGGGTTCGACCCGAGGATCTTCATTATTATTACGACACCGGTATCAGGTATTTTAAATTGCAAGGACGGCAGCATGTTCATAAGGGCGGACATCTGCGGACTCTTGAACACTATCTAAAAGAAAGCTACGACGGCGGTCTGATGGACCTGTTGGATATGTTTAACCCAAGGTATAGTTTTAGCGTATACCTGGACAACAAGAAACTGGACGGGTTTCTCGAACCCTATTATAAAAAGGGAAATTTTTGCAAATTCAACTGCAGTCAATGCAGCTACTGTGATAACTTTTCAAAAAAATGCATTGATCATGAGAAAGCAAGGGAGATTATCTCGCTTGCCAGGGAATTCTATAATGAGTCCGATCAATTGAAGCACATAGTGGAATCCACTGAAGTCGAAGAAACCACGGATTCTCAATCCCAACCGATGAAAGTGGATTTCGATTTTGCTTGAAGTGAAAAAAACGATAAATGGCGGGAAATCCAGGGAGATCGTGATGAATAAAACAATTGATTGCCTGTTGATTGGTTACCATGAAGTGGACTTTACCGAGCATGTAAAAATGGTCCGCAAACTAGGGGAGAATTCCGGGATTTTTCATAAATTAAACCTGGATTTTATCCAGTATAACAATAAACCTTACCATCTGGCCGGGATATTTAATTTGCTTTGCCGCGAGGATAGTTCTCTGGGAAGTTCTATAAAGCCCGTTCACATGGGAGATACCTTCAGCCTGGCTATTTCTTACCTGGGCACCTATTTGCAGCGGAGAGGATTCAAATTCGATTATGTGAATACGGTAAAGTATGAGAAAGAAGAATTGGTGAAAAAACTCCGGGAGGAAAATATTCTCACCATTGCCATTACTACCACCTATTATGTGACCCCTTTGCCTATTCTTGAAATAATGAATATCGTCAAAGAGCATAACCGGACAGCCAGGGTAATTATCGGAGGCCCCTTTATTGCCAGCCAGGTGCGGACTCAAGACCCCAAAGCATTGGAATATACCTTTGATTCCCTGGGAGCGGATTTTTATGTTAACAGTTCCCAGGGAGAGACCTCTTTAGTAAAGATAATTAATGCTCTAAAAAACAATTTACCACTTAGTCAAATCAACAATATTTATTATAAAACGGATAAAGGATATAGGGCCACCCCGGTGGTGAGAGAGGATAATAAATTATCTGAAAATATACCCGGGTGGGAAATGTTTAAAGACAGCGTTGGCGAGTATGTCAACATTCGTACGTCAATATCCTGTCCTTTTTCTTGTTCTTTTTGTGGGTTCCCGGAATTTGCCGGGAAATACCGTACAGTAGATGTTCATACCATTGAACAGGAGTTGGACCTTGTATCCGGTATAGAGTCTGTTAAAAGCGTTCATTTTATTGATGACACCTTTAATGTCCCGGTTGAACGGTTCAAAAATTTTCTTAAAATGATGGTGAGAAAAAAATATACATTTAAGTGGCACTCTTTCTTCCGATGCCAATATGCAGATAGAGAAACCGTGGAGTTAATGAAAGAGAGTGGATGCGAAGGTGTTTACCTGGGACTGGAATCGGGCAGTAATCAAATGCTTAAGAAGATGAATAAAAGTGCTGTGGTTGAAGACTATTTTAAAGGAATCGCGTTATTAAAAGAGTATGAAATTTTAAATTATGGCTCCTTTATCCTGGGTTTCCCGGGTGAAACGTATGAAACAGTACTGGAAACCATTAAATTGATCAAAGAAAGCGAACTGGATTTTTACCAGTGTAAACTGTGGTTTTGCGATCCCATTGCCCCCATCATGAAGGAAAAAGAAAAGTATAATATTGCATGTCGGCAGTATGAGTGGTCTCATAACACCATGAATTTCAGGAAGGCATATGAGCTGGTGGATGAAATATTCTTATCCATTGATAAGTCGATTCGTGTCCCGGATTATGGTTTTGATTTTCCCACTGTTTTCCACCTGACCAATCGCGGCCTGGACCTGGAACAGGTGAAATGTTTCATAAAGTGCTTTAACGAGGGAGTAAAAGAAAAAATAAAGGATCCCTGTAAACGAGATGTTAGTCCGGAGGCTGTCGAAAAACTGAGGAAATCCTTAACTCCCAATTATAAAGAGTGCTTTGAGGAGCCGATAAGCACCGTCAGCGTCAGCATCCCTGAAGATAGCTTAACCGTTGACTTTGACCTGGATTAGACATTGAGGTGAAAGGTGGATACGTATACCTATATAGTATACCGTATACCGCACCCTCAGGTACTTAAATCAAATTTAAGAGGAGATTGTCAATGATCTATACAACGAAAGAATTTGACGAAGCCAAAAGCTATTGGTTGGATAAATTATCAGGAGAGTTAAGCGAGGTGCAGTTGCTCAAGGATTCCCACCGGTCGGAATCTTATGAAGGGGCTGATTTTAAATTAATCTTTGCAAGTAAGTTAACGGAACGCTTGCTAAAAATCAGCAAGAATAATGACCTGTCACTGTATGTCCTACTTATAACCGCATTTAAGATATTGCTTTATAAATATACAGGAAAAAAGGATATTATTATTTCATCCCCGATTTATGGTACAGGCACCCGGGAATATAACAAATGGGTGGCGTTAAGGGATATCTTAAATCCCCAAATGACCTTTAAAGAGTTGTTGATCAATGTGAAACAGACAGTAATGGATGGGTATAAGAACCAGTATTACCCCATAAGACGGCTGTTGGAGCTTTTGGGAATCGAAAAGAAGATATCGTTATTCAGGGTGATTTTATTACTGCAAAATATCCACGAAAAGGAATTTATCGAAGACCTGGTAAATGATTTTGAAAATGATATCACTCTTTCCATTCATAAAAAGAGTGGAGACCTGGAAGGAAATATCACCTACAATTCGCATATTTTTAAGAAAGAAACCATTCAAATGTTGGCCGATCGTTACCTTCACCTGCTGGAGCAGGTATTAAACGACGTAAATATAAAAATGGTTGATATAGAAGCGTTAACAGGAGAAGAGAAGAACAAAATACGCTATGAGTTTAATAATACGGCTGAACCGTGCTGTCACAAAAATAAAACCCTTCATGAATTATTTGAAGAACAGGTGGAGAGGACACCTGATCATGTTGCCGTCAGTGACAGCATTGATTTAAGCGATATTTACCAGGCATTGAACTCCGAAAAAACACCTGAAAATTTACTTTCAAAAATAGAGACCTGCTGCTTTGAGAAAAATCCCTATATTTATGAATATGATTGGAATGTTCCGGGTGAGAACCTTCATCTCAAAATATTAAAAACCAACCACCACAACAGTGTGGTTACCAATACCAATATGGTGAAATTGCTCCATCTATTTGATGGTGAAAGAAATATAAAGTCCATTTTTTCCCAGGTGAAACATCTACATTTAAGACTTCCGGTTTATTCTATAGGTTCGGAAGATGTGATGGAAATTGCCAATCGATTTAGCAAGCAAAGAGAAATCCTTTTGAATGGAGGGTTTGAAGATTTTGTCCATGTCGTTAAAGCATTATATGAAAATTATTTAATTGAACTGNNGATCCAGTGAAGCCTATGTATTTGCAGGATTATTTTGATGAAAATGAGTCGTTGACTGGAGAGATGATCCCTGGTAATGTATTGACTCAGCGGAAAAAATTATCAAACGCGCAGGTGTTGTTATTGGGGGATACACCCGGGATGGCCACCACCGGTTTACTTTATATCGCTTCATACCTCAGGCGAAACGGGATAAAAGCATATGTACAATTTAATGATCCCAATTCTGATGGTGACTCATTGAGAACCGGTATTGAGGAGCTTTTAAGAGAGATAAATCCCACAGTGGTGGCGGTAAGTATGAAGTGGTTTCTTCATATCGCCCGTGTGATTGAGATTTGCAAAGTGGTCAAAGGGTATTCTGCTGATATAAAAGTGGTGGTAGGAGGTAATACCGCTTCCTATTACCCGGAGGATATTATCCGCTATGAATGGGTTGATTGTGTGATTCGGGGGGATGGCGAACTTCCCCTTTTGGAAATATGCCGGGGTGCGGAGTTGGATTCAGTTGCCAATTGCGTTTACCGGAAAGATGGCAGAATCGTAAAAAAACCCATCACTTATGTGCAAGATAAGACTAATTCACAGGAAATATACCTGTCGCACCTGGATGAAATTTTGATTTCCAATTACAGTTCTATTTTCGGTACATTTTTTATTTATACCCAGAAGGGGTGTGGGATGCATTGTTTCTTTTGTGCCGGCTGTAACCGGGTGCAGAGAGAAATCTTTAATCGGCCGCATTTAGTAATCCGGGAGCCGGAACAGGTCAGGAGAGATATACGTGAAGCCATGAAATACGCATCTAATTTAAAGTTTGATTTTGATGTGGTGGATAAGAATTTACTGGATTACTGTAAAAAAATCTGGGATGGCATTGATTTATCCTCCCATTTTTGTACTATCACCAACCTGCTGCCCCCGCCCCCGGAATTGATCGAGTATGTGAACAAAAAATTTAAGTATGTCTATTGGAATATTGATATCGCCAGTTTATCCCAGAGGCACAGGGAGAAATTGGTTTCATTGGGGTTGGTCAAACCTCAGCCCGGTGATGAAGAAATTATTGCTTTTCTTGACGAGTGTGACAGGTATGATAATACTGAGTTTATCATCAATTTGATCGCCGGGCTGCCTTACTTCAACAAGGAAGATATCGCGGCCAGCCAGGAAATGCTCACGTATATCATGGATAATTATACCTGTTTCAGCGAGTTGTTTTGGGCCCGGCTCCATGCCCAGCCCGGAGCTCCCGTGGTGGAGGATGCTGAAACGTATGGTATGCACTCCTATGCAAAGACCTTTGCCGACTACCTTAAATACAGCCGGATGAATCTTGAAGGCAGCGTAATCTATCCCACTGTGGAATACAGTCATTATCCCTATATCTATTACAACAATGATGAATTCAATTCAAAGATCAGTAAGTATTACTCGGAAACCGCTTCAGCGCTTGTAGAATACAAAGAGAATAAGCGGAAAGCATTGCATGCCGGGAGAACGTTATCTTACCGGGAGTTAAATCAACGAGTCAATCAATTGGCCTGGCTTTTGAGAAAAAAGGGCGTTAAGCGCAATTCCATCGTCGGTATCATGATGACCCATTCAATAGACTTGATCACAGCCTTACTTGCCGTATTAAAGGCAGGGGGAGCTTACTTACCGGTGGACCCGGATTATCCGGCAGCCAGGAGGAAATTTATGCTGAAAGACAGCGGCTTAAATGTGCTGTTGACGCAGAAACATTTCCTGGAGAAAGATAAGGAATTGTTCACCGACTTTCCTTTGGGAAACGTAATAATAGTTGACGATAAAAATATCTATAAAGATGACGGTCCGACCCTGGGAGTCGTTAATAAACCGGAAGATCTGCTTTATGTGATTTATACCTCCGGTTCCACCGGGAGACCCAAAGGTGTAATGATCCCTCATAAGAATTTTGTTAATTTAGTCGAATTTCATCGGAAGATATTTGGAGAAAACCCCCTGTCACGAGTGAGCCAGGTAGCCAGTTTAGGATTTGATGCCATGGCTTTTGAGGTTTGGCCCTGTTTGTCCAGTGGTGCTTCCCTGTACATTGCCGATGATGATACGCGGCTCGATCCCTCAGCCATGAAAGAATGGCTAATTAAAAATGAAATCACTATATCCTTTCAACCCACCATAATGGCTGAGCATTTACTGCGATTGGATTGGCCGGGAAAAAGGGTGGCGCTGAAAGCATTACGAGCCGCAGGAGATAAACTGACATGTTATCCCACCCATGAATATCCATTTCGGTTTTATAATTTGTACGGTCCCACTGAAGATACCGTATGGACCACATGGAGAGAGGTTGGTGTCAAAACTGATAGTGAGAAAGCCCCGGATATCGGTAAACCCACAGGAAATAAACGGGTCTATATCATCGGACCCGATTGGGAAATCCAGCCCATTGGAATTGCAGGCGAACTCTGTATATCCGGGGACGGATTGGCATGGGGATATCTGAATAACCCCGAATTGACAGCAGAAAAATTTGTTGAAAATCCTTATGAAAGTCATCCTGATAAGCGAATGTATCGTTCCGGGGATCTGGCACGGTGGTTAACTGATGGCAACCTGGAGTTTTTAGGAAGGATAGACCAGCAGGTAAAACTAAGGGGATTCCGGATCGAATTGGGAGAAATTGAAAATCACCTGTTAAATCGAGATGATGTAAAACATGTGGTGGTAATCGCCAGGGAAGACAGCAGTGGAGACAAATACCTGTGCGCCTATATCGTGTTGGATTTACCGCACCCTTTGCTGGAAAAAGAATTTGATATATCCCAACTAAGAGAATACCTGGCCAAAAGACTCCCCGAATATATGATTCCCACCTATTTCATCCAATTGGAGAGGATACCTTTAACCCCAAACGGAAAAACAGACATCAGGGCGCTGCCTGAGCCGAAATATGGAAAGAAAGAAGCGGGTTTTGTCGCCCCCAGGAACGCACTGGAGGAGAAGTTGGTGGAGATATGGTCGGGGATACTGGGAATAGAAAAAGAAACCATCGGAATTGATGATAAATTCTTCGAATTGGGTGGTCATTCATTGAAAGCCACCCAGATGATGTCTGAGATACATAAAAAATTAAACGTGAAAGTACCGTTAGTAGAAATATTTAAGATTCCCAGTATTAGGGGCCTGTCGAAATTCATAAGCAGCTCGCCCCAGGATAAGTATATCGCCCTGGAAAAAGTAGGGGAAAGAGAGCATTATCCACTATCTTCTGCGCAAAAAAGGTTGTATATTATGCAGCAAATGGAACCCCAAAGCCTCGGTTATAATTTACCGACATTTGTCGTACTGGAAGAAAAAGTTGAAATAGAAGAACTTAAAGCCGTCTTCAGGAAACTGATAGACAGGCATGAAAGCTTGAGAACATCGTTTGAAATATCAGGGGAGGAACCTGTCCAGAGAATAAATAAAGGAGTGGATTTTGAATTCGAGTATTATGAAAGCGAAAAACAAGAAGCCATAGAGATCGCAAAGCGTTTTATCAGACCTTTTGATTTGAGTCGTGCTCCCCTGATGCGGGTAGGATTTATAAGATTAAAAGAAGGAAGGCAGGTGTTAATGGTGGATATGCATCATATCGTTACTGACGGCTCTTCGATGGAAATACTGGTAAAAGAATTTATGTTATTGTATAAAGGAATAGAATTGCCCCCGTTAAACATCCAGTATAAAGACTACGCTGTCTGGCAAAACAGTGAAAGCTGGAGAGAAGTCATCATGAGCCAGGAGGAGTACTGGATGGAAGAGTTTAAAAATGACCCCCCCCTTATGGATATATCCACAGATTTTCCCAGGCCCCGGGGAAAAAGTTTTGAAGGAAATTCCCTGGAGTTTGAAATCGGTAAAGAGGAAACAATAAAATTAAGAGTACTTGCAAACAGAATAGATGCGACTCTTTATATTGTGATGCTTTCGCTATTTTATATATTTCTTTCCAAATTGAGCGGTGAGGAAGATATCGTGGTGGGTACCCCCTTAGAGGGTAGAAACCATGGAGACCTTGGCAGCGTTATCGGTATGTTTGTCAATACCCTGGTGTTGAGGAATTACCCTGTGGGGGAAAAAACCTTCTATGAATTTTTAAGGGAAATAAAAGATCGAGTATTGAGAGCGTTTGAAAATCAGGATTACCAATTTGAAGACCTGGTGGAGAGATTGGGGATAAAGAGGGACTCAAGCCGGAACCCCCTGTTTGATGTATTGTTTGCATTCCAAAACCTGGATGAGCAGATTGAAGACGTATCCCGGGAAAAAATGGTTGAGTCGTTTGATTTTGGATTTAAACCCATCCAGTTTGATCTCATCTTGACCGGTGTTGAAGAAGGAGAGAAACTCTCATTTATCTTTGAATACTGTACGAAACTTTTTGAGAAAAGGACAATTGAACGATATATCGCGTATTTTAAAGATATCATATCTACAATCCTTGAAAATAATAATATTAAATTGGCAGATATTACCATTATTCGACATTTATCCTCAGCCCGAGCCTATATCCCGGAAATGGCCATCAATTTTTAAAGGAGGCGTCAGCGGAAATTTTCCCTTCTGCGGGAAGTTGTGGGGAAGGATTCCCAGGAGGTTATTAAAATCAAAATTAGGAGTCAAAAATGGATTCAAACATATATAAATGCAGTATGGCCCAGTATAAAAAGGCAAAAGAGATGATATTAGAGCTGCATACGAATGTGAAACGTTTAATATCACCAAATCTAAAAAATAGAGATTTTAAAAAAGCAGGCCTCAGTGAGGTTGGTGTGGGTTCACTTGATGGAGTCCCTGTAGAGAGAGTCATTATTATATTAAGGGGGTCCGGGTGTGAATGGGCCCAAAATAGAGAAGGTGGATGTACCATGTGCGGCCATTTATCCGGATCATCTCTTGGTGCATCTATTCCTCCTGGACATTTTATAAAACAGTTTGATGACGTCATGAAGCGATATGATTTTAGGAAATATCCCATGTTGTGTCTCTATAATGGCGGGTCGTTTTTGAATGAGAGGGAGATTCCCAAAGAGGTGAGACGGTATATGCTGAGAAAAATTGGTGCTGTTTCTCACATTAAAAGGCTCATTATAGAGTCGCGCCCGGAACATATCACAAAAAAGATGCTTGATGAAATCGAAGCTCTTCTACCGCATACCACCGTTGAAATTGGGGTAGGTGTGGAGACCGTCAGCGATATCCTGAGAGAGCTGGTCCTGAACAAAGGTGTAACGTCTGCTGAGTTAATTAAAGTGGGGGAAAAATTCCGGAATAGAAAAACCAGGTTGTTAGCATATGTACTGGTAAATCCGCCCTTTTTAACCGAAATGGAAGCGATTGAAGATACGGTTGCTTCCATCCGATTTGCTGCTGAAATAGGAGCAAAGATCGTTTCTCTTGAAGCCGTGAGTATTCAACATTTAACGTTGGTCTCTTTCCTGGCTGAAGCGGGCTTCTATCAAACTCCCTGGATCTGGTCCATGTTTGAAATAGTCAGGAGGACCTATCATCCAGGGCTCCAGTTACGTATCGGTGGATTCGAGTTTTTCCCCATTCCCAAAGAATTCACCTCCAATTGCCTTGCCTGCAATGAAAAGATGATAGAAAAAATAAATGAATTTAACAAGTATAATGACCTGGGGATTATTGAAAATCTCTCCTGCAGCCAGCATTGTGATCTGGAATGGAAAAAGGAATTGCAAGTGGTGGATAATAGGAATCTGCCAGAGAGAATTATTTCCACCCTTGGAGCTATTGATATTGAAAAAGTATTGAACCGTTTGAAACAGTATGAGCATAAAAATTGAAAAAATGTTAACGTGGTGAGAAGACAAGAAAATGAATAAAATATCTGGAGTTTTGCATGAAATTTATAGTAAAGGATGAAATTTTCGATATCTTCCCGAATCTGAAAATCGGGCTGGTGGTGGGGCGAGGTTTGACCATTCGCAAGCAGGCAAAGGAACTGCAGACTTTAATTAAAAGTAACGTTGACAGCCTACTTGAGCGGGTTGGGAGTAGAAATCTGACCGATTTTAGCAATATCAGAGCCTGGCGTGAAACGTATCGAAAATTCGGGGCCAGTCCCAAAAAATATAGGCCGACGGCAGAGGCCTTTTTAAGGCGCATCTTAAAGGGACATCCTTTTCCTAATATCAATACCGCGGTGGATGCTTACCTGGCGGTGGAACTATTGTCCATGCTGCCCATTGGGGGATATGACCTGAATAATATTACCGGCGATATCCAACTGAGAATTTCTCAAGGCGGAGAGGTGTTTTTCCCTATCGGCGGAGAAAATATCGATCCGGAATACACTGTCCCAGGGGAAATTATTTATGCAGATAACAAAATCGTACTCACCAGGAATTGGAATTACAGGGACAGCGATCTAACAAAAATAACAGAAGATTCAACGGAAATCATATTGGCTTCAGAGGCGGCACTCGACGATATCAATGCAGAGGATGTATCCGGAACCGTAAACAAGATTGTCGAATATGAAACCGCCGCCTGCCAGGGAGAATATTATACCTATCTCCTGGATAAAAAAAAACCGGAAGTCATTATAAATAATTAAGATATAAACTCTTTTAAAAACCACAGGAGAAGAACCATTAGACGCCAAGAACTCCAGGGGGGAATTAAGGAGATCAAGCCAATGCATAAAAGAAAATTTTCCCAAGAGCTTTTGCTGGCAGCCAATCAAAATACAAAAACTCGGGATTATTGGTTCAATAAATTGTCCGGGAATATCGTAAGAAGCGGTTTCCCTTATGATTCTATTAAAAGAACCCACAAAGAAGACCTTAAAAAAATAGTAACATTTACACTTCCCAAAGAACTCTTTACGCAGTTGATAAATATAACCCGGGGCTCTGACTACACCATGCATGTCATTTTAACCGCCATCTTAAAGGTATTACTTTATAGGTATACGGGCATAGAAGACATTATTGTCGGGACACCCATTTACAAACAGGAAGTTGAAGCTGAGTTTATCAATACGGTCCTGGTACTGCGGGATCGTGTGAAAAAGGAATTAACCTTTAAAGAATTCTTATTGCAGGTGAAGCAAACAATTGTAGAGGCGGTGGAGAATCAAAATTACCCCATTGAAATATTGTCAGATCAGTTGGGAATGCCTATTCTTGCCAATGAGTTTTCGTTGTTTGACGTGGTATTATTACTGGAAAATATTCATCATAAGAAATATATTGGTCATATTCATTCTCATCTCAATATGATTTTTTCCTTTAGGCGCACTCCCCATTGTCTCGAGGGTACAGTAGAATATAATCCCCTGTTGTATGAAAAATCCACCATCCAGCGAATCACACGTCATTTTATCCAATTGCAGAAGCAAGTTATTTTTACCCTGAACTTACAGATTTCTCGAATAGAAATATTGCTGGGAGAGGAAAAGAGACAGCTTTTATACGAGTTTAATGAAACGGAAACCCAATACCCGCGGGCTAAAACTCTCCATGAGTTATTTGAGGAACAAGCAGAAAAAACCCCAGACAACATCGCCGTTGTAGGATTCAGCAAAAAGACAGATCACCGCTTTTCCCTATCTTTGACCTATAAAGAATTAAACGAAAAGTCGAACCAGTTGGCCCGGTTTCTAAGAAGTCGAGGATTAAAATCCGAAACCATTGTGGGATTAACAGCGGAAATCTGCAATGAGACCATTATTGGGATGATAGGAATTTTGAAGGCTGAAGGGATTTTTTTACCCATTGACCCGGATTATCCCCGGCAGCGAATAGAATATATGATAGCGGATAGTAACCTGGAAATCCTGCTAACCACCGAACCGATGGAGGATCGTTTTCAATTTAACGGGAAGATCGTCGATCTTAGTGATCCCTCTTTGTTTACAATTGCCAGGAATTCTGAGGATGCAAAGGTGAAAAAGGCCAATCGTGTTAATCGATCGGTCGATATGGCCTATGTGATGTATACCTCCGGTTCCACGGGAACTCCCAAGGGGGTAATGATTGAGCATAGGAACATCGTCAATCAAATCCATGGCTTAAAGGAGATGTTTTTCACGGGGGTGCGTCTTAATCATATATTATTGGCACCCTTTACTTTTGATCCGTCGGTTCAGCATGTGTTTTCGCCCCTAACCTATGGGGGGAAATTGTATCTGGCATCCAGGGAAATCAAAATGGATGCGGAGAAATTATTAGCTTTTATTGTTGAGAAAGGTATTGATATCATCGACGCGGTCCCATCGCAGATGTACCTGTTGGAGGAGTTTGCCGGGAAATATGGAAAGATAAAACTTAAATATATCATACTGGCGGGCGAAGTTTTTCCCTATGACCTCTATTTGAGATTGGAGCAGACCTTTTCCGTGGAGAAAATAATCAATATTTACGGTCCCACAGAAGCTGCAATTAACAGCACCTATTACGAGTGTGGAAAAGAAAACAACCGGTCTATTATACCTATTGGCAAGCCGTTGAGGAATTATAAAATACGGATATTGGACGATCAGCTCAATCTCCTTCCCATTGGCGTGACCGGGCAGATTTTTATTGCCGGTGAGGGGATCAGCCGGGGTTATTCTAATTGCCCCGAATTAACCAAAGAAAAATTTATTGAAAATCCGTTTGTGCCGGGAGAGCGGATGTATGGAACCGGTGACCTGGCCAGGTGGCTCCCGGATAAAAATATTGAATTTGTAGGCAGAGGCGACCAACAAGTTAAAATAAGAGGCATGAGAGTGGAGATCGGAGAAATTGAAAACCGGTTGTTAAAACAAGAAGGAATAAAAGAAGCGGTGGTCATCCACCGGGAAGACCGGGAAGGGCATAAATATCTTTGCGCCTATTACATCTCAGAGAAAGAGATTGAAGGGTTGGAACTAAAGCGTATATTGTCAAGTTATCTACCGGCTCATATGGTACCCTCTTATTTTGTGCGATTGGATAAAATACCATTGACGGCGAACGATAAATTGGACCGGAAAGCTTTGCCTGTACCGCAATTGGAATCCGCGAGCCAATATATGGCCCCCCGGGATGAAGTAGAGGAGGCGTTAGCCGGGATATGGTCTCAATTGTTAAATTTAGAAAAAGAGAAGATAGGAATTGATGCGGATTTTTTTGAAATTGGCGGGCATTCGCTAAAAGCCACTATACTTGAGTCGAGGATACATAAAACCTTTAACACAAAAATACCCTTGCGGAAGATATTTGAAACTCCCACAATAAGGGAATTGGCAATATATATAAAAGGTGGTGAAGAAGATAAGTATACCGCGGTAGAATCAGCGGAACATAAAGAATACTACCCGGTTTCACCGGCGCAGAAACGGTTGTATATCCTCCAGCAAATGGAGGTGGAAAGTACCGGCTACAACATGCCTCATATTATAAGAATAGAATCGGAAGTGGATAAAGACAGGTTGAAACAGGCCTTTTCAAAGTTAATAAAAAGGCATGAGAGCTTACGGACTTCCTTTGAGATGATAAAGGGCCAACCTGTGCAGCGGGTACATGCACATGAAGAAGTGGTATTTGAATTGGGATACCACAGCTCAAGCAGCAGCGGCAGCCAGGTTCAAGACATTATCCGCTGTTTTGTCCGTCCTTTTGATTTACCGCAGGCACCATTGCTGCGCGCAGCCATTGTCGATGACCATCAACAGCAAAGCAGTTTCATATTAATGGTGGATATGCATCATATTGTCGCTGATGGTATTTCCAATCAAATACTGGTAAAGGATTTCCTGGCTTTTTACCGGGGGGAAGAATTATCGAAATTAAGGCTGCAGTATAAAGATTACTCGGAATGGCGGAACAAATTGTCCGGCTCCCGGCAAATAAAGAAACAGGAAGCGTATTGGCTAAACCGGTTTGCCGGGGAAGTGCCGGTACTGAATTTACCCATTGATTACCCGAGACCGGTGGTACAACGTTTTGAAGGCCGGACCACTGGTTTTGAAATAGACGCCGCTGACACGGAAAGGTTGAGAGACTTTTCCGGCAAAATTGATGCAACGCTTTTTATGGTTTTACTGGCTGCCTTTAACGTGCTGCTCATGAAACTGAGTGGTCAGGAAGATATAGTTGTGGGTACCCCCATTGCCGGCCGAAGGCATGCGGACCTGGAGCAAGCTATCGGCATGTTTTTGAATACACTGCCCCTCAGGAGCGATATCGGGGGAGACCTTACGTTTGCCACCTTTGTGGAAAAAGTGAGGGAAGACACGTTGGACGCCTTTGAGAACCAGGAATTCCAGTTTGAAGACCTGGTGGAAAAAGTTGCTGCCAGGAGGGATACCAGCAGAAATCCTTTATTTGATGTGATGTTTTTAATGCAGAATCGCGATGAAGACCGGCAAACCCCAACCGCAAAAAAGGGAATCGAAAAATCCACATTTGTAGATTACGAAGCAGGGGTTGCCAAATTCGACATCACAATCTCAGCCATGGAAGCTAAAAATACGTTGGCATTTAGCGTTAATTACTGCAGGAAACTGTTTAAGGATGATACCATTCGCCGATTTGTCCTCTATTTCAAACAAATCATTTCAAAAATTTCTCAAAATCCGGGGGAGAAAATCGCAGGAATAGAAATAATAGGAGAAAAAGAGAAAACGCAGTTATTGTACGATTTTAATGATACGCAGGCCCGGTACCCTAAAGATAAAACCATCCAGGAATTATTCACTAAACAGGTAAAGCAAAACCCGGACCACGCCGCCGTGATTGGCAAAGCGCAGCGGGCAAAGGGGCTCCAGGCCCGGGCCTATAGACGCTGTGTCCTTACCTACAAAGAATTGAATAAAAGAGCCGGCCAATTGGCAAGAGAATTAAGAAAAAAAGGCGTCAAACCGGGAACAATAGTAGGCCTGGCGGTTTATCGCTCGCTGGAGATGATTACCGGGATACTGGGGATATTAAAAGCCGGCGGCGCTTATTTGCCCATCGACCCGGAAACACCGGTAGAACGTATAAATTATATTGTCCAGGACAGCGGGACAAAAGTTTTGGTAACCCGGGAAGAGTTATTCTCCATGTTGGAGCAGATTCATTATCAAGGGGAAAAGGTAGATGTATGTGACCGGCGGTTCGATATGCCCGGGAATACGAATTTGAACCTGGAAACCGATACCTGTGAGTGTAACTCAGCCCACGACCCTGCCTATGTGATCTATACATCCGGCTCTACGGGAAGACCCAAGGGGGTGGTGGTGGAACATTGGAATACGGTGAATTTTGTAAAGGGAATCACCGCTAAGATTGATTTTGCCGTTGGCAAGACAATATTGGCATTAACCACCATTTCTTTCGACATCTTTTTCCTGGAGACATTATTGCCGTTGATGCGGGGTTTGCAGGTGGTGGTGGCCGATGAAATTGAACAGAAGGACCCCGCTGCACTGGTTGATGCAATTATAAACCATAAAGTGAACATGTTACAGGTTACACCGTCACGGCTTGTTTTGATCATTAACAGTAAGGTAAACCTGGAATCCCTGGGACACCTGGAAGAGCTGATGGTGGGTGGAGAAGCCTTCCCTGACCCGTTACTGGATTATTTACAAAAGGAGTTTGCAGGTAAGATTAAGATATATAATTTATATGGTCCCACAGAGACTACCATCTGGTCTACCGTGAAAGACGTTACCCGGTTGGATAAAATAAATATTGGTTCTCCTATATCCAACACGCGGGTATTCATCCTGGATCGCTGCAATCGACTGCAGCCGGTGGGCCTGGTGGGGGAGCTCTGTATCGAAGGGGATGGTCTTGCCAGGGGGTATTTGAACAGGCCCTGGCTTACAGCGGAAAAATTTACCGCCAATTTCTTTATCGGTGGAAAATGGATGTATCGAACCGGTGACCTGGCGCGATGGCTGTCCAACGGCGATATCGAGTGTTTGGGCAGAACGGATCACCAACTAAAGATAAGAGGTTTCCGCGTAGAACCGGGAGAAATAGAAAACCGTTTACTGCGTCACCCGGAAATAGAGGAAGCCATTGTCATCGACAGGGAGAAACAAGGCGGTCAAAAGTACCTGTGTGCCTATTACATCTCAAAGAGTGAATTGGATGCACCGGGGCTGCAGTTATATTTATCCGGGCAATTACCGGATTATATGATTCCCTCTTATTTTGTCCGGCTGGAAAAGGTGCCCTTGAATCCTGCCGGAAAGATAGATCGGAAAAAGCTGCCGGCCCCGGAATTCCGGGGCAGTGAGGACGACTATGTGGTACCGGAAAGTGATAAAGAGAAAATCATTGCTAATATCTGGAAACAAGTCCTTGGAATTGATAAGGTGGGAATCCTGGATAATTTTTTCCAGATTGGGGGTAATTCCCTTGAGATTATCCAGGTAAACAGTCAATTGCAAGAAGTTTTTAACGTGGACATTCCCGTGGTAACCATGTTCCGATACCCCACTATTGATGCCCTGGCTGGCTATCTCAGTAATGAGAATCCCAGCGAAACAATTGCCGATGAAAAAATAGATAAATTCAGGAACAAAATGGCTAAAACACTTAAGATAAGCCGGGGGACAAGAAGATGAAGGGATATGAATTTGAAGATGAAGATAACAGTAAACGGACCGGCCTGGAAATCGCTGTTATTGGCATGGCCGGGAAGTTTCCCGGGGCTGAAGATATTGATGCGTTCTGGGATAATATGAAAAACGGGATGGAATCTATCACTTTTTTTACGGATGAGGAACTGGCCCTGGAGGGAGTAAGCCGGGAACATCTGGAGAACCCGAATTATGTGAAGGCCAAAGGAATCGTAAAAGATGCCGATTGTTTCGATGCCTCTTTTTTCGATTATGTGCCGGTGGAAGCTCAACTGATGGATTCACAGAAGCGTTTGTTTCATGAATACGCCTGGAAGGCCCTGGAAAATGCCGGGTATTGTCCCAATACCTTTGACGGATTAATTGGACTTTACGCCGGGGCTTCTTCTTCTTTTCCCTGGGAAGGCGTTCATGTTTTTTCCGGGCTTGGAGTTGATGTGGAGGATTTTTCAGCAGCCCATTTGAAAGATAAAGATTACATGTGTACCTGGGTATCTTATAAGCTGAATTTGAAAGGTCCCAGTTTCACGGTACAAACCGCTTGTTCCACATCGTTGGTAGCCATTCACCTGGCCTGCCGGGCTCTATTGACCGGTGAATGCGACATGGCACTTGCCGGTGGGGTGACGGTGAACTTTCCTCAAAAAGCCGGTTACCTTTATCATGAGGGTTTGATTAATTCCCCTGACGGTCACTGCCGGCCCTTTGATGCGGGGGCCAACGGCACGGTTTCAGGTGAAGGCATCGGCATTGTGGTGTTGAAGCCCCTGGAGGATGCTGTTGCGGATAGAGACTCCATTGATGCGGTGGTGAAAAGTACCGCTGTAAACAATGATGGTTTACGAAAAATGGGGTATACGGTTCCCAGTATCGACGGACAGGCGGACGTCATTAAAATGGCGCTGCGTTTTGGCCAGGTGGAATCAGAAAGCATCGGATACCTGGAAGCCCATGGAACAGCCACCGCACTGGGAGACCCCGTGGAAATAGAAGCCCTGAAACTGGCATTTAATACCCCTAAAAAAGGCTTTTGTGCTGTCGGTTCGGTGAAAGCCAATATCGGCCACCTGGATGCAGCCGCTGGTGTGGCAGGATTTATTAGGACAGTATTGGCTTTAAAACACAGAGCCATTCCTCCCAGTTTTTATTTTCAAAAACCCAACCTTAAAATCGATTTTGAAAATAGCCCTTTCTTTGTCAACAGGGAACTCCGGAAATGGAAGAATAATGAATATCCTTTGCGAGCCGGGGTCAGTTCTTTTGGTATTGGCGGTACCAATGCCCATGCCATCCTGGAAGAAGCACCAGAAATTCGCAGCAAAGCGGCCTCCACTCCTGCACGAAAATATGAATTAATCCTTCTTTCAGCAAAAACAAAACCTTCCCTTGAGAGGGGAACCGAAAAGCTGGCGGCGTATTTCAAGAAACATCCCGATATGAATCTTGCCGATGCCGCTTATACCTTGCAGGTGGGAAGAGGAGCCTTCCGGCACCGCAGGATGGTGGTATGTCACACCAGCGATGAAGTCGTCGCTGCGTTATCTTCCCCTGGTACCGGGAAGGTGCATACGTTTATTTCCAGGGTCCAAAAGCGGCCGGTAATATTTATGTTTTCCGGTCAGGGCTCACAATATGTCAATATGGGGCTGGGACTATACCAAACCGAACCCCTTTTCAAACGGGAAATGGATCACTGCTTTGAGGTATTGGCAGCTATAATGGGGGAAGATATAAAAACGGTTCTCTATCCGGACAACTCCACTCCGGTTTTCTCCATGAAAGCATCCACCTCAGGTGCTTCTAAAAAGGAAATCTTTGAGGAAAAAATCAATCAATTTATTTATACCTCGCCGTTAAAATTTGCGTTCGAATACTCCCTGGCCCGTCTTTTAATGACATGGGGGATTAGAGCCTATGCCATGATCGGTCATAGTTTTGGTGAGTATGTTGCAGCCTGCATCGCCGGTGTTTTTTCCCTTGAAGATGGATTAACCCTGGCCGCCTTAAGAGGGAAATTGATGCATATGATGCCAGAGGGGACCATGATGAGTGTATCTCTTTCGGAAGAAGAATTGCGGCCCTATTTAAAATCGATTCCGGAACTCTCTTTAGCTGCAGTAAACGGTTTTTCCCTTTGCATTGTTTCCGGTCCCTACGGGGCAATCGATGCTCTTGAAAACCAATTATTGGAAAAAGGACGTGAGTGTGCGCGGCTCCGGGTACCCCGGGCCGGTCATTCCAATATGCTGAATCCCATATTAAAGCCATTTGAAGAGAAAGCAAAGGAAATCACCTTTTATAAACCCCAGATTCCTTATATATCGGGACTAAGTGGCAAATGGGTAAAGGTCCGGGAAGCGGTGGACCCTCATTATTGGGCCAGACACCTGGTGGAAACCATCCGATTTTACGATGGGTTAACAGAATTATTAAAAGAAGAAAACGCGGTTTTTGTGCAAATGGGCTCGGATCGGAGTCTGAGTACCTTTGTCACGCTCCACCCGGATATCAAACCCGATAACCTGGTGATTAATCTTGTCAGACACCCCAAAGACGACACAGCGGATGTCTATTTCTTGATGCATAAAATCGGGCTTTTATGGCTTTATGGAATTCAACCGGACTGGAACGTGTTCCATTCAGAGCGAGAAAGATACCGCATCCATTTACCCACTTATTCCTTTGACCGGCAGCGTTTCCAACTGAATATCAGCCTGGAGGAAATTGCGGCAAAGGGACTGGCAGGCGGGAATTTGCGTAGAAAAGATGATCCGGCGGACTGGTTCTATGTCCCTTCCTGGTCTCGTTCTGATTGTTCCGGCCGTTTCGTCCCTGTTGTACCCCAAACAGCAGACCTCCGCAAACGGCTGGTATTTATCGGCAACAGCAGCCTGGGAAGCAAAGTCTTAAAGGCACTGGAACAGGGTGACGGTAATGTAGTGACCGTAAAATCCGGGAAAACCTTTGGAAAGGAAAACAGCAGCGCTTATATCGTCAACCCGGCAAAGCCGGGGGATTATGATTTGTTGATTACCCGGTTGCAAAAGGACGGACAGCTGCCGGATGCAATCGTTCATTTATGGTTGGTCACCGGACCTGAATCATGGGGGCCGACACTCCAAAAAGTGGATAAAACCCTGAATATGGGATTTTACAGCCTGTTCCACCTGGTCCGGGCACTGGGAAAACATGGATTTACCGATCCACTCCACATTGACATGGTATCCAACAACATGCAAGAGGTATTTGGGGAAGATTTGTTGTACCCGGAGAAAACCACCGTACTTGGCCCGGTTAAAATTATCCCTGTCGAATACCCCAATATCACATGCCGTAGTATTGATATTGTTACACCAAAACCGGGGAGTCGGCAGGAAGTGAAATTGGCATCCCAATTGGCGAGAGAATTGCAGAACGGTCAAAGCCATCAACCCGGCAGTGTTATCGCTTATAGGGGCACCCATCGCTGGGAGCAAACCTTCAAACCGGTGCGGCTGGAAAAACCAGGAAACAGCATGCCGCCGTTAAAAGAAAAGGGGGTCTACCTGCTTACAGGTGGTCTTGGCGGTATCGGGCTCGTCATTGCCCACCACCTGGCACACACAGTACAGGCAAAGCTGGTACTTACTACCCGTTCAGCCTTCCCGGACAAAAAAAACCGGGAACGATGGCTGAAATCGCATGCGGAGGATGACCCTATAAGCAGTAAAATACGGAAAGTCCTGGAACTTGAAGAATTGGGATCTGAAGTTATGGTGGTAACCGCTGATGCTGCCGATGAAGAACAGGTACAGGCAGCGGTCAGCCGCGTAATGGAACGGTTCGGCTCGATCAATGGCATTATACACTGCGCTGGTTTGCCTGACGGCGCCGCCATCCAAGTAAGAACAATGGAAATGACAGACAAAATCCTGGCGCCAAAAGTAAAGGGAACATTGGTACTGGAAGAAACATTCCAGGCAAAGGGAATCGAACCGGATTTCGTTATCTATTGTTCATCCACCAATGCCGTTTTACCGGCCTTTGGCCAGGTGGGGCACTGCAGCGCCAATGCCTTTCTTGATGCAATGGCCCTTTACAAAATGTCTAAAGGGGGCCCTTTTACCGTATCTATTAATTGGAATCCCTGGCTGGAAGTGGGACAGGCAGCCGAATCCATGAAAGAAGCAGCCGCCCCTTCGGGCACGTCTCAATTGGATGCCTTGTTATCCGCCGAAGGGGTGGATGTCTTCACGCGCATTTTAGCTGCTGACCTATCTCAGGTGGTGGTATCCACCAATGATTTTAACCTTAAGCATGAGCAATTTTATACTGCAGAAGTATCGCAAATACAGGAGGAAGTCGAGGAAAGTGACTTTTCGCCAACAACCTTACGCAGCCGACCGGAATTGGATTCCATATATGCACCACCAAGAAACGGTATTGAAAAAGTCCTGGTAAAAATCTGGCAAAGATTCTTCGGGTTCCAACAAGTGGGGGTCCATGACAACTTTTTCGCTTTGGGTGGAGATTCCTTAAAGGCCATGACCATTATTACCAAGATTCATAGGGAATTAAAGGTAAAAATACCCCTGGCTGAAGTTTTTGTCCACCCCACTATCGCGGAACTTTCGGAATTTATTGCCAGTGATAATAAAGAAGGAAGGTTCTCCCCGATAAAAAAGGCAGAAGAAAAAGAGTATTATCCATTGTCTTCGGCACAGGAGCGATTGTATATACTCCAGCGCATGGAACCTGGGAGCACCAGCTACAACTTGCCCCAGGTGTTGAACCTCAATACGGAAATCCACAGGGAAAAGCTCCAGCAAACATTTAAAAAATTGATACAAAGACACGAAAGCCTGAGAACCTCATTTCAAATAGTGAACAATGAAACTGTTCAGAAAATCCACCACCACGTCCATTTTAACGTGAACTATTATGATCCGGAGAAAGGGAAAAATAATGATAGTAACTCCATAAAGAAAATAATAAACAACTTTGTGAAGCCCTTTGATCTAAGCCAGCCGTATTTGCTTCGAATCGGTCTTATCAAGATAGGGGAAAAAAAACATGTTTTGGTCATCGACAAGCACCACATCATCACGGACGGTGTTTCCCAGGGAATAATGGTGGAAGATTTTATGGCCCTGTATGAGGATCGGGAGTTGCCGCTGCTTCGGCTTCAGTATAGAGATTACGCAGAATGGCAAAAGGAACTGGTAGAGACCGGAGAAATACAGAAACAGGAAACCTATTGGCTCGATAAATTCTCTGAAAAAATACCTGTTTTGAATTTGCCCCTCGATTATCCCAGGCCAGAGGAACTGGAGTTTGAAGGAGACAGTCTCAATTTCCACATCGGCCCGGAATTAACTCAAAAAGTAAGACGTTTTGTATCTGAAACAGGCACCACCCTCTTTATTCTGGTACTGGCCCTGTATAATGTGTTGCTGGCAAAGTATACCCACCGGGAGGATATCGTAGTGGGTGCTCCTGTTGCAGGAAGGACCCATGATGATTTAAAACAAATCATCGGCATGTTTATCAATATGCTGGCAATGAGAAATGCACCAATGGGCAATCAAACCTTCAGGCAGTTCCTGGTGGAAGTAAAGGAGAACGCGGTTAATGACTTTGAAAACCAGGATTATCAATTCGATACGCTGGTGGAAAAATTAAATATCGCAGCCGATGCTAACCGCCATCCATTGGTGGAAACCGTATTCATGCTGCATAATTATGGAATGAAACCCCAAAAGATTTCCATCTCCGATAAACGTGAACAAAATAACCAGGAAAAGTCCTATCACCCGGAACACAAAATCGCGAAATTTGACCTCAAGTTGGTGGCTTTTGATGAACGGGAGGACGCCATTGATTTTAACTTCGAATACCGCAGCAAGCTCTTTAAAAAAGAAACCATCCAACGGATGAGCAAACACTTTGTCAATATCATTAGAGAGGCCGTTTCTCATCCGGATTTAAAAATCTCCGAGATCCAAATGCTCACCAAAAAGGAAAAAGAAGAACTGATCCAACGCATTAAAGGAACCAATCCCCTTTTACCAGGGGATCAACCCGAAATAAAGTCGCGCGAAACCCAACCGGTAGAAGGTGAATTCGATTTTTAACCGGGGAAATTATAATGAGTCGTACCATGGATTTGGATTGTCTTCTCATCGGCCATAACGAGATGAACTTTGTAGAATACGAAAAGAGAGTCAGGGAAATGGGGGTTCGATCCGGGGCCTACCGCGATCTGGACAAAAATTTCATCCAATATAATCACACCCCCTATCACGCTTCCGAAATATTCAATATTTTCTATTATGATCCCGTAAAACCGGCCAATTCCACAAAGCCCTTACACATCGGGGAAAATTTCAGCGCCGCCATCGCCTACCTGGGCACCTATCTAAACAGGAGGGGATTCACCTTTGATTATGTCAATTCCTTTCAAACAGAAAAAGAGTTGTTGGCTGAAAAATTAGCCAGGGAAAACATCCTCACCATTGCCGTCATCACCACCCTCTATGTATCTGTTTTTCCCATTCTCGAAGTCATCGCCTTTATAAAAAAATATAATCAAACCGCCGCAATCATCATCGGTGGACCGTTTGTTTCCAATCAAATAACCGCCCTGGATAAAATAGATATTCAATACGCTTTTAAGCAAATCGGTGCGGATATCTTTGTGAACAGTTCCCAGGGAGAGGCTGCACTGGTAAAAATAATCCGGGCACTAAAAACCGATTCTCCCATCGAAAAAATAGAAAATATTTACTATCGAAAGGATGGGAAGTATGTAGAAACCCCAATCCTGAAAGAAAACAACCCTATTTCCGAAAATATGGTGAACTGGGATTTATTTTCCCGGCGGGCAGGGGAATTTGTAAATGTCAGGACCTCCATTTCATGCCCTTATTCTTGCTCTTTTTGCGGCTTTCCCCAACACGCCGGCACCTATCAATTCGCAGGGGTAAAAGAAATTGAAAAAGAGCTTACGCTTTTGAATAAAATAAAAACAGTAAAGAGTGTGCAATTTGTTGATGATACCTTTAACGTACCGGCCAAACGATTCAAAGAAATTCTCATGATGATGATAAAAAACAAGTACACGGTCCCCTGGCACTCCCATTTCAGGTGTCAATTTGCAGACCGCGAAACCGTTGAGTTAATGAAAGAAAGCGGTTGTGAAGGGGTCTTTTTGGGCATTGAATCCGGCAGCAATCAAATCCTTAAAAACATGAACAAAGCCGCTACCGTGGAAAAATACCTTCGGGGAATCGAACTGTTAAAAAAATACGAGTTGTTAACCTACGGCTCTTTTATTATCGGGTTCCCGGGTGAAACCGACGAAACCGTACAGGAAACCGCTGCGTTTATAAAAGAAAGCGGCATTGATTTTTTCCGGGCCCAGCTCTGGTACTGCGATACAACAACCCCAATCTGGAAAGAAAAAGAAAAATATAAAATTGTCGGCTCACATTTTGAGTGGAGTCACGACACAATGGATTCCCAAAAAGCCAGTGATATCATCGATGAAATATTTTTATCCATCGACACTCCCACCTGGGTGCCCCAGTATAATTTTGAGTGCGACGGTTTGTTTCACCTGCTCCACCGCGGCCTAACCCTGGCACAGGTCAAAAAATTTATAAAAAGTTTTAACCAGGGGATAAAAGAAAAATTATTAAACCCTTCTCGAAGGGAAGCCAGTTTTGAGGTGATAAAACAAATAAAAGCATCCTTTCGAAAAGCAAACGGGGCCGGTGAATCTCCCGGTGAGAAAAAAAATATGATGGACAATTATAACGCAGAATTCGACTTTTAACCTGTGGGAAGTTGAAGGAGACGGCTAATGTATTCGGGGCCTGATGAAAATTTATTACTTTCCAGCCTGGAATTTATTCAACAAAAAGAATATTGGGTTAATAAGCTGTCCTGTGACATCGAAAGAATAGATATTTTCTCCGGGGCAAAAAATAAAAAACGGCCCAAAACCCATAAAAACAGGGACTGCATAGAGATCATCCTCCCGGCGGATTTATGCAGCCGGGTACTGAAATTAAGTAAACATTCTGATCTTTCCATTTATTTAATTTTATTAGCGGTTCTCAATACGTTGATATTCAAGTATACCGGTAATGAAAATGTCATTATCGCCTCCCCTGTATACGCGCCCAAAGCGATAGAAAATACCTTGAACACCCGCGTGTTTATACAGGTGGAAATCAGCGGTAATATGACCTTTAAAGAACTCCTGCTTAATACCAGGCAGGCTGCATTGGCCGCTTATGAAAACCAGGACTATCCTTCCGACAAGCTTATCGAATATCTTTACGATGCCGACGTATTACCGGATAAAGAACCGCCCTCCAATATCCGATGTGCGCTGCAGAATATTCACCATGAAACCCCCGACAGGAGAATTGAGACTGATCTCATATTTACCTTTGTACGGGAAGGGGAGCAAATTAGAGGCACCCTGGTATATAATCCGCATCACTATGACGCCTTTTACCTGGAACAACTTCCCGGGCATCTTGTTTATATCCTGGAACAATCGCTCCGGGATATTCATACAAAAATTGCTGAAATTTTTCTCCTGGGGGACCGGGAAAAAGAAGAATTGTTATTTGAATTTAACAACACCCGGGCAGAATATGTGACAGATAAAACCATCCACTCGCTGCTGGAGCAGCAGGTGGTAAAAATCCCCGACAAGGCAGCCGTGGTATTCGAAGGACAGCAATATACTTATAAGCAATTAAATGAAAAGGTCAATCAACTGGCAAGAAGATTAAGAAAAAAGGGAGTAAAAGCGGATAAAATCATCGCCATCATGGTGGAACGGTCCCTGGAAATGATCACCGCGATATTCGCTGTATTGAAGGCGGGGGCCGCATATCTGCCTATTGACCCCGAATACCCGGCAGAAAGAATGAGGTTTTTACTCAAAGATAGTGGATCAGAACTCCTGCTTACCCAAAAACACCTGGGCAGTGAAAATGAGCATCTAGACCAATGCATCCCCCGGGAAAACATTCTCTTTCTTGATGATGAAACTCTCTATTCAGGTCCTGTTCTCAACCTGGACAATGTCGATAAACCCCAAGACCCGGCTTACGTTATATACACCTCAGGAACAACAGGAAAACCCAAAGGTGTAATGATCGAGCATCGGAACGTCATCAACCTGGTTTGCGGATTAAAAGAACGAATTTACTCCCATTATCACAATTACGATTCCTTAAACGTGGCCTTGCTCTCCCCTTATGTCTTTGATGCTTCCGTAAAACAGATATTTGGGGCATTGCTCCAGGGGTACGGTTTGTACATTGCACCGGAGGAGGCCAGGATAGACGGCTTTGCTTTACTGGAATTTTATCACAACCATTCCATCGATATTTCCGACGGCACCCCCATTCATATGGGTATTTTGTCGGCTGCAATGGAGCAAAGCGTTTCAAAACCCGCGGTGAAACATTTTCTTATTGGGGGCGAAGCGCTTCCCGGCAAAGTAGTGGAAGACTTCCTGGGGCAATTCGAGCAAAATGCCCCGATCATTACAAATGTTTACGGCCCCACCGAATGCAGTGTGGATGCAGCCGCATTTGAAATAACCCGGGAAAATAACGGGTTGTATGACATGATTCCTTTGGGAAAGCCAATGCCCAATTTCCAGGTTTATATCCTGGATAAGGAGAAAAATTTGCTGCCTGTGGGAATTGCCGGGGAATTGTGTATAGCGGGAAAAGGGGTCTCCAGGGGCTACCTCAATAATCCCGGACTGACAGCAGAAAAATTTATCCGCAGCCCTTTTATCTCATCGATGACCCGTCACCAGAAAGCAATCACGATTCTATACTGTACCGGTGATTTTGCCAGTTGGATGCCCAATGGGGATATCGAGTTTCTTGGAAGAATCGATCACCAGGTCAAGATAAGGGGATTTCGAATAGAGTTAGAAGAAATAGAAAGCCACCTTCTTGGGCATTCAGATATAAAAGATGCAGTGGTAATGGCAAAGGGAGAAGAAGAGAAATTTCTTTGTGCCTATTTTATTTCCGATAAAGAACCGGATGCCCTGCAATTGAGAGACTACTTGTCCCGTTTTTTCCCGGATTATGCTGTACCGACCCACCTGGTACAAATACCCAGGATGCCCCTTACTCCCAATGGGAAAGTAGATAGACGAGCGCTGCC
>WVZO01000590.1:73533-85586 GCA_011772425.1 Candidatus Aminicenantota bacterium
ATTTAATGTTAATATACCGCTGGTAAAGATATTCAGGAGCCCCACCGTAAGAGAACTGGCGGAATACATAAAAAAAGAAGCCCCGCAAAAGTTGTACATATCCATCCCCCCCACTGAAAAAAAAGAATATTATATTCTTTCTTCAGCGCAGAAACGATTGTACATACTGCAACAAATGGATATGGGAAATACCGTTTATAATATGCCCCAAATCATACCGCTCCCCATGAAACCCGAAGTCGATAACGGCAAACTGGAAAATACCTTTAAATCTTTGATCGCGCGTCACCAAAGCTTGCGAACCTCTTTTCACATGGTGAATGACCAACCGGTTCAGAAAATTCACGATGAAGTGGGATTTGAGATCGAATATTTTGGCGTAGAGCAGGGAGCAGAGAGCCTCGATGTTTGCTGCGCAGATATTATCCGGGATTTCATCGGTCCGTTCGACTTATCCAAAGCACCGCTTCTCCGTGTCGGAATGATAAAATTATCGGAGGAGGGCACAACTTCCTTAATGGCCGGGGGTGCCGCCGCCCACATCTTGCTGGTAGATATGCATCATATCATATCCGACGGCATCTCTCTCGATTTATTGACAGACGAATTTGCCGCACTCTACCAGGGCGGGGAACTCCCTCCCTTAAGGCTCCGGTACAACGATTATGCCCAATGGCAAACCAGCGCTGTCCGGGAAAACATCCTGAAAAACCAGGAAACCTTCTGGCTGAACCAATTTAAAGGAGAAATCTCCCTATTAAACCTCCCTGCTGATTTTCCCAGGCCTCCGCTGCAGAGTTTTGCAGGAAGCAACCTGGGTTTTACCATAACCGCAGAAGAAACCCGGGACTTAAAAACCCTGGCCGCCAGGGAAGATGCAACCCTGTATATGGTAATGCTTTCACTGTTCATTGTTTTCCTGGCAAAAATCAGCGGCAGCGAGGATATTATCATTGGAACCCCAATCGCGGGACGTGAGCATGCCGACCTGGAAAAAATCATCGGTATGTTTGTCAACACTCTTGTGCTGAGGAACTTTCCCATAGGCTCAAAATCGTTTAGGCTATTTATAAAAGAAGTAAAAGAACGAACATTGGCGGCATTTGAGAACCAGGCCTATCAATTTGAAGACCTGGTGGAAAAAATAGACACGCGGCGGGATACCGGCCGGAACCCGGTATTTGATGTCATGTTTGATCTACAGGCCCGGGACCGCCAACCCCCTCCCGGTCTGGAAACCAAAGCCCACCCCCCAATCGCTCCCTATCGGTATGACAATCGCATATCCAAATTTGATATGACATTGACGGTAGTGGCTGAAGGAAATTACCTGCTGTTTAATTTTGAGTACTGCACAAAACTCTTTAAAAAAGAGACAATCGAACGTTTTACCAGGTATTTTAAAATCATCCTGTCGCTGGTATTAAAAAATCCCGGCAGCAAAATAGCTGAGATATCGATCCTACCTGAAGAGGACAGAAAACAGATTTTGTATCATTTCAATCACACCGATGCCCAATACCCGCGGGATAAAACCGTCCACCAGTTATTTGCAGAACAGGCAGAGAAAACCCCTCACCGTATCGCTGTTTCGGGCGATAGCCGCGAGACAGCAGGAAAAGAGGGGAGAAAGGGGGATACCACGCAATTGACCTATAGAGAATTGAATCAAAAAGCCGGTCAATTGGCCGGCTGGCTGAGGGGAAAAGGTGTCCTCCCGGACCATATTGTCGGAATTATGATTGAACCCTCGATTGAAATGAGTATTGCTCTACTGGGCGTTTTAATGGCAGGCGGCGGCTACATGCCCATTTCCCCGGATTACCCGGAAGAGCGGATTAATTACATGTTAACGGACAGTAATGCGAGGGTTTTATTGAGTGAAGTGAGTGAAGTTCTTGATCTATCCCTGCCCCCCGCAAGCCTGGCAAGCCCCTCAAATCTTGCCTATGTGATCTACACCTCCGGTTCAACCGGTCGGCCCAAAGGCGTGCTGGTGGAACACCGCAGCCTGGTTAACTATGTGTTTGCTTTTCTCCGCGAATTTGTCCTCTTTCCCACAGATACCATGCTTCAACAGGCCTCTTTTACCTTCGATGCCTTTGCGGAAGAGTTCTTTCCCATCCTGCTGACAGGTGGAAAACTATTCATCCCCGCAGAGATCGAGGTAAAGGATATATACCGCTTATCCCCCATCATTGTTAAACATGATGTCACATTGATTTCCGCTTCTCCTTTATTGCTTAATGAACTAAATAAGATCGATCGATTTCCCTCCCTGCGGATTTATATCAGTGGTGCCGATGTATTAAAATGGCATTATATTGATAACCTGTTAGAAACGGGAGTGATTTACAATACCTACGGTCCCACGGAAACGGTGGTTTGTGCCACTTATTATAAATGCCGGGAACAAACCTTCTCCAATGTACCCATTGGCAAACCCATTACCAATTACCGTGTTTACATCACAGATAAACAGGAACGGCTGCAGCCCATCGGGGTGCCTGGAGAACTTTGTATCAGCGGTCCCGGTGTGGCCCGGGGTTATTTAAATAAACCGGAATTAACCGCAGAAAAGTTTGTTTTCTATAGGTCCCACAGCCCTAAAAAAATCTACAAAACCGGCGATCTTGCCCGTTGGCTGCCGGATGGAAACATTGAATTTCTTGGCAGGCTCGATTACCAGGTAAAGATAAGAGGTTATCGAATAGAAACAGGTGAAATAGAGAATTGTCTATTAAATGAAGAGGATATAAGCGAAGCGGTTGTGATAGACAGGGAGGATAGAGAAGGGCATAAATACTTGTGTGCGTATATCGTATCCGGCAAGAAATGCAACCTGGCGGAATTAAGACATAAGTTGTCAAAGAAATTACCGGATTACATGGTTCCAGGTTATTTCATGCAATTGGATAACATTCCCCTGAGTCCGGAGGGAAAAATTAATCGCCGTGCACTGCGTGCACTTCCCCCCCCGGAAATGAGGGCGGTACAGGGGGTTGTCCCTCCCCGCGATAAAATCGAAAAAACCCTGGTGGAACTCTGGTCTCACGTCCTGGACATCCAGGAAGAGAAAATCGGGATCGATGCGGAATTTTTCCAACTGGGCGGTCATTCTCTAAAAGCAGTCACACTGCTGTCAAGAATTCACAAAGAATTGAATGTAAATATCCCTTTAACAGAAATATTTAAAACCCCTACCATCAGGGGATTGAGGGCCTATATCCGGGAAGCGGCCAATGATCAATACGTTTCCATCCGGATTGCGGAAAAAAGAGAATACTATCACTTATCATCGGCACAAAAAAGATTATATATGCTCCACCATATGGAGGAACAAAACATCACGTACAATATGCCGCAAATCATACCTCTGCCCCTGGAGATAGATAAGAAAAAACTTGAAAATACCTTCAGGAAGTTGATCTGGCGGCACGAGAGTTTAAGAACCTCTTTTTTCATGATAAAAAGCGAACCGGTGCAGATGATACATGACCGGGTGGAATTTGAGATTGAGCAGCACACCCCGGCCCCGGCAGGCCGCCCCCCTCAAGAGGGGAATTCCCTGGCTTTAAGAAATCCCCTTCCCGGGGGGGGACCCGGAGATTGGAGTGGGTTAGAACAATTCATCCGGCCTTTTGATTTGTCAAAAGCACCGCTGCTGCGGGTGGGATTGATACACTTCCCACCCCTGACCGTGGAGCCCGGGGAGCACTCCATCCAGGAAGGGATTCCCGGGCATAAACACATCCTGCTGGTGGACATGCATCACATCATTTCCGACGGCATTTCACACGGTATATTGGAACACGAGTTTATGGCATTATCTAGGGATGAAGAATTACCCTCCCTGCCCATTCAATATAAAGATTTTTCTCATTGGCAAAACAGCACCAGGGAAAAAGAAAACATCAAACAGCAGCAAGAATACTGGCTGAGAGAGTTTGAAGGAGAGATACCCGTCCTGGACTTACCCATAGATTATCCCCGGCCCACAGTTCAGAATTTCGAAGGTGCCGTCCTCGACTTCGAGGTATCCGGCGATCATACCCGAACATTAAAAGCAATCGCCCTGGCTGGCGGTTCTACTTTATACATGATTTTATTAACTCTCATCAACATCCTGTTATCGAAACTCAGCGGCCAGGAAGATATTATTATCGGCACTCCCATTGCAGGACGCCGGCACGCAGACCTGGAGAAGATCATCGGTATGTTTGTCAATACATTAGCATTAAGAAATTTTCCCCGGAGAGAAAAATCCCTTAACGAATTTTTTAAAGAGGTAACACAACGGACATTATCGGCCTTCGAGAACCAGGAGTATCCGTTTGAAGATTTAGTAGAAAAAGTCAATGTGGCACGGGATGCAGCCAGGAATCCGGTGTTCGACGTGATGATCGTCTTTCAAAATATTGACATAGGGATTGCCCAGGACAGTCACCCCGGTAAAAGAAAAGTAGAAATACCTTCTTCTTCGCAAGAATATTCGTATGAAAACAAAACTGCAAAATTCGATTTAACCTTAACCTTAACGGAGTTTCCAGGAAAACTCCTGGGTAGTTTAAATTACTGTATCCGCCTTTTTAAACCGAAAACCAGTGAACGCTTTATCGGTTATTTTAAACGGATTATATCCCAGGTTTGTGAGAATGAAAGGCTTCGACTCGCGGATATAGAAATTATATCCCCGGATGAAAAAACCCAGATATTGATCGATTTTAATCAGACGGAAGCGTCATATCCGCGCCGCAAGACCATTCACCAATTATTTGCCCAACAGGTTGAAAAGAGCGGTGACGGCGTTGCCATCGTCTGCCTGGAGCGTAGTGCCGGGAGCGTAGAATTTGTAGGGGACGGCACCGTTCATTTGACCTATGGGGGGTTAAACCGAAAATCCAATCAACTGGCACAGCTCCTGGGTGAAAAAGGGATCATGCCGGGTGAGTTGGTGGGAATCCTTGTGGACCGATCTCCTGAGATGATTATTGGTATATTGGGGATTTTAAAAGCAGGTGCCGGTTATGTACCCCTGAATCCCGCTGCGCCGACAGCAAGGACAAAATATATGGCGGAGGAATGTGATGTAAAGATAGGTTTGACATTGTCCCCTCTCCTGGATGAAGACAATATCCCTTTTGAGAATTATTTATATATTGATGAATATCATCATTATGCAAATATGTCGGAGGCAGACCCGGCCAGGAATGCGGTTCCTGGAGATTGGGCATATGTGATTTTTACTTCCGGTTCCACAGGGAAACCCAAAGGTGTACCTATTGCCCATGCCAATCTTTCGCCTCTGCTGCATTGGGGGTATCGCCACCTGGGATTGGGAATAAAGGACCGTACGATTCAAAATCTTTCTTATTATTTTGACTGGTCGGTGTGGGAAATATTTATTACCCTCACCACAGGAAGCGGGTTGTATATAGTTCCTGAAGACCTGCAGTTGAACCCGGGGGTGTGTATTAACCTTATAAATAAGCAAGGGATAACGGTTTTGCATGCTACTCCCAGCCATTACCGGTACTTTGCCAATATGGGGCTTCCGCTGGAGACATTGAAATATTTATTCCTGGGGGCGGAAAAGTTAACGCAAGACCTGGTTCAGCGCAGCTTTGAGTCCGTGAGTCCCAATTGCCGGGTATTTAATATGTACGGTCCAACGGAGTGCACCATAATTACCAATGTACTGGAAATCCACCAGGAGGATAATAATAAATTCCAATATCTTTCCAGTGTACCCATCGGTGGCCCCGCAGCTAATTTCAATCTCCTGGTGCTGGACAAAAGTTTAAACGTATGCCCGGTGAACATAACCGGTGAAATGTACATCGGCGGCGATGGAGTAGCTGAAGGATATTTGAACCGCCCGGAATTAACGGCGGAGAAGTTTGTTTCTGTTTCCTATAAGTCCTATAGGGCCTATAGGGCCTATATTTCTAGAAAAATCTACAAAACCGGTGACCTGGTGCGGTGGCTTTCTGACGGTAATATTGAATTCCTGGGAAGGATAGATTTCCAGGTCAAAATCAGGGGATTCAGGATCGAGCTGGGAGAGATTGAGAAACAATTGACCGGGCATCCGGCAATTAAAGAAACCGTGGTGTTAGTTCTTGGAGAGGAACAGCAGGAAAAATTCCTCTGTGCCTATGTTATTCTTAACAACGATAAAGAAAAATTATTTGATGAAACGCCTGGAATACCAGGAGAATTAAACGCATACCTGTCCCAAACGCTGCCGGATTATATGATCCCCTCTCATTTCATTCCCATACAAAAAATACCGTTAACACCCAATGGTAAACTGGATCGCAGGGCATTACCTCTGCCCGAAGCACAAAGCCCTTTGAGTGGTAAATATGTTCCTCCTGCCAATGAAATAGAAAAACAATTGGCGGCCATATGGGCGGAGGTGTTAGCCAGAGACCCATTGCATGCGCCCATAGGTATAGATGATGATTTTTTTGAATTGGGCGGCCATTCATTAAAAGCAACCGTATTAACAACAAAAATACTCGAAGAATTTAACCTGAGAGTACCATTGGTTGAGATATTTAAAAGTCCCACCATCAGGAAATTAACCGGATATATCAAGCATTCGCACAGGGATTTAGTATGGGAAAAAGATGAAAATATCGTATTAATCAGGAAAAAATCCGACAACGCCGGGCATCTCTTTTTTGTTCATGATGGCAGCGGAGAAATCGAAGCTTACATTGAATTTTGTAACCATCTAAAGGAAGAATTTAATTGCTGGGGAATAAAAGCAGAAAAACCTACGACCGCTGCTCCACAAAACGTCACAATTGAAGAAGTGGCAGCCAAATATACAGAAAAAATAAAACGGATTCAACCTCATGGTCCTTATCATATTGCCGGATGGTCCATAGGGGGCACCATCGCCTTTGAAATGATACGACAATTGGAAAGGAACGGAGAAAACATCAAGTTTTTGGCTGTAATCGATGCACCCGCCCCCCCTAAAGATCTACCCGCCGGCGGCAGTGGATTTACCGTTGAATCGGAGTTGGGTTTTGTCCAACCCTATTTAAAAGATAAGGAAATTATAGGAAAATTGAAAAAAGTAAGTGATATAAGTCATTTCTGGTCCCTATTCGTCGGTTACCTGGAATCAAGCAGTCTTAATGACAGTGATCTAACAGAAAAAGTCAGGCAGGTTATCACCGAGTATGAAGCACATGTAGTACCTGATTACCATCAATTAAGCATCGGCCAATTGATCCGATACCTGAACCTGGGCAGAACATTCCGTAATGCCAGGGCATTGTATAGCCCTGATGAAAAAATCAATGTCCCTATCTATTACTTTGGGGCCAGTCAATCAAAAGGCACGATTAAAAAAGATAACTGGAATGATTATTCCCGGAACCCCATAACATTTTGTGAGGTCACCGGTGACCATTTTTCAATTTTTAAAGTGCCCCAGGTGGTAGAACTTGCTAAAGCATTCGGTAGAATAGTGAAATGAAACCCAGGTCGATCTTTTAATTTCTTTAAATCTGGTTTATAATTCACCTTAAATAAAAAAAGCTTACAAAAGGAGATAATAAGATGAGAAAACCTATTTTGTTGTTTGTGTTACTGGTTACAGTCAGTTTGGCTTGTGCAGCGAAAGTAGTAAAAATTCCCGGTATCCTGAAACCCACCACAATACTGATTGAAAATGATCAGCTCTTTATCACTGAAGCTGCCGCTGTTTATATTTATTCATTAAACGATTTCAGCTTACAGGAAAAATTTGGTAAACAAGGACAGGGACCGCGGGAATTTAGTATTAATCCCATGAGAGGTATTCGGCTTAATATCCAACCTGATGAGATTCTTGTCGACTGCACAGGGAAAATAGTGTACTATACCAGGGAGGGAAATTTTAAAAAAGAAATAAGAACTCCTCCCATCTTTTCACCATACATGCCGTTGGGAGAAAAGTTTGTTGGAATTGGCATCGGAAGTGGGAAAAAAGGACCGGTTTTTGTGGTAAATATCTACGATGCCAACTTTAAAAAGGAAAAAGAGATTCACAGCGTTAACATACCTGACACGGGGGTAGGTAATATCAATCCGGTAACTTTTTTGTCAATGCCTTATCTATACACATGTGAAGACAAAATATTTGTCGGCGGGCAGGAAGAAGATATAGAGATGTTTGATAAGAGTGGTAAAAAACTTCCCCCTCTAATTAAAGATTACAAGAAGGTAACATTAACCGAGGCGCGAAAAAAGGAATACGAAGACTTTTTTAAAACCAGCACGAAATACAAGGGATACTATGAAAGAGATAAAGAACGAATAAAATACCCGGATTACTTTCCTATCGTACGGAATTTCCATGTGGTTGATAAAAAAATATACATTCTTACTTACAGGGAAAAAATGGGGAAAAAAGAGTTCTTGATTTATGACATCAGTGGAAAACCATTAAAAACAGTCTTCCTGCCTCTTGAAGAAATAACCCCGGTCGCTCTTTATCCATACACAATTAAAAATGGAAAACTTTATCAATTAATCGATAATCCTAAAACCGAAGAATGGGAACTGCATATAACTGAGATAAAATAGTTTTAACGCCAGGTAAAGAGGTGGCAGGCTGCAAAAGGAAAAAAGACAAAGTAGAGTTGGGGCACACCTACCTGGAAATGTATATCCGATACTTCCCTTTTTGCAGCAAAACTAAGAATCGTGTTAATGCTTTTATTTATCACAATCACCTCCTAAAAAACATACGGAAAAAAATTATATCTCAAAATTCCTAAATCCACCACCAATTTTTGTAAACCGCGAAGGCATTTATAATGCAGTAAAAGACGCGGGGGGGCGTGAAGAAGAGAGATCTCAGAAAGTCAGACGGCATACGGTCGGTAGAAGTTGAGAGGTTAAGAGGTCAAGAGAAACGAAGAAATGGAGAGTAGAAGAAGGTGAAAAGATAAGTTTAAGGTTTCCCCAAACGTTTGAAGCAACAGCCCTCTTTTCGATTCAAATCCATTACAAAAGAGTTCTCCCGGCTGGTTGGTTCAGGTAAGGGAACCTTTAGATGGCGCGTACGCGACTTCCGCGGTTCCCCTCGCCGAGGGGCTCTCCGTCCTGGTAGAACTCTTCCCAGCGAATCTCTCCATTTTTATGCCACCACATCATTTTCTTTGTTTGCGCGGCCAGGTTTTTTACTTCTATTATTTGACCGGCTTTATTGTAAGTCACTATTTCCACCAGTTTTTCAAATTCTCCTTTCCCGGAATATTTATGAAGGGTTTTCTTTTTCCCATCTTCATATCTTTGAGAGACCTCAAGTCGTTGGTTTGTCTCTTTCTGGCAGCAATAAGCGGTAAAAGATAAAATGAATAGAACCGATAAAATTTTTTTCATATTTTCTCCCCCTGGTTTAGAATGCGTTTTTCCAGGTTTTTTTCCCCAGCAGGGTAAGGAAAATGATTTTTATGTCTAGCCAGAAGCTCCAATTTTTAATATACCAGAGGTCATGACGGGTTCGTTGAATTTTTGTTCTTCAGTGGCAGTGGGTCCTCTCCAGCCATTGACCTGGGCCCAACTCGTAATCGCGGGTCTGATGCAGCGGCGAATCATATATTTAGCCACTTCATTTTGCAGCTTTTTATCCAGGTAAACTCGATGGGGCCGCGGTTCCACCACACTCATGTCCCCTTTCAACACATTAAAAAATTGCGGCAGCTCGTCCAAATTGGTTTTTCTTAGGAAACGTCCAAATAGAGTAACCCTGGAGTCCTTTTCCCGGGTAGATAAAGTGTCCTGGTTTTCTTCAGAATGGTACATGGTCCGGAATTTATACATCTTAAAGATATCTCCTCCCATACCTACCCGCCCGGCCGCATACAACACCCAAGAATGGGGCCGGTCCGGTCATTTTGATTCTCTTTCGATTCAAAAAAATCAAAATCGTCAATGACACAACATTTGACGCGATGAATGCGATAATCGCTCCTTCCAGCCGGTAACCCAAAAGATAAAATATAAGTATCATAAGAAGATTTGATAAGGGAAGAAAATAATTTTCCACTACTACCCTCAGGTTTATCTTTTTGAATCCCCTTAACACATCCAGCAAAATATGTAAGATGGTTATAATAGGAATGGTGAAAACCAGTAATTTCAGGGGCAGCGCCAGGGCGGGTTTTTTAAATAAATCAATGGAAATATAATCCCCTCCCCAGAGTTTACCGGCACCGGTAAAACCGCTGGCTTTAAACATAAAATTTAAATCTTCTACCGCTTCTTTTTTCATCACTGTTCTTTACTATAACACTTTCGAAATACCAGGCAGCCAATACCATTGGAACCATGACGGGGCTGCGGTGTCCCAGGAAAAAGGGTTTTAAAAAATGGCGGTTTTTTATGACAACAGCGCTTAAACAAAGCAAAATCAGACCGGCAGCAATGGCTGGAAGCATGGGTTTTTTTTTAAAAAATTCCGGTGAGCAAACCGGTTAGAAAATTGACACATCATGCATTAAAGGTGATTGATGAGTCAAGGGAAACCTCTAAGTATGGGTTGTTTTTTGCTTTCCAGGAGAGGTTTTATCTTTTAAAGTTAAAAAGGGGGGTGCGATATAAATTGCGATATTTAAGGGATTTATTTTATTTGGATTCTCATCGGAAGATACTCAGGCTGCCGGGGTTTTTATTTCCTTTTTATATTGTATTGAATCCTTTTTTATGGTTTTACAAAAATTACATCCGGAAGGAAGGAGGAAGGGGCAAATTGTAATGCACCGGTCCCCTTTTCATGGGGAAAAGGAGTGGCCAATAATGGTTTATTATTTAAACACCTTATCGAAAAAGCCGATTACTTTTAAAAACAATCCCCCTAAACCTACCAATAATGCGATAATAAACATCCTCAAGTTATTAAATTTCCGGTCATAGAACCTGTCCCGCTCGATAATATAATCCCGGACCGATGTTTTGACCTCAGTGGTTAATTCATGAATTCTTTCACTTAAGACTCCCACCGTGTCTTTTAAATCCCTGATATCCGCATTGATCTGCTCGAAGCGTTTATCCACCTGCTCGAAGCGTTTATCCACCTGCTCGAAGCGTTTATCCACCTGCTCGAAGCGCTTATCCACCTGCTCGAAGCGCTTATCCACCTGCTCGAAGCGCTGGTCCACCTGTTTGAATCGCTGGTCTACCTCCTTGAATCTCTGGTTCATGCGTTCTTCCAATTGTTCTATATTCTTATTGGTTTGATCGATCTGGTGCTGCATGAAATCAAAGCGGACCTCGAAATACTTTGTGGTAGGGATTATATTGGCTACCAGCACATCGATGGTTTCTTTGTTTAGTGTCAACTCTTTGGTTTCTTGTTTAGTTGCTTCTGCCATATTTACTCCGTGGTTATATATATAACATGAATCGCATAATTTTTCAATAGGTAAAATGAGGGTGACCAGGGTGACGTCAAAGTCGCCTTAAATTGCGCAGAGACCAAACAAATCCAAAATTCAAATATTAAAAACCCAAAACAAAAGCAGCACGATACGATACGTTCGGATTCTTTTCGTTTTGGTCATTGTAATTTGTGATTTGGAATTTGTTTGGAATTTGGAATTTGGAATTTGGAATTTGGAATTTGGAATTTTCTTTTCACTTACCTGATGATTTCGCTGAAATCAAAGAAGGTGACGGTTCCGTTCCTGTTGGCGGTGGCAAAAATACCCGGCCTGGTGGGATGGGCCTTGATTTCTAAAGGCACCCACAGCAGGGGGATGGTTTTCAGGCGGGCACCGGTTTCCCGGTCCCATAATTTAACGGTCTTATCAGACGAGCCGGAGAGGAGATGAGTCCCGTCCGGGCTGAAACTGACACTTCTTACCCAATCGCTGTGTCCTTTAAAGGTGCGCACCTCTTTGCCGCTGGTACGGTCCCATAATTTCACGGTCTGATCAGACGAGCCGGAGAGGAGATGAGTCCCGTCCGGGCTGAAACTGACACTCATTACATAACCTTCGTGTCCTTTAAAGGTGCGCACCTCTTTGCCGCTGGTACCGTCCCAT
>WVZO01000336.1 GCA_011772425.1 Candidatus Aminicenantota bacterium
TAGCTCATAGCTCATGGCTCATAGCTGATAGGAGGGAGAAGAAAGCAAGCAGTTCTGGAGAGTTCTCTATGAGCTACCTCTACAAAAGCGGTGACCTGGCACGATGGACGGCTGGTGGCGACATCGAATTTTTAGGCAGGATCGACACCCAGGTTAAGATCAGGGGATTCAGGATAGAACCGGGGGAAATAGAAAACCTATTATTAAAAAAAGAAGAAATAAACGATGTGGTGGTCCTGGCAAACGAGGACGAAAAAACAGGTAAATCCCTTTGTGCTTATATTGTTTCCGGGAGCCAACCGGAACCGGAGGAATTAAGAGAATATTTATCCGGGGATTTGCCGGGTTATATGATCCCTTCTTTTTTTGTTTTTATAGATAAAATTCCTTTAACATCCACCGGAAAAATCGACAGGAAAGCACTCCCTAAACCGGAAATAAAGGTTGAAGAGGGTTATGCGGCCCCCCGTGACATGATAGAAAAGAGATTGGTAGAAATATGGTCGGAAACACTGGGGATCGAAGAAAAGAAAATCGGCATCGACAGCAATTTTTTCCAACTGGGGGGCCATTCGTTAAAAGTCCTCCGCTTGGTATCAAAGGTCCATAAAATACTCCAGGTAAAATTACCCCTGGATGAGATATTTAAAACTCCTTTCGTAAGGGGACTGGCTTCATATATAAAAAAATCCGCATTCGATAAATACATTTCAATTGAACCGGTGGAGACAAAAGAATATTATGTGCTGTCATCGGCCCAAAAGCGATTGTATTTTTTATGCCGGATGGATAAACAGGGTGCCGGCACCGGGTACAACATACCATCCACGTATATATTGGGAAGCGATGTCGATAAAGCCGGGCTTGAATATGCCTTCCGGGGGTTGATAAAAAGGCATGAAAGTCTAAGGACCTCATTTGAGATGATGGGAAGAGAACCGGTACAGAAGGTACATGATGAAGTGGAATTTGAGATTGAATATTATGATTTACAGGTGACAGGTGCAGGTGACAGGTGCAAGTGTAACCGGCAGAGTGTAAAAAAACTTATAAAAGATTTTATCCGTGCTTTTGATTTAAGTCATGCACCTCTTTTACGTATTGGTTTGGTCAAATCGGAAGAAAACCGGCACATTCTCATGGTGGATATGCATCACATCATTGCGGACGGTACATCCCAGGCGATAATGGCAAACCAATTCATGTCTTTATACGCCGGGGTGGGATTACCTCCTTTAAAGCTCCGATATAAAGATTATTGCCAATGGCAAAGGAAGAACCGGGGGAATGAAAACAGCGCCTTTAAAAAACAGCAAAATTATTGGTTGAAACAGTATGAAGGCGATATCCCTTTGTTGAATCTACCCGTTGATTATCCCCGCCCCGGGGTACAGGATTTCGAAGGTAGAACCCTGTTGTTTGCTATTGACAAAAAAATAACAGCAAAAATAAATCATATGGTATCCGAAACCGGTGCAACCCTTTTTATGGTTTTGTTGACGGCGTTAAATATACTGTTGGCCAAGTACACAAAACAAGAGGACATTATTGTGGGTTCGGTATCTGCCGGAAGACAGCATCCCGACCTGGGAGAGGTGATCGGTATGTTTGTCAATACATTGGCAATAAGGAACTCCCCGGCGGGTGAAAAAAACATTAAGAAATTTTTAAAAGAGGTAAAAAACAATTCATTAAAAGCCTTTGAAAACCAGGATTATCCTTTCGAGGAACTGGTGGAGAAATTAGGAGTAAACAGGAGTATCAATCGAAATCCCTTGTTCGATATCATGTTGGTACTACAAAATTTTGATATACCGCAGGCAGATGAAGGGAAAAATAACATCCCCACACTGGAGCATTTCCATGTATTTGAAGGTAAAACCTCCCGGTTTGATTTAAGTATCTATGCAGAAGAAAAAGAAGAAAAAATTGCCTTCATATTTGAATACAGCACAAAATTATTCAAGCAGGAAACCATTGAACGACTATTCGGGGATTTCACCAGGATATTAGAAATGATCACTGGGAATATAGATATAAAAATAAAAGATATCCGGTTGGAAAGCAAACTGGCAACGCTTAAAAATGTTTTCCCGGATGTGGATTTTAACCTGTAAGCAGTAAGATACCTTCAAGAAACCATAAGCAATAAGGAGCATTCCCATGTTTAGACATATGCTTAAATCAAAAATTCATCGAGCCACGGTCACTGCGACTGATTTAAATTATATCGGTTCTATTACCATAGACAGGGAATTGATGAAAAAAGCCAATCTTTTGGAAGATGAGAAAGTGTTGGTCTTCAATATCAATAATGGCATTCGTTTTGAGACTTATGTATTTGCCGGTGAAAGAGGGTCCGGTGAAATATGTTTGAATGGGGCAGCCGCAAGACTGGTCCAGCCTGGAGATAAGGTGATTATCATTTCTTTTGGCATCTACAGTGAAGACGAGTTAGAAAACTTTAAATCGATTGTGGTTCATGTCAATGATAAGAATGAGATCATCGAGGTATGAAACCCGGTAAAATCCGGACCGGTCAGGCCGGGTCCAGGTGGCTCATTCCAGGAACCTGCCCAGGAATCAACCTGGGGGTTTAACCCATTGAATCCAGGCTAAGAGGGTCGTATGGCCTGGCTAAGCGTTTAAAGCGGAGAAAATAGGTAATGGAAGACAGTATTTCAAAAAATGTAATGATTGCCAGTGGTGAATTTGAAAAAGAGAAAAATTACTGGCTGGACAAATTGTCCGGTGAATTGACAATCAGTGGTTTTTCTCCCGGTTACCACCCTGGCGAGCCCGAACTTAACTCACATATCGCACCAGGAAAACGGGCAGTGCACAGGTTTTGTTTCCCTGAGAAAATATACAAAGAATTCATACATATTAGCGGTGATTCTCCATATGGGATTTTTATTTTATTATTAACCGGCCTGGATTTCCTGTTAGCCAAATACAGTGGGAACCGGGACATAATCGTTGGGGCCCCTGTATTGAAACAAAGGGCCCCGGGCGATTATTTCAATCATTTAGTGGTTTTACGGACCAAAGTGGAGGCGGAATTCGCGTTTAAGGACCTGGTCCTGCAAGTCAAACAAACAGTAAGCGAAGCCTATCAGCATATGAATTATCCTTTTGATGAGATTGCGAAATTATTGGGTATCCCCTTTGATCCTCATCATTATCCTTTATTTGAAACAGCGATAGTGTCCGGGAATTTGCATGATATCGATGGGTTAAACCCCCAAAAATGCACTGCGGTTTTTACATTTTCCCAGGCAGAAGGATGTATCGAAAGTGAAGTCGATTATGATCCAGCGCGGTTGGGCAGGGGAATGATAGAGAGCCTGGCACAGCATCTTATCAATTATTTCCGGCAGGTCTGGCAGAACCCGCAGGTGAGATTATCGGAAATTGACATCTTATCCGTGGAAGAAAAGCGGCAAATCTTATGGGATTTTAATCAAACCGCCGCGGATTACCCGAAACATAAAACCCTGGTGGAAATATTTACCGAGCGAGTAGAAAAAAATTCCCTTCATATTGCTGTGGTGGGACCGGACCGCCAACATATATCCTACGGCGAGTTAAATATAAAATCAAGTCGGTTAGCCGGGAGGTTAAGGGAAAAACATGGTGTAAGGGAAGGTGATATTGTGGGGTTGTATTTACCTCGTTCCATTGAAATGATCATCGGGCTTTTGGGTACATTAAAAGCTGGCGCCGCATGTTTGCCCATTGACAGCCGGTACCCTGAAAAAAGAGTTAAGCTGGTACTAGAGGACAGCGGAGCCAGGATGGTTTTAAAATCCAGGCTGGCGGTTTGCGGCCTGGCGGGGCCGGGGGAAGTGAGGGGAACCGGTCATAGGAATATAAAAGGCCTGCCGCCTGCTCTCAATCCTGCATATGTCATTTACACTTCAGGTTCCACTAATAAGCCCAAGGGGGTCTTGCTGCATCACCGGGGGATTATTAACCATATGTGTTCCCTGGTAAACGTCTTTGGTATTGGGGAAGAAGACGACTTCTGCCATACTGTCAGTTCCAGTTTTGTGGTCTCTATATTTCAGACCTTTGCACCTTTTTACCTGGGCAGGTGTTTACGGCTGTACCCCGGTGAAGTCATGGGGGACCCGTTTCAATTATTCGGCAGAGCAGCGTCTGATGGTGTGACGGTATTGGAAATTGTGCCGTCGCTGTTGAACGCTTACCTGAAGTTAATTGAAACAGGTAAAAGAAAAGTGGAATTAAGCCGTGTGCGTATGATGATATTAACCGGTGAAGAGCTTTTGCCTTCGTTGGTAGACAGGTTTTACCGGTATTATGATATCCCGTTGGTGAACGCCTATGGTCAGAGTGAGTATTCGGATGACACATTATTTTACCGGGTTCCCCGCGGCAGCCGAAAGGAAACCGGGAGTATACCGGTAGGAAAGCCTGCCCACAATACGTGGGTATATATTTTGGATTTAAATTTTCAACCGCAGCCTGTGGGAGTGGCAGGTGAATTGTATGTCGGAGGGGATGGGCTGGCCATCGGTTATTTAAACCGGGTAGAATTAACAGCAGAGAAATTTATTTTAGCTCACAGCTCATGGCTCATAGCTGATAAGAGGGAGAAGAAAGCAAGAAGTTCTGTGGAGTTCCCTATGAGCTATGAGCTATCAGCTATGAGCTCCATCTTCAAAACCGGTGATTTGGTCTTATGGCAGCCGGATGGAAATATCCGGTTTCTCGGCAGGGTGGACCACCAGGTCAAAATAAGGGGGTTCAGGGTAGAACCGGGAGAAATCGAAACGTACCTGTTACAACACAAGGGCATCCAGGCAGCGGCAGTGGTCCCGAAGCAAGACAAAAAAAATAATCAACATTTATACGCCTATATTGTGCCGGCGAAGGATTCAGCGTCCCTGGCCGCCGTTCCGTTGACGGAATACCTGGCGGCTGAATTACCCGGTTATATGATCCCCTCTGCGTTTATATTGTTGGAGGAAATGCCTTTACTTCCCAATGGAAAAGTAGACCGCAAATATCTTTCTCAACTGGAAGCAGAACCTCTCAAGCCGAAAATGACTTATATTGCCCCTAAAACAAACCTGGAAAAACAAATTGCCGGTGTATGGCAGGAAGTACTCAACCTGGAGGAAGAAAAGGTAGGAACTGATGTAAGCTTTTTCCAGGTGGGAGGTACTTCGCTGGATATATTAGCTGTGAACCGGAAATTGGAAGCATTGTTAGGAAGCGAAATCCCAATGGTAAATATGTTTAAGTATCCCACCATCGGTGCACTGGCCCGGTATTTAAGCCGGGAGAGTGGGGATGAAACCGCTTCTTATCAACCGGGAAAGCAGCCTGCCCGGGTAAACATACGGAAACAAAAATTGGAACAAAGAACCCGGCGAATAAAAGGAACTGAAAATGGATGAAGAAAAAGAGGAAGGAACCGGTACTGTCGATACATACACGGGCCTGGAAATTGCAGTAATCGGTATGGCCTGCCGCTTCCCCGGTGCCAGGGACATCAATGAGTTCTGGGATAATTTAAAAAATGGTGTAGAGTCGATTACTTTTTTCCCTGATGAGGAGTTAAAAGCAGCCGGGATTGGCAGCCGGGTACTGGCAAGCCCCAATTATGTGAAAGCCAAAGGTATAGTGGAGAAGGTGGAGTATTTTGACCCGGAATTTTTTAATTTTACTCCAAGAGAAGCGGAGCTCATGGACCCCCAACTGCGGATTTTCCTGGAGTGCGCGTGGGAAGCCCTGGAAGATGCAGGTTATGAGCCTGGTAGTTATAAAGGGTTAATCGGTGTTTATGGTGGCAGTGCGCCCAATCATCATTGGACCGCCAAAGCATTTTTTCATCAAAGAAACAGCCAGTCCGGTGCTCATGGATTTGAGGCGTCGCTCTTAAATGACTATTTCAGTACGCGTGTATCTTACAGCCTGGATTTACGGGGTCCCAGCGTCACCTTGCAGACTGCTTGTTCCACTTCGCTGGTGGCGATTCATACTGCCTGCATGGCGTTATTAAGCTGTGAGTGCGACATGGCCCTGGCAGGGGGTGTATCGGTGATACTCCCGGTGAGAAGCGGCTATTTATATCAAGAGAAGCTGATTTTTTCGCCGGATGGTCACTGCCGGGCGTTTGATGTGGAAGGCAGGGGCACGGTTTTCAGTGACGGCACCGGGGTAGTGGTATTAAAACGGCTTGAAGATGCACTGGCGGACCGGGATTACATCCGGGCAGTGATTAAAGGTACGGCCATCAATAACGATGGGGTGCGAAAGGTGGGATTTACCGCCCCCAGTGTCCAGGGCCAGGCTGATGCTATTTCCGCGGCTTATTCCGCGGCCGGTGTAAACACAGGGTCTATCAGTTACATCGAAACCCACGGCACTGCCACGGAAATGGGAGACCCCGTGGAAATCGAGGCCCTTAAAATGGTGTTTCAGTCATCGCCCGGGAACAAAAAGTCCTGTGCGGTGGGGTCGGTTAAAACCAACATCGGACATTTGAACACAGCCGCCGGGGTCGCGGGCTTTATCAAAACGGTCCTGGCTCTTGAACATAAATTGATTCCCCCCAGTTTACACTATAAAACCCCGAACCCCAATATCGATTTTGAAAAGAATCCCTTTTATGTCAACACCCGCACTCGGGAATGGAAAACCAATGGTTATCCGCTGCGTGCCGGAGTAAGTTCCTNNCACGTTATCCTGGAGGAATGGCGCGAGGCGCCATCCTCTGCAGGGGGCAGGGGGCAGGGGGCAGGGAGTTCAGAAGAGCGCCCGCAATTGCTTCTTCTTTCTGCCAGAACAGAAACCGCACTGGAAAAAATGACTCGAAACCTGGTAGGTTATTTCGAGAAAAATCCCCAGGTTAACCTGGCAGATGCAGCTTATACCTTGCAGACCGGGAGGAAAGCCTTCCGGCACAGGAAAATAGCGGTATGCGCCGGTGTGGACGAAGCCGTCACCATGTTATCAAAGAACAGCGAACGAGCTAAAACTTTTTTCTCCAACGTGAAACATCCCCAGGTGATATTCATGTTTCCCGGCCAGGGTTCCCAGTATGTTAACATGGGACTGGACCTTTATCGAACCGAGGCGGTTTTCAGGGAGGAAATGAACCACTGCTTCGAGATTCTCAACCCGTTAATGGGTAATGATATCAAGGAAATTCTTTATCCCTCTGCTGGAGGCCATAGCTCCTATAGGTCCTATAAGTCCTATATTCCCCCAATCATCCAAACCGAAATTGCCCAGCCCCTTCTTTTTACCTTTGAATATGCCCTGGCGAGATTATTAATGAAATGGGGGATTCAACCTACGGCCATGATCGGGCACAGCATCGGTGAATATACTGCCGCCTGTTTATCCGGGGTTTTTTCCCTGGAAGATGCATTAAAATCGGTAGTATTTAGGGGTAAATCGATGCAGCAGATGCCCCCTGGTGCGATGATCAGTGTGTCCATCCCGGAAAAGCAGCTCGAACCGCTATTGGAGTTAAGGGATGAATTATCCCTGGCTGCTGTTAACAGTCCATCTCGATGTACTGTTTCAGGTCCGGCAGCGGTGGTGGATGATTTTGAAAAAGAATTAAAAGCAGAGGGATATGAAGTCAAGCATCTTTTCACCTCCCATGCGTTTCATTCAAAGATGATGGATTCTTGTTTGGGGCCTTTTGAAGGTGAACTATCTCAAACCCGGTTAAATAAACCGGAAACCCCCTTTATATCAAATGTCAGCGGTAATTGGATTACTGCAGAACAGGCGGTGGACCCAGCGTATTGGGCCAGGCAATTGAGATATACGGTCAGGTTTGCCGACGGGATCGACCTGTTGTTAAAACTGGGAGATTGTGTTTTTGTAGAAGTAGGACCAGGTAGGGTTTTGAGCTCTTTTGCCGGAGGGCATCCCCATAGAAAACCCCACCAGGACGTGATCAATCTTACCCGTCACCAAAAGGAAAAAATCCCGGATGATTATTTTCTATTAAGTCAAATCGGTCAATTGTGGGGTTGTGGGGTAAATATCCATTGGTCTGAATTTCATGGAGGAGAGAAGAGATACCGGGTGCCTTTGCCCCCTTATCCCTTTGAAGGTCGGCGTTATTGGATCGATGCCGATCCCTTCACAGGAGGTGCTTTATCGGCGCCGTCTTCAAAAGAAGAGAAGCCGGTCGATGTTAATGATAATGATAACGTCGGCACAATGGATGATTATACCGACGGCGAGGTGGGTCCCCGTGATGATGTTGAACAGGCTGTTTTGGAGGTATACCGGCAGTTCCTCGGGCACCGGCGAATAAGTATTTATGACAATTTTTTTGACTTACACGGAGACTCCCTAACTGCCACTCGTATGCTTGCCCGTCTCCAGGAAATATACCCGGTGGAAGTGCCCCTGGAGAGTTTTTTTGAAGAACCGACGGTCTCTCATTTAGCCGACTTAATTAAAGAACGATTATTGGAAAAAGTAAATACATTATCGGAAGAGGAATTAAAAAATCTAATATAACTAAGGAGTAGATAATATGCCGTCAACAGGAAGATTTGCCAATGGAGTATCGAAACTTTCTCCGGGAAAAAGGGCCCTTTTGGAACAATTGATGAAAGGTAGACAACCGGACCGGTCCCGGGAGTCGCGTATCCCCGGGAGGGGGAAATTATCTCCTGTGCCCTTATCTTTTTCGCAGCAGCGGTTGTGGGTTATTCACCGCTTGGTACTTGATAATCCTTTTTACAACATGCCTTCAGCATTCAAAATTAATGGTGACCTGCAGGTGCCGGAATTTGAGCAAAGCCTGAACGAGGTTATTCGCCGTCACGAGATACTAAGGACGATATTTATCACTGAAGATGAACAGCCTGTCCAGGTTATTCTCCCGGAGTTGAAGCTGAGACTGGATTTTTTAGACCTCAGCACCCTGTCGCCGCGCGAGCGTGAGGAGAAAATCAAGGTTCTGGCCCTGGAGGAAGCATCCGTGCCTTTTGACCTGGAGCGGGGTCCGCTGCTCCGCGGGCGTCTGCTGCACATCAACCCCAACGAGCATGTCTTCCTGTTCACCATGCATCATATTATCTCAGACACCTGGTCTATGGAATTATTGATCAAAGAAACAGCAGTGTTATACCATGCCTTTTTATCCGGTAAACCCTCGCCGCTGCCGGAACTTCCCATTCAATACGGGGATTTTGCCATCTGGCAGAGGCAGAGGCTGCAAGGGCCCCTCCTGGAAAAAGAGTTAGCGTATTGGAAAAAACAATTGGGCGGCAGCCTGCCTTTCCTGGAGCTGCCTGCCGATCGTCAGCGTCCTGCAGTGCAAACTTACCAGGGGGGGTTTCTTTCTTTTGAAATCCCGGGTATATTGTATGAAAAACTGGCAGAACTCAGCCGCCGCGAGGAATGCACACTATTTATGGTGATGTTGGCGGCTTTTAACCTGTTACTTTACCGTTATTCCGGCCAGGAGGATCTCCTGGTGGGGTCGCCAATCGCCAATCGCACCCGGCCTGAACTGGAAGGTTTAATCGGTTTTTTTGCCAATACCCTGGTGTTCCGAACCGATCTGGCCGGGAATTGCACCTTTCGCCAACTGGTGCAGCGGGTACGCGCCAATACCACTGCCGCCTATTCCCACCAGGAATTACCCTTTGAAAAACTGGTGGAAGAACTGCAGCCGGAACGCTATATGAGTCATACACCGCTTTTCCAGGTGATGTTTGCCATGCAAAACGTACCCAAACAATCGGTTGATGCACCTTCCGCTGGCTTAACCCTCACTTCCGTGCCTTACCCCCATAACCGCACCTCCAAGTTCGACCTATGGTTGTCGATTACCCAAAGGGAAACCGAGATAAACGGCATGGTAGAATATAACAGCGATATTTTTGATCACTCCACCATATGCCGGCTCACGGAACATTTCAAAATCCTCCTGGAAGAAATAGCTCGAACCCCGAACCGGTCCATCAATGAGTTACCCATTATACCAGCCAAGGAAAAACAGCAAATATTGGAGGAATGGAATGACACAGCCCGGGATTACCACCTCCGCTGCCTCCATCATATGTTTGCGGACCAGGTGGAACAACGGCCCCACCAGGTTGTGCTGGCAGGGCCATGCGGTCAAATAAACGGCCGCGGCCAGGTGCATCTTACCTACCGGCAGCTGCATGAGAAATCCAATCGATTGGCCCATTTATTGAGAGATAAAGGCGTTGGTCCGGATGACATTGTGGGTATTATGATGGAACGTTCTATTGACATGGTAATCGGACTTATGGGGGTCCTACAAGCGGGCGGGGCCTATTTGCCCATCGACCCGGAATACCCGGAAGAGCGCATCAATTATATGTTGACAGACAGCAATGCCGGAGTTTTGGTGACAACACCAAAACTCCAGGTTAAGGTTAAGGTTGAGGTTGAGGGGAGATTTATAGAGATAATAGATATTTCTAACCATCCATCTTTATCAACCTTAACCTTAACCTCAACCTGCCAGGTGAGTCCCACGAACCTGGCTTACGTCATCTACACCTCGGGTTCCACAGGAAAACCCAAAGGGGTGATGATTTCCCATGAAGGTATTTGCAATCGCCTCCTGTGGATGCAGGAGACCTACCGGTTGACCCCGGGTGACCGGGTCCTCCAGAAGACCCCTTTCGGTTTTGACGTGTCGGTATGGGAATTTTTCTGGGCGCCGCTGAACGGTGCCGTGCTGGTAATAGCCGGGCCCGGTGGTCATAAAGATGCTGCCTACCTGGCAGAACTTATTAACCGGGAACATATCACCATCATACACTTTGTACCTTCCATGCTGTTGGCGTTCCTGGAAGAGCCAGCCCTAGAGAAGAATCGGTCGTTACGACAGGTGATATCCAGCGGCGAAGTGCTGCCCGGGGAATATCAACAGCGGTTTTTTGACCGTCTCAACCGCTTTAATCCCCGGGCCCGGCTGCATAACCTGTACGGTCCTACCGAAGCCTCAGTGGATGTCACCTATTGGCCGTGCCGCCCCCTCGATGGCCACAGGTCTATTCCTATCGGCCGCCCGGTTGCCAATACCCGCATCTATATACTGGACCGGCATGCAAACCTTGTCCCCATAGGAGTTCCCGGTGAGATTCACATCAGCGGTATCCAATTGGCCAGGGGCTACCTGAACCGGCCGGAGTTAATCGTGGAGAAGTTTTTTTTAGCTCATAGCTCATGGCTCATAGCTGATAGGAGGGAGAAGAAAGCAAGCAGTTCCAGAGAGCTCCCTATGAGCTATGAGCTATCAACTATGAGCTGTCTCTACAAGACCGGTGACCTGGGGCGGTGGCAGCCGGATGGGGATATCGAATTTTTAGGCCGGATCGACCAACAAGTAAAAGTCCGGGGGTTTCGTATCGAGTTGGGTGAGATCGAGTCTCATTTACGGCACCATCCCTCATTACAAGACGCGGCCGTTGATGTACGGGAAGATAGATATGACAGCACTGAGAAAAAACTGACGGCCTATGTTGTACCGTGCCGGGACTATTGGACTTCCCGGGAGCACCCCGGGGAAAACCCGGCAGAACAGCAGGTAAAAGAATGGCAGGGGGTATTCGACGATACTTATGGTAAAAGCATTGGGAAACACGACCCCATCTTTAATACAGCCGGGTGGAACAGCAGTTACACCGGCAAACCCATACCAGCAGAAGAGATGCAAGAATGGGTGGATTTTACCGTAAAACGGGTTCTCTCTTTACAACCCCAACGGGTATTGGAAATAGGCTGCGGTACCGGCTTGCTCCTGTTTCGCCTTATCCCCCACTGCCATCATTATACCGGCACAGATATTTCACTGACAGGCCTGGATTATATCCGGGCAGAATTGGAGCGAAACCATTGGAAGAAACCGGGAACAGCAGAGGTTTTCCTGGAACAGCGTGCCGCCCATGACTTTCACGGCATTGAACCCCGGGATTTCGATACGGCCGTCCTCAACTCCGTGGTACAGTATTTCCCCTCTGTGGATTACCTGTTGGAGGTGTTGAAACATACGGTAAAAACCCTCAAACCTGGTGGTAGTATTTTTATCGGGGATATACGCAGCCTGCCTTTACTGGAATTGTTTTACGCTTCCGTCGGGTTTTACCAGGCCCGGCCCGGCACCACCCTGGTACAGCTTTCACACCGCATCAAAGAGTCTATTTTACGGGAACAGGAATTGGTCGTAGACCCGATGTTCTTTATCGCACTGAAACAACTGGTCCCGGAAATCACCGGTGTCGAATTACTACATAAACACAGCCGCTTCCACAATGAACTCACCCGGTTCCGTTACGATGTTATCCTGCACATCAGCGACGGTACAGTCTCCGGGTCTGACGGTCTTTCCCCTCTCCCGGTACACTCCTGGCAGAAAGAGGGACTTACGCTGGCAGAGATATGCCGTCGTTTAGAAAATGACAAACCCCCGGGAATGAGAATCGTTGATGTTCCCAATGCCCGCATTTCCAGGGACCTCCGGCTCATGAACTTGCTTAAAACAATGAACCCCGGTGACACCGTGGAAGAAGTCGAAAAGAAACTGGCCAGGCTGAAGGAAAATGCCGTTGACCCGCAAGAATTCCTGCAATTAACCGACCGGCTGCCTTACTGTATCGAAATACATCTTTCCCCTTTCGATGCCGCCTCTTTCCAGGTGGTATTTAAACATAAACATGAATACCATCGGGAATATACGGCAGCAGAAGCTGTGGAAGTCCGTCCCCCGCATTCTTATACCAACAACCCGTTATTGGTAAAAGCCGCCGGTGAACTTGTCCCGGAACTGCGAAGTTATTTGAAAGACCGGCTGCCGGAGTACATGGTACCCTCTATTTTCCTGCTGCTGGACACCCTGCCCCTTACTTCCAGCGGCAAACTGGACCGCCGCAGTCTCCCTGAACCGATCCGGCTGCTGCCGGAACAAGAAAACGATTTTATCGAACCACGAACCCCTATGGAAACATTTTTCGCTAACATCTGGTCGGACGTTTTAAATTATGATAAAATTAGTATAACCAGTAACTTTTTCCAGTTGGGCGGGGACTCCATCAATGCGATCCGGGTTATATCCAGGGCCAACAAAGAAGGTCTTAACCTTTCGGTAAGGGACCTTTACCAGAACCAGGACATAGCCGGTTTAGCCCGGGCCGCCGGGAAAAAAGGGGCCGGCAAAGAGCCGGATAAACCCGGGCCCCATTTGACCGCCCCGATAAAAATCCCCGGCGAGGCAGTGAAACAAAGTTTACCGGAAGGCATAGAAATTGAAGATATTCTCCCTGCCACCCCATTCCAGCAGCACATCGTACATTATTTAAAAACCCATGAAATCGTTGACCCACCTATATTTCTTTTCCAGCGGAATTATCCGCCGCTGCCAATCAGCATGGAAATCGAAATATTAAGACGGGCGTACCGCAAAGTGGTGGAACATCAACCCATGCTGCGTACGGTCCTTGCCTGGAAAAACCTGGAGGAACCGGTTCAAGTGGTATGCCGCCAAATAGAAGAGGAATTTATGTATTATGATTTAAGCGGCTTATCGCCCACCTTACGAAAAGAAAAATACGAAGAATTAATGAAAGAACAATGGGAGCGGGGATTTGGGGACCGCGATACCATCCCGGTACGCGTGGTCATGGTCAGGTGGGACCCGGAACAGTCCCGGTTTTTCTATACTTGTGATTACAGCCGCATGGCAGGTTGGAGTTCTTTCAATATTTTTCAATATATTTTTGATTATTACTTTGCCCTGGCATCCGGGAAAAACCCGGAATTCCAGCCCAATAATTATTATAAGCAATACCTTTTTACGCTAAAAAACCAGGACTTAACCGCGGCAAAAAAATATTGGCAATCGGTCTTTAAAGGAATTACCCAACCAAAGACCTATGTTAACCGGTTTCCCGGCCCTAAGCCGGGAGACAGGAAAGGGATTGAACGACAGCATCTCTATCTATCCGGCGAAACCACGCTGCAATTGGACCTTTTTTTACAAAAGCACCGGCTGGTGCTCAGTACGGTTGCCAAAGGAATCTGGGCACTGCTGTTGGGTTGTTACGGTGATGAGAAGGATATCATATTCGGCCTACTAACCACTGGCCGAAGCATTGCTTCTGCCGGCATAGAAGCCATGACCGGCCATGCCATCAATATCTTACCGGTAAGAGTGAAAATAACCCCGGAACAAGCCGCTGTCACGTGGCTAAAACAAATATGGAACGATCATATGGAATGGAGCCAGTATGAGTATACCCAGGTAGATAAAATCAACCGGTGGTGTGGAATAAGCGGAAATAATCCCCTATTTGACAGTTTCCTGGTGATTCAAAATATAGAGAGAACTATTTTAAGAGAATCCGGAAACCAAAAAAATAGTCCCGGGCTTCCCCGGTCTTCCGAGTATTATTTAGCCAAAATGGAGTATCCTCTAAGGTGGGATATATTTCTCGGCCCTGAAATCTGCCTGGTTATCAATTATTATCGCAGCTGCATCCATGAATCAATAGTGAGCCGTTTATTGGAAGATTTGCAGACCCTGTTGAGAGAACTAACAGCGAATCCTTATCAGACTGTTGGCGAATTAATGGATAAAATCCCAATTTACTTCACTTCATCGATATATACGGCTTCATGACCGGAAAAGGTCAATACCAAAGGGCTGGTGAATTAACTGGGCTATTTTTTGCGACTCCACCAGGTCTGCGTGTAAGCGTTGAGCAAACTCGGCCTCGGCGCGTACGTCAAGGTCGGGGCTGCTGGCGCGGCTGTCGGTGCCTAGATAGACCCGGACGCCGGCGGCAAGGTAACGCTCTAAAGGCATCCGACCGCACGACAACCGGTCATTTGAACGGGGGCAGTGGACGACAGCACAGCCGGCTTTGGCGATGAGACCAATATCGTCACCGGTTACGTGAACGGCGTGGACAAGCAGTGGTCGAGCGGCCAGCACACCTAATTGTGCTAAGTAGGGAATAGGGCGCAGGCCGGGCACTGAAGCGGGCAAGGCCAGCAGCATTTTTACCAGGGATGCCACCGGCCCTTTAACGAATGGCAATTTACCACTGAGAAGGAATTTTGTTTCGGCCGGTGACTCGGCAGTGTGAATGCATAGGGGGACATCTTCTGCTCGACACCATTCAGCCCCGGCCCGAAGCAGGTCGGGGTGGCAGGAGTAAGGGGCGTGGAGCGACAGCCCCACCTGCACAGCCCCGTAGTTGGGGTGCCGACGCGCTCTACCTATTTCAATTTTGGCTTGTTCTAACCGCTTGAAGGCTTTATTTTTGTTGTACCCAATCACTTCCAGGTAAACCACACCCTGTAGACCGCTGGTCATAAGCGGTTCCACACTGAGCCAGGTCTGGGTAATATCCCCCACGTGCGTTGTGCCGCAAACCTGAAGTTCGGCTATACCGTGCTCAATGCTGGCCTGGACCTGGGTATTTGACCGTTTGCGAAGATTCCATGCTAATCGACCCATCCAAGACACAAAGCTTACGGGTTTTGTGGGGCACAGATGAGCCAAATCTGTCAGCTCAAGATGCGTGTGTGCGTTTGTTAAGGGACTCATTCACATCTTTTCCGTAAATAGAACGCGCTTGCCGCAATAAAAATGCGGCTATTTCTCACTCTCTTTATCTTTTGTATTCATGAGAGAATCAACCAGTCCAACGATACCCCAAAATTGTTTCCCAATATATTAAAGGAACATAGATGGGGAAACGTCTCACCATTTTCGTTCTTGGTATAACTGGTCCTGCCGACGCCAAAATATGATCCCATTTTTTCATGGGAAACCCCTAATTCCAAACGAATTTTCTTCAACCTGGAACTAATTCCTTTTAATAACGTCTTCCTGTCCATTTTTATCAAACCTCACTTACTGGATTTAAATTTTAACTTAATTTATACGAAAAAAAAACCTTCAAGGTTTTCGTTTTCCGGTTTTTTATAGAAAAAAAGTGCACAAAAGCGGCAGCATGTCCTTTTTATTTTCTGAACTGCCACTGGGAACTACATTATGTCCATTTTGGTTTTTGAATTGCCACTGGGAACTACATTTAGTCCCTTTTGGTTTTTTGATTGTCCCTGGGAACTACATTTTGTCCTTATTAATTATTAGATTGTCCCTGGGAACTACATTTAGTCCTTTTTAGTTTCCAAACCGCCACATATACGGACATTTTGTGAATTTTTTTTACCAGGATGTGTTGTAAATTACAATTGACGTCCTGCATCTATCCTTTTTTTCTTATTTCCTATTGATACTATCTAATATACTGAGGAGATAGATTTTTGGCTTTTTTCTTTCGTTATATTTTATTGTTGATCGATTTGTTTTATCAAGATTGCCATAGTATTCGGTTTATTAAGTCTTGAGTGATCTTAATTCGTTCATCTGCTGCCTCCCACAAAGCATTGTGTGGACGATTACCATGATACAACCATGCGGATACACCTTCATTTTTAGCAACTTCTATTGCCGGCACAAAATCTGAGTCTCCTGCCACAAGAGCAACATCCGTGATTTGCCCTCTAGCACTCATGCGAACTAAATCAATACTTAGAAGCACATCAACCATCTTTTGTTCGAAGAAGTAATGGCCATCTTTATCAGGACCCCGGCGGGCAAGCCGACCAAGCTTAACCTCGAATCTGGGTAAGCGATTAATTGAGCTTAAGAAACTCTGCATTGATTAGAATCTCTCAGACTCTTCCTGCGTCGGTGGGTTGCTCTGATAAGGTAGACAATGATAGTAATAGGTACGGAGAAGATATGCATCCCCATGGATTTGAGCCAAAATTTCACGAGAGAATGTCTCATAATTGATTCTAAGTCCATCAAATTCATTTCGCAGCAATTTGTCCAAATACCCGCCGTCAATAAAAATTGCAACTTGTCTCAAAAGCGCCTCCTTATGCAAGACCTCCCAACTCATCAAAATGTATGGAAAGTTAAAAAATAATGGGACTTAATGTACCCCCCTGGCGTCCCCAACGTGGCATCTCCACGTCTTATGGAACGCCAGGGCAAATACCAATGTAAATATATCACAATTTCTTGTAATTGTCAATTTTTTTTTAAACATTGACTTTTGCGGTAAACGTTGTTAATATTTAAACCATGATTAAAGGTCAAACTTGCTTAAATCGTGATACTTCCTATACAACTAACGGTTAAACAAGACACATCATCAATAATCCTATCATTAAAAAGGGAGAATATCATGTTTACTGTATTAATTATTATCGGGGCATTTATATTGGCTTTATTTTTTAGTAATTATATTGGAAATATATGTTTTGATATCGATGAAAAAGATGGTTACGATTTTAAAAAATGGCAAAAAGTAAATTTTATACTATGGCTAATATTTTGTGTCTCATTTATTATAACACTCCTTATTCTTTTTCAAATGGATGCATCCAAAAAACTTGTATGTACTGTACTTCTTCCATTAGGTCTAATTTGGGATATAGTTGGAGCTTTTATCGTAGTTAAGGGATATCGCGGAATCGGTTTTTTAGTGCTTTGGCGTGGCTTTTTGATTATGTTCTTTGCTGCAATTATTCCTCTTATTATGTAATGGGCATAATGCATCTAGAAGTGGTACAAAAAAGCTTATAGGTAAAAAGCTGGTAACATTAACTATAAGAAAACCTGGGCCAAACCCTTGTAAATCCGTGTCAAAAATTATCTATTTATTTAGAACCTGTTCATAAACCTTTACAATGTTTCCGGCCATATTTTTCATGGAAAATCGTTCCAATACTACCCCGCTGCCCTGTTCACTTAATTCCCTGATCCTATCCGGAGATAAAAGAAGAGAAGCGATTGTACCTGCCAATGTTTCACCATCATTGGGCTCATAAATGACCCCACCGCCAGTAGCTTCCACAAATTCCGGGAAACAGCCGACATTGGGCTGAACCACCGGCACACCAGCCGCTAATGCTTCTACTTGATATGCCCCAAATGCTTCACCACCAGGAACCGGCACGGAAAGAAGTGTCAACGACTTAAGAAACTTGATGCGATTTTCTTTATCAAAGTGTTTGAATATTTTGACATCTTTCTCGTAACCCAATTTGGATACCTTTTTTAATAATTCCTTCACAAAATGCTTATCCTCGCCTGTATAACCCCCGGTAATATGCAATTTTAGATCCTTAAACCGGTTGTCTTTTTTCAACTGGATAAAAGCATCCACCAGTATGCCAAGCCCAAAGTATTCCGACATCCGGCATAAATACCCGATCACCGGCGGATCAAACGGAAGCGAAGACATTTCATAACCGTCTAAATTGATTCCACCACAAATAACTTTTATTTTATCAGCCGGTATTTTTAACTGCTTTTGAGATTTATTTGAATAATACCGGCTGGCTGTAACAAAAAGGTCTACATCCCCTGCCCTTTCAGCCATGATATTCCATATTTTGCGCTGGTAACTTTCGTCCATCAGGTCGATCCATTCGTTTTCATCCTGGAGGGAACATACGACTCCAGTACCTAAATCCGTTTTAAGTCGATGCGCCAATCCAAGTAAAAGGGCATTGGATAGATGAACGATGTCCGGGTTGACCCGGCGAAGGTAATTAATCAGATGGTCCAATTCCGATGCCTGGTGCCCCTTTTCACCCAGCAGCATAGAAATAGTCATTTCTTCCAGCCCGGTGGGCCGGGTTGAACCGGACTTTTTGGCTGCTAATTGCAGCAGCGCCTGAGAATCAAAGAGCCGTTCCAACCACACCGGTGCATGCCGGTAAAAAGGAAATTTTTCCTTAAGATAAACATTCACAGCCCCAAAAAAAACCGGCGTGCCGGCAATATTCCCATTATCGTCCAGGTTCACAGGAAGATACATGGGCGCCTTGATCACTTCATGCCCAAGGACAAATAGTGATTTGAGTAACTCACTGTCTCGAAAACAGTTTTGACAATAAAATGTGCCGCCGCTCCCGGGAGTAACATACACAATCTTCATGATCCTTCTCCAAATGCATAAATTCGCCCGTCTTCGGCTCCAATAACAATTAATCCCCCTGCAACCGCAGGACAACTGATAATTGCCGCACCGATCTCATAGGACCAGGTTTGTTCTCCATTCTTTAAGTTAACGATATAGAGTCTTCCATCCGAAGAACCTGCGATCACTTGATTACCAACGATTACCGGTGAACTGTCTACTTCATCACGGGTTCTAAACGTCCAAATCTTTTCGCCTGTTTCCCGGTTTACGCAATGTAAATATCCATCGCGCGATCCAATGACGACATGATCTTTCCCAACTGCCGGGGAGGAAAAAAAAGCACTGCCATGTTTTTTATCCCCATATTCCCAGGCTATTTTTTTATTTTTAATATCGATGCAGATTAATTGATTACCATAATGACCGACATATGCCCTGTTTTCGACAAGTGCAGCGGAACCGGGAATATAAGAACCTGCCCTGACTTCTCCTTTCTTCTTGCCGTCAAGGGCGGATAAGATGTGAAGTTTCTCGTCACAACCGCCAAAAACGATATTTTCACCATCCAGAGCAGGTGTTCCATTAATATAATGACTGGTTTCATATGCCCATTGCAGTTCCCCTGAGGCTGCGTCAAAACAATACATTTTATTGTCATGACTGCCAACAAAAATTAATGTCTCTTGACTATCGGGTTTTCTTACCCAGTTAGCCGATCCGTAAATCGGGCCTTCAGTATTGTATTTCCAATATACTTTCCCGGTATGGGCATCCATGGCAAAGAATTCCCCACTTAAATTCCCAATATATATAAAGGTATCCACCAGGAGCGGCGACGCTTCAATATCATCTTCTGTATCAAACTCCCAGACTTTGCTTCCATCCTTTAAATTAATCGCATATACTTTTCCATCCGTAGAACCGATATAAACACGCCCGAAACCGATGACCGGAGAAGAGATGATTTCAGACCCGGTTTTATAGGTCCATAATAATTGCCTCCGGCGGCCAAGGGGGCTCTTTTCGAGAAAACTGCCCCCCTGGACCCCCCGCAAAAGCTTTTGATTAGGATCGATTGTCCCAGAAAGTCGGGAATCACCCCTGAATATAGGCCAACTCACTGCCTCAACGTTTATTTGTCTCTTTTCATCTTCTTTTTTACCGGAGCAGGTAAGAAAAAGAAAAGGAAGTATCAATAGAAACACTAAAAATTTATATCTACTCATAGTTTATTTCCTTATATATGACATTGCACCGGTGGGGCAGGCTTTGATGCATTCTTCTGCGGTTTTTTTAAGTCCCTGGCTCAGCGGTTCTTTAAATGGGGTTCCAATGCGGGCGGCAAATCCGCGATTGACAAAAGCCAGACCGAATTTTTCTCCGGCTTTTTTTGTGATCTGCACACATAAACCGCACTTGATGCACTTGCCGGGTTCATAGATTACCTGGTCATGTTGGATGATCCGTTCAAATTTTCTTCTGTCACCTGGTTTGAAACGCTGCTGACTGGCATGATATTCTTGTGCATATTGCCGAAGCCTGCATGAAGTTGCCTTTCCACAATCACAGTTAAAACAGCGTGATGATTCTTTTATTGCTTCAATGAAATTAATTTTTGCCACAGAGGACACAGAGGACACTGAGAGGGTTTTTATTTCATCCTCACTAAGTTTTCCCATCCTGGAATCGAATCGCCGTGGAGGACCGGTTATTGGCGCATTGTTTAAAAATTGGTTGACGGAATAACTGATACCTTTGCCATGAGCTAAAGCGCGAATAGCCATCTTGCTTTCTCCAACCGCATTGCCACCGGCAAAAACTCCGGGGACAGCGGTTGTAAACGTCCTTTTGTTTATGACAATGCCGCGGTTTGACAACTCAAGACCGGAGTTTTCAAATACACCGGGTTCTATTGTGCCCACGGCAAGAACCACGGCATCATATTTATTTTTTAATTCATCTAATCGGATGTCTTTACCCAGTGTTTGTCCCTGGTGAAAATGTGCGCCCAACCCGGAAATTTGATGGATTTCCGAATCAAGAACCGGTTTGGGTAATTTTTCATCCGGCACTCCATATCGCAGCATTCCCCCGGGCTGCGGATTTTGATCAAAGATAAAACAATCATGACCATCTTGAAGTAGATAGTAAGCAGCAGAGAGACCTGTAGGTCCTGCCCCGATTATGGCCACTTTTTTACCGGATTTATTCTTAATTTCGGGTCGATAGGGTGAACCCAGGTCCAGGTCAACATCGGCGGCAAACTTTTTTAAATAGCAAATGGAAACCGGGCTGTCATACGATTTTCGATTACACGCCTTTTCGCAGGGTGCGGGACAAATACGCCCCAAAACTGCAGGCAACGCTATATCTCTTTTAATGGTAACGATTGCATCGGCAAATCGTTTTTCTTTTATTTGCCGGATCATGAGTGGTATGTCCATATTGGCAGGACAAGCTCGCCTACAGGGAGCCTCACAATCGCCCACATGTTCGCTCAATAAAAAATCCAGGGCGTCTTTTCGAGCTTCTCTTACTTTTTCGTTATCCGTCTCGATTTCCATTCCTTCAGCAGCAGGCATGGAACACGACGGGACCAGTCGATCGGAATTTAGTTCATGAACCACACAAATCATACATGAAGTAAATCGCTCATACCCATTCAAATAACACAATGTTGGGATGTTAATATTCAATTTTGCAGCAGCTTCCAGTATCATACTACCTGCCGATACAGTTACTTCCCGGTTATTGATTTTTATCTTTATTGAATTATTCATGTAACTGTTACCGCTTCGTTGGGGCATACATTTTTGCATGTGCCGCATTTGATACATTTTTCCTGTAGGATTTCGTGCTTTTTATAGGGTGTAATAGGAATCGCTTTTGCTGGGCATTGCTGGGCGCAAATCGTACAGCCGATACACTTGCCGGTAATCGAATAGATGATAAGCGCTTTGCAGCGCTTGGCCGGACAGGTTCCCTTCAGATGAGCCTCGTATTCTTCTCTGAAATACCTGAGGGTCGTCAGGACAGGATTCGGGGCTGTTTTGCCCAATCCGCAAAGACTGCCTTGTTTTGTTTTCCCGGCTATCTCTTCCAGGTCCTTCAGGTCTTTACTGCTCCCTTTACCGGTGCATAAGTTCTCAAGGATATTGAGCATCAGTCGTGTACCGATGCGGCAAAAGGTACATTTTCCGCAGGATTGACTGCAGGTGAAGGTAAGAAAATACCGGGCAATGTCTACCATACAATCGGTGTCATCCATTACCAATAAACCGCCGGAACCCATCATGGCACCGACTTTAGTAAGGTCTTCATAATCAACCCTGGTATGTGCCAGCTCAGCCGGCACACATCCGCCGGAGGGTCCGCCAATTTGCACGGCTTTAAAGGGTCTGCCATTTTCTATACCACCGCCGATTTCTTCGACAATTTCATGGATGGTGATGCCCATGGGTACTTCAATAAGACCGCCGCGAACGATTTTCCCTGCTAAAGAAAACACTTTAGTTCCTTTGCTCTTTTCATTGCCTAATTTAGCAAAGGCTTCCGGGCCATTTCGCAAAATCCACGGCACAGTGGCAAAGGTCTCACAATTATTTACCAATGTAGGGCAGCCCCACAGTCCCTGCTGCGAAGGATAAGGGGGACGAAACTGGGGCATACCCCGCTTTCCTTCAATAGATGCAATGAGCGCTGTTTCCTCCCCACAAACAAATGCACCGGCTCCTTCCATGATTTTTATATTCAAAGAAAATCCACTTTTGTTGCCTCCGGCGGCCAAGGACTCTTTTTGAAAAAACCGTCCCTGGACCCTGCAAAAACTTTTTATTAGATCCTTATCAAAAGCTTTTGCGGGGGGTCCATGGGGGCGGTTTTCTCGAAAAGAGCCCCCCTGGTACTGCTGGATAGCGGCTTTTACTCGCTGCACTGCCAGAGGGTATTCGGCGCGAATGTAAAAATATCCTTCACTAGCTCCCACAGCGTACGCACAGATGAGCATGCCTTCGATCACCCTAAACGGGTAGGACTCCAGGATCATTCGGTCCATGAAGGCCCCGGGATCGCCTTCATCGCCATTGCAGATAATAAATTTTTTATCACCCTTTGCCTGACGCACTTCTTGCAATTTTTGCCAGGAGGGGAACCCTGCTCCTCCCCTACCCCTTAAACCACTCATCTTGATCTGCTCGATAATCTCATCCGGAGAAAATTTCGCAAGGCATTGTTCTAATGCTTTAAAACCTCCTTTTGAACGGTATTCTTCAAGATCAAGCGGATCGATCTGACCCGAATGCTCAGTGGCAATATGCTGTTGTCTGCCGGTGAAGGCTTGGATATGGGGATCACGGGTATAAAGCGCACGGCGCATCATTCCATTGGCAGGGTTACCTTCAAGGATATTTTCCACCATATTTAATGCCGCATTTTTAATTCGTTTACTAAAGGTCTTTGGCTTAAAGTACCTGAGTACAATGTTTTTCACCTCCTCCGCTTGAACCTTATCATAGAGCACCGGTTCTTTATCCGGTAAACACACTTCCAGCAGCGGCGCGCGATGACACATGCCTACACAGCCAACCCGTTTAACCCTGGCACTGACACCGGTATTGTCGAAGCATTTTTCCAGAGCCTGCTGTACTTTGCCGCTGCCGCTGGCAATACAACAAGAACCCAAGCCGATCTTGATTTCGCTTTCTTCCTGCAAATCATCTTTACCATCTTTGATCGAGTCGCCTCTTTTGTCCGGGTAAGAAAGAAAATCGTTAAGAACATTTGTCACTCTATCGGGTTTGACTTTCCCATAAGTCACATTGTCGATCTGCACCACCGGCGCAAGGGTACAGCAGCCCAGGCAGGATACTTTTTGCAGGGTAAATTGACCTTCGGGATCGGTATCTTGATTCTCTGTAATATGTAATTCACGGCGAAATGCCTCCCACACCAAATCCGCACCTTTTACATGGCAGGCAGTGCCAGTACAAACATGGATAATGTGTTGACCCACCGGTGTATGCCGGAACTGGGGGTAAAATGTTGATATACCGGTTATGGCAGCAGGGGTAATATCCGTAATCTCGCATATTCGCCGCAGGGCGATTTCCGGGAGATAATTAAACTTTTTCTGAACGGCATGCAGCAGGGGAATCACATCACCGGGACTGGCACCGGTTTCAGCCACGATGCGGTCTACTTCCAGGTTTAAAGTATCAGTATTTATATTCATTGCGCAGCATTTATCCTATTGGGCTGCGGGCGCCGCCCGCTCTTTTCCAATACAAAACAGGTGTTTGTCGCCGCGAATATAAATGCGGCCCTGGGAGAAAGCCGGGATGGTCACTGCTTTTTCTCCCAGTTCACATGTGCTGATGAGCTGGAATTCTTTATCCGCTTTAAAAACAGACATAACGCCTTTCATATCCATCAGGTAAACCTTATCGCCCACCAGGATGGGGGATGAATAAAATCCATGATCAAAATCGTGTACCCAGTATCGTTCACCGGTTTTACTATTAAAACACGAAACTGTTCCATAACTTGAGGCCATGATGACGAAATCTTTGGTAGCCAGGGGACTGGCTACCTCCGAAAGATCATCTTCGTATTCCCAGGCAACGTTGGGCGTGCCTTCTAACCTGATCGCGGCTAAGAGGGCATTATCATTAACCACATACACCATGCCGTCAGCATAAGCAGGAGACGGGGCAACTTCCCCGGACATGCATTTAACCCGCCATAACTCCTGACCGGTACGGGGATCGTAAGAAATCACAAAAGGATTTGAGCTGAGTATAATCTCTACCCGCGTGCCGGTATTAACCAGGATGGGCGACGCCCAGGAAATATCCACATCACGCGGCTTATCATATATTAATATACCGGTTTCTGTTTTCATAGCAAGCAAGTGGCCCCCGGTTTTATGATCGTACTGGACCAGCAGTAAATCTTGATATGTTACCAGGGAAGAAGCATGGCCGTAATGATTTCCAGGCACACCCAGGTTTTTAGCCCAAATTCGTTTCCCGGCAAAATCTAAGCAGGCGATATCTCCCGTGGCAAAAATCGCAAATACCCGTTGTCCATCCGTGGTCATGGTGGGGGCGGCATAACCCGTGTCTTCAGTTGGTTTAGGCCGTTTAGCCGGCGATCCGGGAATATCGTTCAATTCCGCCTGCCAGGCAATTTTTCCCGTTCCGGCATCGATACAATAAACCGCCTGGTTTTGTTTATCCGCACCTGAAAGAAAAATCTTATCTCCCCATAAAATAGGCGAATTATACCCGGGAAGAGGAATAGAAATTTTCCAGCATATGTTTTTATTGGATTTCCCATCCCATTCAATGGGTACATCCGTGTGATAGGCAATGCCGTTTCCTTCCGGGCCGCGAAACCCCGGCCAATTTTTTCTTATTTCATCGATGCCCGGAAAGTCCCCCACCGACATTTTTTCCTTTGCTTTCTCCATCCCGAAATGTTTCATTTCATTTTCCGATAAGATTCCCAACACAAAAGCCAGCAGAAACAGGCCCAATCCGCTGAAAATGATATATTTGCGTGCTAATAGCTTGTTCTCCCAGGTATCTTCCGGTCCGGGGCTTTCACTCAAATCCGGGAACCGGGATTTTAATGAACTCATATATTTTAACGCAATCAAAAAAACCAACACAAATACAAAAAGCAAAATACTCCCGGTGCGAATCTGCCATTGATAGGTAAAATAAGCCTTCCGGGCCAGTAGATCCAGGGCCCTTATTTGCTCTTTTAAAGCCGTATCATTGGGATTCTCTTGAAGTTTTAACATCAATTGAGAAATCGCTTTGCTGTTCAACGGATCAATCGATTTTGTCTGGATATAGTTAGCAATCAATAACACGCTGAGTATTACAGCAAAAATAACAGCAACGATCGCAACCCTTTTAGCAATATTATAAAGCATCTTTACTATTTACCTCAGAATGAAAAATTAAAAATGAAAAATTATAAATTAAAAATGGAAACGGTGCCCTTCGGGCAATTTTTTAACGCCTTCGGCGGTAAATTTAAACACAAATTAGACACTATTTCCTTTTTCGCCGAAGGCGTTAAAAAATTGCCCGAAGGACGTCTATTCCATTTTTCATTTTTCATTTTTCGTTTTTCATTTATAATTTTTATCTTCCTCTATCTCATCCGGGCTTATTATTCCCAATCGAACTTGCTCATATGGACAATACTTAAAGCATCGTGCACAACTCAAGCATGTCCCGGTATCTACTTCATATTCCACCTGTTTTTTACGAATAGAAAGACCGATTACTTTAAGACAGATGATGAATCCCAGGAATCCCCCTAAAATCCATGCACCTGTTTTAAATTTATTTTGAATGGCCGCTGCTTCGGAAAATAATTCTTCGGTCGGTTTTCCCGAAGCCCGAAACGCACGGGTCTGCTCGGTTGTCTCTTTCCTTTTGCCGGAATTCTCCAGGTGAATCTCCTCTGCCAGCGATACGGTAAAATGCTGACGGGAAAGGGGTACATGTAATCGAGAAATAACCCATCCGCTGCCAATGACAATTACTGGAAGCAAAACCAATAAAATTGCCAGCCGCTTAATCTCAGTTTCCCTTTTTTCCCGGGGAAGAGAAATGTCCCCGGGTTTTTTAATAGCACCAAAGGGACAGGATTCTTCACATAACCGGCAATTATTGCATTCAGTCGGCGTAATTTTAACATGCCATTTTGCCAGACGTGACATCCAATCCAGTAATACTCCATAGGGACAAAAAAACCGGCAATAGGGCCGTGCAATTACCGTACCCAGCATAAGCATGGATATTCCCAAAATAACCATATTAAAACTGGCCCCAAACCGGAAAAAACCCACAAAGGGATCATACTGACAAATAATAAAACCAGCACCGGCGGCGGCAAACAAAACCGCCAGCCCAAGATAAATATAAGGGATAATGCCTAAAACGCCGGCCAACCAACCGGGAACTTTGGCTGGCTTGAGAACTACAACATCTTGAATCGCCCCCAAAGGACAAACCGCCGCACAAAAGGTGCGACCGAAATATAATGTAAAAATAAGCGGGAGAATAAAAAAAGCAACCACTGTAAAAGGGATGACGTAATTGCTATTGAATAAAGCAAAAAATACATTTTGAATTGCTCCTATCGAACAAACACAGCCTTCCCTGTAAAACCCGAAATAGATCAAACAAAACACCATTAATAAAAAAATCTTCCGGCGTGACCGCAGTTTGAGAGCAAAAAAAGAGGCCAATGAAAGAGCAGCAAGCAAGACAAACACATCCAGGTATTCTAAAAACGGCGCGCGCGGCGACTGAGTGATTAAATCCGGCCGCTTATAGTCCGTTTGAAAATCAGGCTTGGGAAAGCGTTCCGCAGTCTGAGAAAAACTTAGATAAGGTAATAAAAGCAAGAAAAAAAGAATAAAAAATTTGTTTAATTTCATTGTTTGCCTAAAAACCTTGCAGCTTCACTCCCTCTTAAAATATAAGGCTTGCTGGCCGGTACTCGTTTGTAGGCCCGGGAAGGACATGACCTGGCAATGGAACATTCATTGCAATTTAAACAAAGATCATGGTTTACCTGTAAATACAATGAGCCATTTCCAAAAGCACCGCAGCCTTTTACACATTTGCCGCAGCCAATACACAAATCCTTATCGATGGTATATTCAAAATACGGGTCTTCAACGAAGGTCCGTTTGATGGCACCGGTGGGACAGAGTTGATTCTCTGCCCCGGTATCCCTTGACTTTGCCCCCGGCTGCAAATACCCGCTGCATAAATCACAATAACCACACATCGAAAACGAATGCACAACTTTCACCGCTGATTGAGGCAACACACAATTCTGGGAACACTTTTCACATTGTACACAAATATTGGGGTCTAACTGCCAGACCATCTCCTCAGAAGAAGACCTGCCAATTAAGAACCCGGCAATCCCACCAATCGTGATACTCGCCACCGTATGCAAACTTGTACGGAGGAAATCACGTCTGTTGATTAAATTATCAGGTTTATTATTTTTCACTGCTTACTCCTTAATGAAAAGTTTTTGCGGGGGTCCAGGGGGCAGTTTTTTCAAAAAGCGCCCCCTGGTCGCCGAAGGCAAATCAAAAATCCGTACAGCTTTTTTCACCGGGTCTAAAACGTAGATACTCCCGGATGAATCTGTTGCCAGGTCCAGACCTACTGTCCCTTCTTTAAATAGATCGGGAGCGGCAACAATGGAAACAAATCTTCCCAACCGGTTGTATATCTTTACCCTGGCAATACCTTTTTCACTGGTAACAAATGAGCCGTCATCCAGGATGGTGATATGCGTCGGATTGCAGCATCCGCAAAAACCCTCTACTTTCATCGAATACTCACCCCACGAGGTTCTTAAATTACCTTCCTTGGTATAATTTTCCAGGGAATGGCGCCCGGGATTCACCACCCACAGGAACCCATCAGGGTCCACAGCTACATCAAAATAGGGACTGGGGATCACAAATCCGGGAATGTCTTTGGCTTTATTCTTCTCACCGATTCTTGCCTGTTTGCGGCCGGATTTATTGAATTTCCAGACAATATGATTGCCTGCATCTGCAACAAAAACATTCTCTTTTGAAATAGCGATAGACGTGATAATCGCACGTTCTCCCAGGGATTCCCATTGAGCCTTTTTAACACCTTTTGTATCATAAACCTCGACATGATCTCTCATCCCGAGATACAGGTCTTGATTTTCGTCTACGGAAAGGCAATATGCGGCCCCTGGTGTTTTTATAGAAGAATGGGTGCTGCCGTCCCTATTCAAGATTAGTACTGAATCATCACCGGAAACATAGATTTTATCCTCCGGACCGACTGAAATTCCATACGCATTTGGTGAATTTATATTTATTTGTTGGACCTCGGAATAATGAATTAGATTTTTTTCACTTTTTTTAAAGTTTTCTATATTATATTCGAACGGGTTCTCCCCGTCCTTTTTCGAGTTCTCTGATATTGCCCGGATTCCAAAGTAGAGAATCCCTGCCATTGAAACGATTATAATAATGCCTGTTAATAATCGATTATTTTTCATCATCGTCCTCTTACATCGATGCACACCAACCGGCGTGAATCACGAACCAGCAGCCTGCCGCCGGCAATTGCCATCGGTCCCCAGGCGTCTACTCCCTCAAGAACCTTTGCCTGTCCCAATTGAATATACTCTTTCGTACTTGTCTTCAGAATCGTTAACACCCCATCATCATTTAAAATAAAGAATTTGTCGTCAGCAACAAGATAGGGTCCCAGGCCAAAACGATTTGTCTTGCCGCTGGACCAGATGATTTTACCGCAATCATCCGGGCGGCAGCAAACAAATTGTTCCCGCAGCGGTCCCGCGTCTTTGGGCAGGATAGAAAATAAATGCCCTTTATAAAAAATCGGCGTTTGCTGCTCCGACGCCAAACCCTCCGTAGATTTTAATGCTTGTAAAGGCTCCACTGAAAACACGTCACCTTCAGACTTTATTTTTAACATCATGCTCCCGGCGCCGTACCCCGCCGTTACAAAAATCCTGCCATCCCCTAAGTACACCGGGGATGGTGCAATTACATTATGACTCCACAAATTGGATGCAAACAATACCTGGCCAGCCGCATCTCCTTCAGCCGACACCCCGACGATTCCCCCTAGGGCGCAGTAAACATATATTTTTTTCCCTTGAAAAGAAATAGGCATGATAGAGGAATGAGACATTTTCCAATTGTTGGGATTCGGGGTTTCCCATATCACCTCACCGGTCTCGCAGTCTACGGCAATGATTAAAGACTTTCCGCCCACAGCAATAACAGCCAGGGAGTCATCGATGAGGGGACATTGTCCCGTATACCACAAAGGCACTTCAGTGTCGTATTCTTTTTCAAGATCGATCCCCCACCTGAAATCACCGGAATCAGTATCCACACACATAACGTGACATTTCGGACCGATCGTTACCACGTACTTTTCCGTTACCGCGGGAATCGTCCTTGACATCCCGTGATTTCGTTTAACATACAATTTATAACCACGTCTCCAGATTTCTTTACCGTCCTCTAAAGAAAAGCAGCGTAAAATATCCGCCCGTTCCTCTTCATCATAATCTAAAATATAAACCCGTCCCTTGAAGATAACCGGGCCGGCATGACCTTCTCCCAATTCTATCCACCAGAGAATATTGGGTCCTTCATCTCCCCAACTATCTAAAAGCCGGATATTTTCCTTACTAATATTATCAAAATCAGCCCCTCTAAATCGCTGCCAATTCCCCCGGATTTCAGCAGGAGTCCCGTTAAAACGGGCGAAATAGGCCCCGATATTAACCGCTTCACTCCTGCTGGATAAAATTTCCGGTCTGCCGTCCATACCCGGAACATGTTCAACAAAATCCCTGACCGGATTATGCAGTAACCACCAGGTTAGAAAAACCAAACCTATGAAGGTTGTCCCGGTAATTGCAACAAGATTCAAGAATTTTTGGTTCATCTACCTGGCAATATTGTAAACCATCAGGACCTCTCCATGTCTAATATACAAGCGTCCGTTTTTGATGACTGGATGAGCCCAATGGGGACCGGACCCTTTTTCGATCTTAAACGAACTCACCACGTCAAATTTCTTAGGATTGGGTTTTACCAGGGCAGCATCTCCGCTTTCACTGTAGCAATAAAGCATCCCATCCGAGAAGATGATATTACCTTTATTCCCGATTGCTTTTTCAGTAAATTGAACGTCTCCGGTTTTCCAGTCTAAACAATGCCAGCCCCTCTTGCTGTGCCCGGAACCGTAAATATAACCGTCCGCCAGGATCACGGCTCCAAACTGGCTGTCAAGTTTTCTTTGCGACCATACCCGGTTTATTTTTTTCCCATCCGGGGAAAGTTTGAACATCTGGCCGCCAGTACCGTATCCGCTTACGGTGTAAATATATCCATTATGGTATAAAGGAGTATTGGCATTGACCACATAACTGGTGACATGCGAGTAACGCCAGAGATATACCCCCTTATCCGCATCAACCCCAACTACGGACCCAGCCGTCATGGTTAAAAGCAGCCGCATATTACCGTGTTTGACCAGGCGGGGTGAACAGTACCCGGAGGTCTCTCCATTTCCTTTGATTTTCCAGATGGTCTTCCCGGAATGTCTATCTAATGCCACCATCATTACATCCGGTCCGCCAGGCGTACAAAAAACCCGGTTTCCATCGACAAGGAGTGATTCTGTCATTCCCCAATCCAGGTTTCTTGCCTTAAAATCCCGGATCAGGTCCACAGACCATCTTTTTTTTCCATTGGTAGAGAAACAAACACACTGCCCCTCTGCACTCATCAGGTAAATCCTGTTACCCACTACTGTAGGAGTGGTACGGGCTCCCGGATGACTCCCATCCCACTCCGGGCCATAGGAAGATTTCCAGACCAACTTCCCATTCGTATCTAAAGCGAAAAGCCAGCCTTTGCCTGAAATCATACCGGTAATATAAACTCGATTGGCAGTAACGGCGGCAGAAGAATAGCCTTCTCCAAGTCCGTTAGCGACCCACAAGAGCTCTGGCCCGGCAGCTGGCCACTTTTTTAAAAGCGTTTCATTTGGATAGACTCCGTCTCGATTCGGTCCTCGCCACTGTGAATCCACCTGACCAAATAAAAGTAAAACATTAACACCAATGATTAACCAAACCGCAATAATTGTATTTTTCATTTTCATCTCACTAATTTTCATTTGATTTCTAATACCTGGAAGTCTATTGTACCATAAACGCATGAGGATAAGCAATATAAATTTAGCCACAAAGGAACACAAAGACACACGAAGAAGAGAGGAAGTTAGGAAGATAAGAAGTTGAGAACGGTGGGTCAGTGAATCAGTGAATCAGTGAATCAGTGAGGCAGTTGTGAGGAGTTAAAACAGTAAGAAGGTAAGTGGAGGTTGAAGGCTTCGATACCCATTTTATAAATCTCATCTCATTAATATGATAAAATTTAACATTTTATTGCCTTCCCTGTGGGTTCGGTTCATTTAAAGAAGCCTTCTCGATGGCCGAAGGCCTTAATAGGTCCCCCATGCCATGGGGCTAACGGGCAATATTGTAAACCATCAGGGTTTCTCCATGTCTAATATACAAACGTCCGTTTTTGATGACAGGATGGGCCCAATGGGGACCGGAGCCTTTGTTTATCTTAAACGAACTCACCACGTCAAATTTCTCAGGATTGGGTTTTACCAGGGCAACATACCCTTTCTCACTGTAGCAATAAAGCATTCCATCTGAGAAGATGATATTACCTTTATTCCCGATTGCTTTTGCAGTAAATTGAACGTCTCCGGTTTTCCAGTCTAAACAATGCCAGCCTCTATTTTTATGCCCGGAACCATAGATATAACCACCAGTTAGAATCACGGCTCCCATCTGGCTGTCAAGTTTTTTTTGCGTCCATACCAGGTCCATTTTTTCCCCATCCGGGGAAAGTTTGAACATCTGGCCGCCGGTACCGTAACCGCTTACGGTGTAGACATACCCATCATGGTATAATGGTGTGTTGGGGTTGATATCATGCTTGGTGATATGCGGATAACGCCATAGATACTCGCCTGTATCCGCATCAAGCCCCACCACGGATTCACCGGTCATGGTTAAAAGCAGCCGCAAATTACCATGTTTAACGATACAGGGGGAACAATAGGCGGATTTCTCACCATTCCCTTTAATTTTCCAGACGGTTTTCCCGGTCTGTCTATCTAATGCAGCAATCATTACATCCTTCCCACCGGGCGTACAAAAAACTCGGTCACCATCTACAAGAACTGATTCTGTCATTCCCCATCTAAGATTCCTGGCCTTAAAATCCCGGATCAGATAAACATACCATCTTTTTATCCCGTTGGTATAGAAACAAACAAGCAGACCCTCTGCACTCATCAGGTAAATCCTGTTACCCACTACTGTAGGAGTGGTACGGGCCCCGTCATGACCGTCATCCCACTCCGGGCCATAGGAAGATTTCCAGAGCAACGTGCCATTCATATCAAGAGCGAAAAGCCAGCCTCTACCTGCAATCAGACCGGTAACATAAACTCGATTGGCAGTAACGGCGGCAGAAGAATGACCTTCTCCAAGTCCGTTAACAGTCCACAAGAGTTTTGGTCCCACAGCCGGCCACTTTTTTAAAAGTGTTTGATTTGGATAGACTCCGTCTCGATTCGGACCTCGCCACTGTGAATCGATCTGTCCAAATGAAAGTAAAACATGAACACCAATGATTAACCAAACCGCTGCAAAAATATTTTTCATTTCATCTCACCACTATTTATTTGATTTCTGACATCTGGAAGTCTATTGTATCATAAGCGCCTGAGGATAAGCAATATAATTTTAGCCACAAAGGTACACAAAGACACACGAAGAAGAAAAGAATAAAAAAAGCAAAAAAAGGGGGCGGAGCTGCGTCAACGGTTGTTGAAAAGTTTGACGTACCCCTGGATCTCTGTCACCTAAAAGTTACATTTATAAACGCGTTTTTTGGCAATTATATTGCTATATTCTAGAAGAAGAACTCTATAGGACTATTTATGCAAAATGAAGGAATAGAGCATGAACAAAAACCCCAAAAAACAGGTTTTTTTTATGTTAGCACCAATCATGGCCCTGGTTTTTTTGATCGGTTTAATCCCTTCTTGCTCAAGGGAATCAGTAATACCGGAGTCGGGGATCACGGAACAAGAATATGATATCCCCATTAAAGCCAAAAAATGGGCATTTTTGCTTTATGATGATGCTGAATTTAATGGCTATGATCCATTGGAAGATTTTGCAGATGAGGCATGTTCCAATGAATATCTTAATATTCTTGTTCTCCAGGATACGGAAAATTCTAATCCATATATCTGGTACATCGATGAAGATCATCAAAAACAAAAGCTAAAACAAATGAAGGAAGTCAACATGGGTGATTATCAGACCCTCCGGGATTTCCTGGATTATGCCAAAAGTAAATGCGCCGCTGAAAGATATATCTTATCGTTTTATGATCACGGTTCAGGTTGGGAAGGGGCATGCCTCGATATTACCAGCGGCAGTGACCAATTATTAATGGACGAACTCCAGCGGGCCCTAACAGATGCGGGCGGAGTGGATATGGTTTGTTTTTCCGCACCCTGTCTTATGGGCGCCTTGGAGTCAGTTTATGAACTCAGGAATTGCGCGGAGGTCTATATCGGAAGCGAAGAAACCAGCGGATATATCTGGTGGTGGTACACTGTGGGGGATATTTGTGAAACGCTGAAGCAAAATCCCGATATTACCAACCTGGAATTGGCAGAGATAATCATCCAATCCATTTACCGGAACAGCTTCAATTGGGAATCATTTTCCAATGAAGATATGACCATGAGCGCTGTCCGAACCGATAAAATCGAAAAAGTGATTAACGCTCTCGAAGCTCTCAGCATTGATCTTACCAACCAAATCGACCAGTCTTATTCACTGGTTAACCCGGTATATCCTAATGTTTGCTCTTTTGGGTCCGGCCGTTTCCTGGATGCTTATGATCTGTTTGAGAAATGTCGCGACAGCACAGCAGATGCAGCACTTCAAGGTAAATTGGATCGGGTGATGCAAGCGCTGGCGGATGCTGTGATTGCCGAATGTCACGGCAGTAATATGGAAAATGCTCATGGGTTAACGATTTATTTCCCGGATACGTCTAAATATGCGTATAAAACAACTTATGGAAACCCCGGCTACGGGTTGGATTTTTCAGCCCATACGCAGTGGGATGAATTTTTGGAGGCTTATTTCGCCAGGTCCGGCACCTCTGCGATTCAACAAAAGAAAGATATTCCCGGGCCTTACATACCTGACACGGATGGCTTCTACCCCAGGCGGCGTCCTATAAAATAAGGAGAAAAACGAAAAAACGGAACAGGGGAAAAATTCGAAGGAAGTGAAGAAGCGAAGAAGAGAAGAAGGTAAAAAGATAAGTTTAAGGTTTCCCCAAACATTTGAAACAACAGACCTCTATTTGATTTATATCAATTGAAAAATAGTTCTCTCGACTGGTTGGTTCAGGTAAGGAAACCTTCAGATGGCGCGTATGCGCCTTCTATGGCTCCTCTCGCCGAGAGGCCGGAGGCAAAGTAACTAAAAGCGCCAGAGGTAGGAGACTTTAAAGAAGAAAGCCTGGCGGGTTTCCAGGAACCGCCGGGCAGAAACATATTCTCTTATATCTTCGTCCCAGCGCAGTTTTTCCCGGACCGACCCGTAACCGATGTGAACCACCGTGCCGGGGATGTATGTAAAAGAAGCCAGGAAGTCCAAAAACAGCTTTTCCCGGAAAAAATTGTACTCGGCAATACCCCGGAAAAAGAGGTACTTGTTCACCTGGAAAGTGGTGCGGCTGCGGAGGATGGTGTAATCGTATTCCTTTTGGGAATCGGATTTGCGAAAAAAATCATCATAGCTCAAATCCAGTGAGGTGTTAAACTTTTCCAGCGGCTGGTATCCCAGGGAAAGGCTTACCCGATTGGACCTGCCGGGGAAGGGGCTGTCGGGATCATAGTAAATACTGCCCCTGTGTCGGTAGTAAAGATAAACGGACAGGTGTTTGGAAATCTGGCTTTCGGCACGGAACCCGATGCCGCTGGTCTCAAAACGTTCCCCGGCAAAAACTTCATTCGCCAGCATCAGATCGATGCGGAACATGGAACTGCGGGGCATTTTGACACGAAAAGTAAAAAGGTTGAAGGTCTCCACGAGGCTGCTCTCTTTGTCCAGCAAATGAAAGCTCCAGTAAAAGGGTTCGATGCGTTGAAAGAATTTGGATTTCGGATAGAAAATGTACATACCGAAAGCGGCCAGCCGGGTCACCCCTTGCCGCGTCAGGAACCCGGAATCGATACGGAAATGCTGTGAAATATCCTGAAGCCCGACATCAAATAGAACATTCCGGCTGTCGTAGGTATAGCGGAGGCCAACGGCGTGGCCTGTGCTGGTGTTGTTCTCTACATCCGCAGGGTCGCGGGATAACGACCCCAGCACGTGGTATTCAGCCACGGCGAACCTGGAGAGCCGTAAACGGCCATCGATGCCTGCTACGCGGTTGTACAGGCCAGAAACGTCCTTGCCGGTGTAAAACCCTCCGATGTAGGCATCTTTTTTTAATACATGGCGGAACCGCAAAATCCCAAAGGTAGGCTGGCCAGTTTCCGCCTCGCCATTACTATCCAGCGGTTCATCTACAGCAACAATAGCAGCCAAACTGTTTTTCCTGTTGATCTTACCGGTGAGTTTCAGGCCGAAAACCGGGTCGATGATTTGACGTGTGTGCACAACTGCATAAAGCGGGGCATCTTCGGTGTTACCGGCAAACTTGAATTCTTCCAGGCCTTCCAGGAAAAAGGGGCGTTTTTCCGGGTAGTACAGGGCATAGCGGAGGTTAACATCCACCTGGCCCGCATCCGCTTCCACCTGGCTGAAATCCGGGTTGTAGGCGGCATCCAACACCAGGCTCGGTGTCAATCCCAATTTTCCTGTGAGGCTGAAATTTGTCTGGCGTGTTTCTGCTGACCATTGGCCTTCCTCGCGGCCCCGGGCCCGGGAATTGGTAAAAGCGGGAAGTAGTTCGGCGATTCGCTTGTACTTCATGTCCCTCACTATAATAGGCTGGAACTGGGAGAGAAGTGCTCCTTTATCCGGGAAAATTTCCGGGGAACACACATTCTCTGACGTACGAACGATATTTCTTACCAGCCACAAACCCATTTTGACCTCTTTTTTAACAGGAAAGCGGATACTTTTGAAAGGAATCCTGATTTCCACGGTGTATCCCTCTTTATCTATAGTGCCCTTACTGTACCAGACCATATCCTGGCTGGCATCCAGGTCACCGTTTGCATCCAGTATGCCGTCCCCCTGGATGCCCAGGGGGTTCACCAGGAATCCGTAAGCAGACTGCATGTCGCAAAAGGTATCGATGCACACCGCTGCCCAGTCGTCCTCGCCCATATTGTCCCGCCGGGTCACCGCTCCCTTGATCTGGGATGTATTCTTTTGAAAACAGCGGAAAGCAAAGTAAAAGTTTTCCCGGTCCGAACAAGCATAGACCATTGTGTTTTCACTGGACGGTTTCCCATAATCGGGTTTGAAACTCATAAATCTCCCAAAACAGGTTGCCGTTGACCATACTGGATCATCTAATTTCCCGTCGATGCGGGGCGGTGTTTCGGTCAGGGGAAGCTCAATCGGCCCATTCGCCTCAATACCGCATGTCGCAGCAATGAAAAATAGAAAAATTATTATGTATGTTCTACATCGCATATTGGTGTACCTCCTGGTAGTGTATTTACTCTGAGGTAATTAAACGATGGATGCGGCCAAAAGGTTTACAGGATTTAAAAGATTTTGAAGATTTTAAATTCGTGCCATTTTCTGGCAAAAAATATTTTTTATCACCGCAGAGAGCGCAGAGATCAAAACATCTCTGCGTTCTCCGCGTTCTCTGCGGTGAATAATAGCCTTTTTGGTTCCGGCTTTGCAGGTTTGTGGACAGACAAAATCTTTACAGATAGATGATAGTATAGTTATGCCGAGACAATAGTATCGTCTGGTTAAGACAATAGTATTGTCAGGTCGAGACAATAGTATTTACTCGAGGAGACAATAGTATTAACGCAAGGCGACAATAGTATTAACTCGAGACGACGATAGTATCAACTTCGCTTGTTATATATTAACGATTTTAAATACTTTAAATTAGAAAAAGGACCCAGTCAAGTATCTCCATAATTCGCCGTTTTTGACGGTAAAATGTGGCAGGTGCACAGCCTTGAATCCAATTATCAGATCGGTTATAATGCTTCCTTTAAGGAGGAAAGACAAATGGAACCTACGATTATAGAAATACCCAGTAAGTATCACAGGCAGCGGACCAAGGACGTGGACCTGATGGTCGTGCATGCCATGGCCGAGTGGGTGATGGATGACAAAAGGGTGTATCATCACTGCACCGATTGGTTGAATGTGCTCAAGCTATCCGTGCATGCTTTTTGTTTGCCGGATGGCCGGATCGTGCAAAGCGTGGACCCGCAGCAGGTGGCGTATCATGCAGCCGAGTTCAACAACACCAGTGTGGGCATGGAATTCATCGTGGCCGGTGGGCACAATTATGACAGTTTTTTACGCCGCATGGCGGACAGGGAAAATTCGCCGTATACCCAGGCGCAGTACGACGCCGGGGGTTGGTGGTTCCGGCAGCAGGCCAGGTGGTTCGATTTAACCTTTGAACAAATCAAAACCCACCGCGACCTGGCCCCGGACCGCAAAAAGGACCCGGGTGACGCCTTCGATTGGGATACTTTTAAAGCGGCATTTGAAGCCGCGGGATGATAAATAGCACGTTTAACCCTTTTGCCTGACACCAAAATCATTAGCCACAAAGGCACAAAGACACGAAGGAAGAGAAGAAGGCGAAAAAGGGGGCAGTCACGAAATCGATATAAAATCCCAAAAACCTTGAATTCATTCTTTTCCAATGGTATGATTAAAAAAGGAGAATGGCATGAAAAAAGTATTTTATGTTTGCATATTGATTCTTTTTTTATACCCGGCATTAATGTGTTCTCACAGCGCCGGTACTGGTGGAGGAGAAATGAACATAATTATCGTGAATAATCCCTACTCCGGTTCAAGAAGCGGGCCTGAGCTTTCCAAAGGCCCGGGTATACTTGCAGAAGGCGGTGTGATGGGTATTCTTTCAAAAATGGGATGTAACGTTAAAAATATCGTCACTGTTAGCTTAACTCCAGAAGAAGAAAAAGATTACGGTGTCTGGCACAGGCTGGGGCTTGCCAATGGACACCTGGGGAAACTCACAGCTAAGAGTATAAAAGAAGGTTGCTTTGTTATCGGTTTCCTGGCAAACTGCAACTCGTTAATGGGAATGCTGGCAGGGCTGCAGCACTCAGGTCCGGGGAGACGTCCAATTAAAGTAGGTTTGGTTTGGATAGATGCTCATGGGGATTTCAATACCCCGGAAACAACACTTAGCGGCATGCTTGGTGGAATGCCGGTGGCTGTTTCCGCAGGTTTATGTTTGACCCGCCTGCGATTGAAATCCGGCCTGGAGCCGGCGCTGCCCGCCAGGTATATTGTCATGGCCGGGGTAAGGGACACAGACCCCCTTGAACAAGAACTGATCGACCGGTCTGATATAGAGATGATTTCTGTGGACGATATACGAAATCTTTCGAAAAACATTCATAATCAAATGAAGCGCCTGAGTCAATTGACCGATATCATTTATATCCATATAGATATGGATGTCCTTGATCCCAAAGAAGTATCGGGTCATGGACTCACGGTTCCCGGCGGCCCTACCAGCAAAGAACTGGCTGCTGCGTTAACCGTGATGTTCAAATACCCGAAAGCGGCCGCATTGGGAATTGCCTCATATCCAGCAGGTAAAGATAAGGATAACCTGTCTTTAAAAGCAGCTTACAACCTGGTACAAGGTGCTATCAAAGGCATAAAAACGAGATAATTCTGCCGAAACCTCATTTTTATTTTACTTCTTTCTTCTCCGAGGATAAACCGGATAGGACGATGACGGATATTTGCAAGTAGACAATATCCGCTGCTTCTTCCTCGATACTGAGGTTCAAAACCTCATCGATGCAGTTCGGGACCTCTTGAATGCGGTTCCAAACCTCATCGATCCGGTTCAAAACCTCTTGAATGCGGTTTAGAACCTCAAGAATGGAATATCATTTATTTGACTGTCCCCTTCCCAATCATTTTTATGATCGAATTCTATCTTAACATAGACGATCTCTATTCTGACATAGACAATGTTTATCCCGACCTGGACATGATAAGGTTAACCGGTCGTTCCGGCTTGCCCGGCTTGTGAACAGGCAAGGAGAGTTAAAATTGCATGTTTTTTACCTTCGACGGCAAAATTCATCTAATTTCATGAGTTTTTTTGAGACGTTGGCAAAATTTATGCAAAATTGCATAAAATTTGTCATCGAAAAGGATTTTTTTCTCCATGGATGGGATTATTTTTGCATCAGTGCAAATTTTTTTGCATCGATGGAATTTTTTTTGCAATGGAAGGATTTAAACTGCACGGCTGCGATTATTTTCGTATCGGAAGAGTTTTAGCTGCATTCGAGTGGATATTTTTGCAATCCATGGAATTAAAAGCCACTTTCCCGGTTTATTCCCCGATATCTTCGTACGAAAAATGTGGCAAAAAATGAGACCCAAAATACCAGGCAAAAAAACCTTAATAACCTCAAAACTTAAATGGGAAGGGGGTTCCAGGGTTGTGGGAAGATAGTTCCCAGGCCGTAGGAAGATAGTTCTCGGCCCATAGGAACGGGTCCCAGGGCCGTAGGAAGATGGTTCCTGACCCGTGGGAAAACAGTTCCAGGGCCGTAGGAAGGAGTACCTAGCCCGTAGGAAAGCAGTTCCAGGGCCGTAGGAAGATAGTCCCTGATCCGTAAAAAATTAAAGGGCAGGCAAATACTCACGCCTTGCTGCGAATTCCTAATGTATGCAGATAGGATGTTACCAGAGACAAGAAATATCACACTATTGACAATATCTAATAAATTCTGAAACCCTGGTACATTCGGCTCCCCTGGAGTATATATCACGGGTAGGGTATATAATAGAGGTCCAACACTTGCCCGTCCATCTGAAATTTCTCTTATAGCCATGAACCACAATTCCTATCACCTCATGCGTATTACTATCGAATACAGGCGAACCGGCATTGTCGCTGTAAATATCCAAATTTGCCGAAAAATAGGTCTCCTCGACATTCCTTACGCTTGCACCCGGTGCGTACTTCAACGGTAACCCACAGGGGTGACCGATTACGTAGATTGGTTGATCGCAAAAAATTTTCTTTTTAGACAACGCTGCAACTGTTTGCCCCTCAACGCTGCGGTCAAGTTTCACGAGAGCCCAATCCGACTTATTACCCCCACGAATTAAATTTCTTCCTATAATTTTTATCCCTTTATAAATGTTCTCATTGGGAATCTCTTCAACCCTTGCGTAAGGCTCTTCCATTTTATAACCAAAGACAAAACGGAGGGCTGTTACATTATTTTCATTGGCAAAATGAGCAGCGGTGACGACTACATCTTCTTTTACCAGGAAACCGGTGCACATACTGCCTGATGCCACAGGTTGATAGTGAAAGGGTTCAATGTCACATAAATTAAGGGTTTTTCCATAATTCTTGACTCTCAGCGTTGAGAATCCCCTGTTCCTATCAACAAAGCTGTTTTCCATACAAACAGCCGCAACGCATTTAGCATTATTTCTGACTTTCTCATCCGGGATATCATAGAAATCCATACGGTCTTCACCAATCCATATGCCCCTGCTGCCGGACCCCCCGATTTTCCCTGCCTTAATCATAAGGATTTTAACCAGGTCCTTTGTACTTATATGGCTGAGCGCTTTATTTGGAGATGGAGACGCAGCGGGATCGTATAGTTCTTTTAATTGTGCCACTACCGCATCTCGCTGGGGAGTTCCTTCCTTATCCTTATATCTAAATAGTATCTGATCAGGAACTTGAGCGCCCCTGGCAATCAATTCCCGATCTAGTTCTTCAAAGGAATACTCTACCGGTGGTTTTCTTAGATATTCTAAATAAATAGGTTTCCTATCTTTATGGTCTCCGGACGATTGCTTGGCGTCATGATTGGTAGTCTTCAAATTTTTCCATTCCATTTCCAATATCAATTCCCCAATATCAAAAGCCACATTCTCCAATTCTGTCATATATTTTTCATAATAGACAGCCTTTCTATCAGGGGCGCATTCGTGCGGTCGGCCTCTATCATCTTTTAAAAAGAATTCATATCCCAACAACTCCCGTATCTCATCCGGATACTGATCAAGTGGCACGAGAGTTTTCACAATTTTAAATATGCGTGACTTGTTACCGATATGAACGCCTCCCCTGGTCTCTGCTGCCTTTATAAACTCACGCAATTCTTTCATACACCACTCGGATTGCAGGTAGCACGGTGAAATTACAGCTAAGAATATTTTTGTATTAGAGAGTTTCCCCACAATTTCATCATTGAACTTGTCGTTTCCTTGCAGTACTTTATCGTGCCAAATTCGGGGTTCACGGGTAAGTCGCTTTCCGAGAAGAGACTTTAGAGTGTAATGGAAACCTGATATCCAGCCCTCCTGATCTTTGAATAAAGGTTCGCTATCCAGGTGTGAATAGCTGATAAACACGTCATAATCTTTACTATCTCTCATGATTTTATTTTAGTCTAATATCACTGGAAAGTCAACAGAATTTCTTATTATCAAATGCAAAAGGAAAAGAAAAGTCGCCAGGCAAAAAATCCTCTTAACAAAATAGTGGACATGCAAGAGAATTCACCTACAAGAACTCTCGTACCGCACGGGCACCCTTCTTTGCCTCCGGCGGTCAGGGGGTTCTTTTGAAAAACCACCCCCTGGACCCCTGCAAAACTTTTTATTTTTATCTTCCTTATTACTTCTCCAGAGAATTAACCCGGATAGGACGATGACGGATAATTTGCAAGTGGACAATATCCTCTACTTCATCCTCGATGCGTTCAATCGGTTTTTGGGATTCCATTGCCAGGTCCATGAATGCGGTTACAAAAAGAGTTCCCTGTCGTATCGATAACCGCAGCCATTCATCACGGGCAGTTTCATCCATTGCTTCCGGTATGGCCTCGAGAACAGTTATTTCCCGGCGCCGCGACATCCTGGCCGCGGTTGATCTCCTGCGTTTCTTGTAAATATTAGTGCCGTCATAAAGTTCAAGATAATGAATATGAGGCTGCCACCGCTCTGCCCAGCGCCTGTACCTGTCATATATCCTCTGATTGACTGCAAATACCTCTTTATCCCCCTGCATTTTTTCGGAAATTATTTCCACAATCCGCTCTCCTGCTTTTTTATGCAGCGGCGTCTCAATACGATTTAAACCCACATGAAAATAGTACCACCCCCTGGGTATCCAATACACCCTGAATAGGTAAGGGGTATAATTGGAAAACTGTTGGACCCATTCATGAGAAGGATAACCATGATTGTTTAAAAAGATATCCGGCTGCCAGCGGTCGTACAACTTTTTACGTACTCTTGCTTCTGTAATAAGCGTATCCGGTTTGCTCACGTGGAAACCGATATCGCTGCCCAGGGCACTGTACCTGCCGGCATGAAGCATATGATGAGGCGTTAGCTCCTGGAGCTCCACTGCCAGGGCAGAGCCGTCAGGATTCTCCATGGGTTCGATAACAATATTCAATTGTTGGAGATATTTCCGGTAACCCGGATCTTTTGCCAGGAGCCAGGCAATATAAAAGCCATAATTGGTGGAGGAAACCTCATTGGCATGCTGACGCCCCAGTAAAAAAACAGTTGGTTTGTAGGTGGTGATTTTTCTCCTGCTCATGATTTTTCCCTTTGGTTTCAAGCCCATCTCCAATACCGGCACTGCCCGCCCCTGGTACGAATAACCACCAATGTAATAATCGATTTCAGGTAAAGTACCCAATCGTTTTGCCATCTCCAGGGTTTCTTCGGGACTCATCACCTTTGCCAGCGCTTTATTCAGGTAATCTCTAGTGAGAGGACCGGCCGGGACAGAACTCACCAGGGAATCTCCAGGACCAGATTCTTTTATGTTTAACACAAATTGAGATTGCAGCCGTTGGGGAGCCTTAAGAATGAATCTGATAGTTAACAAGCCGGGATGTGAAAAGGTCTTTGTAAATATATTTTCCCTTTGCAAATCTTCCAGGATTCCCAGCATATCGACTGCCTGGCTCAACTCTTCTTCATTTTTAAACTCCAGGGTATATACCGCTTCCCTGGCCCGGGCCTTGTTATCTACCACAATACAGGTAAGACGCGGGGCTTTCATCTTTTTTAAGGGGGTTATTTTTTTGGTGATTTTTAACGGTTCCTTTACTTCATGATAGTGGAATTCCATCTCAACTTTTGGGGACAATGATTCAAGCCCGGTCACCACTGTTTCCATTAAAGGACCTTTGCCAATACGGGAGGGGTGAATAATAGGGATAATATTTCCGGGAGATGCCCATCGCTGTGCCATTAGCGGGTCTTCTACTTTCATATCAGGGTCTTTTTTAACCAGGCCTTTAAAATAATCCAGGGTATTAAAGTAAAAGTCCTCATGAAAAGATTCCAGAGAACTCACCAACTCTTCATCCAGGCCCAATCGATAATCCGGTTCGCTCATCCATACCTTTGTTTGCAATTGACTGAAAAACGGTTGGTCCTCCATTTTCAAGGGGCCGCCAGCTTGCTTTTCCACCATTTCTGTTAGTTTTGGCAGTATTTTCCCCTGGTAATGTTTCCATAAACGCAGCGGGTCCGTATCAATAGTGCTGGAAAAAATTTCCTGGTCTCCCCATTTTACCCGGATACCCCCTGTGCATACCATCACTTTCCCCCAATCCTCGAAACGGTCCTGGAAATGAATCTCTGTTGTAAAAGGGCTAAAGGTTTCTTTAAAAAGCGTATCCCCGGTTTTGCTTAAAGCAGTAAACTCATAAATCGCTTCTTTTAATGTTTCGTCTTTAATAAAATGAATCGCTTCAAGAGGAATATCCAGCTCTTTTGCCAGTATTTCATCGATAGGGTAAAGTTCCTGCAGCCATCTTACCGCTTCAGGCCAGTATTTCCTGGTTTCCTCGAAATTGAGGGGAAAATCAGAAAAACGTATTTTAATGGAGGCGGCATGGCTGGCTTTTATCCGGGGTATTAGGTTGTCTTTTATCCAGTGAAAGCCCTGTTTGTACGCGCTAACAGCCCGAATCTTCACCTCCTCTTCTTTGAACCCGGCTTTGACTACCATGTCTTTTATCCACTTAACCTGTTGCTCCAACACCTCCAGGGGTTCACTTAACCGGAGATCAATGAACAACTCTCCTTTTGCCATGGTTTGCAGTTTGGGGAGTATCTTTTGAGTAAAAATTTCCCTGGCTTCCTCCACTTCCCACTGAGGTGTATATTTGTCCGAAAATCCCTCTGCAGGCTCCAATCTCCCCCCTGTCTTTACTTTATGCCTTCGGCGACCAGGGGGGCTCTTTTCGAGAAAACCGCCCCCCTGGACCCCCCGCAAAAGCTTTTGTTTAGATTGAATCCGTTTGGATATAAAATGGTCCAGGTTTTTGACGTGGCGCATGGTGTATAATTGAGTTTTTGACTGTTCCAGGTCGGGAGCGGAGAATGCTTTTTTTTGTTTATCTATCTGCAAAATTCCCCAGGCTGCTATTCCTGCATCGTTTTTCCTGGTGAAAAAAAGTTCAATCTCACGGTTAAGGTCCTCCCACTCCGGTGCACCGGGTTGGGTTGACGATGCAGAGATAAAAGGAAGAGTTGCTGCTGCATATTGCAAAGCAGCATTTTCCCCCTCAAGACTTGACCCGGATATAATATAAACCCCTCCCGGGTTAAAACCAGGACAGAATTGGATAAAACCCTCATCCTGTTTCAACTGCGGGGTCCTGGCTTTGCCAATTTTCCCCAGGTAATCGCTAAACCGATTGTTGGTGCCGATAAGTATGGGCCGCTCTAAATTTTTAATGGTCTTCATATCAAGATCATCGGCAGGCATGGTAAAAGGAAGACTTACCGTACAATCTTCCAGGCCCAGCCTGGCTGCCAGGTTAATTACTTTATAAGGCAGGAATCCATCGTAAATAATCCTGGAAACCAATCGGTCGGCAAAACCATCTGAATTGGTATCCTTGTAAATTCCTTTATTGGTATAGAAACCTGCGAGGTCTGATTTTACATCTTTTATGGTTACTTTTTTACTGAAAAATGACGGATCCGTTGAAGGATTCAAAAACCGTTGGGGAACGGCTGTACGGGAAACGGTAATTGTTTCTTTTCTTTTTTTCTCATCTTTGGATAAGATATGAATCTCGACATCTTTAACCCCTGCATAATTGAGAATATTAGTACGTTCACCCCGTTGATGTGCAATTATAAGATTTTTAAGGTTTCCTGTGACATTTTTCCTACCGGTAGGGGTGACCAATTCCACTTCAACTTTTCCCACTTCTCCCTTTTTTTGGATGGTGCCTGAAAGTCCCAGCCGTTCCAGGCGGCGTTTATTCATACTTTTTTCCAAAGGCTTTTGGTATCGATAATGTACCGCTGTTATTCTTACATATGCATTTTTCCTATCAGGCTCTGGAAGTTGTGATAGAATATCCTGTTTGACATGGTCCCAGAGTTCGCCGGTCTCCCGGCCGGTGACATCCCAGATATAAGGAAACCTGGAGAAAAAATTCACTGCTGCATATCTTCTTGCTTGCGGGGTTGTCCCGAAAATTTCGATTACTTTAACGCCTTTTTTCCTGTAGACTTTGATACCACTGTTTTCTTTGGTATTGGATTTGTCTTCATTTTCTTTACTATAGGTTTTGGTTTTTATGGCAGTGAAAGTGATTAGCCATTGGATTCTCTTTTCCTGTGCTTCATCCCAACCGGATATGCACAAGAAAGGGTCCATGGCGCTGGTTTCAAAGCCAAGACGTGCGGCGACGGCAGCGGCTGCTTCGATATCCGGGGAGGATGCTTGGTTACCCATTAAAAACCTGGCAGCGATATCATCCGGGACATGATCATGATTGGTATCAATAACCAGTTGGTTCTTAAATATTTCCGTTAAGTCCAATCCCGAACCTGTGATATCTGGCAACTGCTCCGCAGGAAATAATAAGATGCGAAATAGAATTCCTAAGCTTGCCAAAAGGATTACAACATTCATTTTGTAAGATATTGTCTGTTTCATCTAACGTCTCCTAGGCTGCTAAAAAAATTTTTCATAGATAAATTTTATCGGAAACTACAATTTTTTTCAATCAAGGAAAAAGGCCCAGAAAAAGGAGAAAAAGGGGACATGCCAGTTTTTATGTTTTAGGTGAAGTATCCGGGAACTGTTGGGTTTTCTATACTGATTCTCCAGTGTTTTGTTTTAAGGTAACATAACTGTACATGTAAGCGGAATTCCTTAAAGATCTGAGCTTTACAGAAGTGGTAATATCACATATTTATAGATTTACAACTTGTTTTTGTTATGTTATATTTACTCACTTTAGCTCCAAAATGAAAGGCGAAAGGTGAATCATTTTTTTAACTCAAGTTAGGGAGCCAACGCTCAGAGGCGGAAGCTCATTTTTTTACACTAAATCTTTTACATTTTGATCATATTTGTTATTTCCAACCGGACCCTTTTTGGGATTTCATTCCAGTCCGGCCAACATACAAGGAAGGAGGGACAAAAAAATGAATAAGTTGGAGAGGAGAAATATCGATGATATTCTTACATTAACTCCAATGCAAGAGGGAATGCTTTTTCATTATTTAAAACAGCCTGAAAGCGATTTATATTTTGAACAACTAAGCTTGAACTTAGAGGGGGATATCAATATTGAAATATTTAAGGGGGCCTGGAACGTTGTTATTGAAACCAATGAGATGTTACGGGCGGTATTTCGCTGGGAGAAGGTGAAACACCCGGTACAGGTCATTTTGAAACACCATAAGGTTCCAATACATATATATGATTTCTCCGATAGAGACAGTATTCAAAAGAAAAAAGCAGTAGAAGAAATAAAGATTAAAGATAAACAATTGAAATTTGACCTTCATACCGTCCCTTTTAGAGTCACATTATGCAAATTGGCAAAAGCTGAATATAAGCTCATTATAAGCAACCATCATATATTATATGATGGTTGGAGCAATGGGATTATTTTGAAAGAGTTCTTTGAGGCATATGAGGCACTGCTCCTCGAAGTCTCCCCTACTCCTCCTGTAAAGACGAAATTTAGACGGTTTATCGAGTGGGTCCAGGGACGAGATGCAAAGAAAGACACGGAATTCTGGAAAGAATACCTGGAAGGTTTTTATAAGGGGAAAATATTTCCAGGAAAGAAAAAAAAAAGAAGAGATATAACGTTTACAGGGAATTGTCAAATTAAAGTCCCGGAGGACCTTAAGAATTCGTTGGAAGAATTTGTTAAGAGTCACAATATCACCTTTGCCTCTTTGTTTTACAGTGTATGGGGATTATTGCTGCAACAATACAATTCTACCCACGATGTGCTTTTTGACACCACGGTATCGGGAAGAAGTGCAAAGATAAACGCGATAGAGGATATCGTCGGACTATTTATCAACACACTTCCACTGCGTGTCCAAATCCATCCCCATGAAAAAATACCGGATTTTTTATCTCGCACCTACCGGATGCTTCAGCAGTGGCGGGAGTTCGAAAGCAGCTCCCTGCTCAATATAAACGAGTATCTCGATGATTGTCATAGAGAAAGTCTTTTTGACTCGGTGGTGGTGATTGAAAATTACCCTTTAGACAGGATATTGATGGCAGAGAACAGTACGTTATCCGTCAGGTCCTTTTCCATCTCCGGTATGACCCGGTATGATTTGACGGTTCTTGTTACCCTATTCGATGAGATTACACTGAATTTTACCTACAACAAAGAGTTATTCGACGAAGACATAACCGCAAAATTGGCTGGAGATTTTATATATATCATTAAGAATATAATAGAAAATTCCCAAAAAGAAATATCAGGATTGATGTTATTATCGGGAGAGGTAAAAGATAAGCTATTGGAGCGTTATACGCCCAATCACGTGGAATATGAGGAGCAGGCGGGAGTTTATACAGCACCGCGAGATTTGCTGGAAGAAAGGCTGGCCGGGATATGGGCGCAGTTGTACGGTATGGATAAATCTGAGATCGGCATTGACACGAATTTTTTCGATTTTGGCGGGCATTCGTTAAAAGCATCACTCCTGGCGGCAAAGATACACCAGGAGTTCAATGCCAGGGTACCCTTGGTGGAAATTTTCAGACATCCCACCATACGGGAATTGGCAGGATATATCACCCAATCGCTGGAAGATAAATATATCCCTATAAAACCAACGGAAACAAAAGAATTCTATCGGGTATCCTCTGCACAAAAGCGACTGTATATGCTTCACCAATTAAACCCGGAAAGTACTGTCTATAACGGACCATTAATCATGATCCTGGAAGGCTGGGTGGACAAAAAACGCCTGGGCATGTCATTTGAAAGGTTAATCCAGCGGCATGAAATGCTGCGTACCTCTTTTGAGCAGCATCATGGTGAACCGGTCCAGAGGATATATGATGAAGTGGAATTTGAGATTGAGCAACACACCCCGGCCCTGACGGGCCACCCCTCTCAAGAGGGGAATTCTTTAGCTGGAAGAAATCCCCTCTTGGGAGGGGTCCCCGAAGGGGGGGGTGGGTCGTTCCTCCGTCCTTTTCATCTCTCCCAGGCACCTTTATTGCGTGTAGGATTGATAGAATCAAGCAGGGACCAACACCTCCTTATGATCGACATGCATCACATTATTACCGATGGCTTCTCAAGGGATATCCTCACCAGGGAATTAACCAGTCTCTATAACGGAGACGCATTACCGCCTTTAACCCTCCAGTATAAGGATTTTTCAAAATGGCAAAATGAGCGGCTGGCAGCAGGAAAGCTAAAAATTCATGAAGATTACTGGTTGGATCACCTTTCAGGTGAACTTCCTGTCCTGGATATGCCCACGGATTTTCCCCGGCCGGTGATGCAGCGTTTTGAAGGTGAACGGATTCCCTTTGAATTGGATAATGCATTAACCCGACGGCTGCATCTCTTGATGAAAGAAACCGGTACTACCTTATATATGGTGTTGATGTCTATATATAGTATTTTACTTGGCTGGTACAGCGGACAGGACGATATCCTGGTTGGGGTCCCCACTGCCGGGAGAAACCACGCGGACCTGCAAGATACTGTCGGACTCTTCCTGGAAACTGTGGTAATCAGGGACCAACCCCTGGGAGATAAAACGTTTAAATACTTTTTACAGGAAGTCAGGCATACCGCTTTAACAGCCCAGGAACACCAGGACTATCCGTTTAGTGAGCTGGTCAGGCAGGTGGGCTCTGCCAAAACGAATGACTTGAGCCGCAATCCGCTGTTTGATGTGATGTTAAATGTGTTGAATCAAAGCGTCAGCGACCTGGAAATGGAGGGGGTGAAAATTCTGCCCTATGCCTTTGATGCGAAGGTATCCAAAGTGGATATCACACTGGAAGCAGTGGAGAAAGTAAACCAGGTAGAGCTGGAACTGGAATACTGCACGGCCCTGTTTAAAAGGGAAACCATGGAGCGTTTTATACGGCATTTTTTAAATACCCTCCGGGAAGCAGTGGATAAACCGGCGATCCGACTGGCGGATATGGAAATCATCCAAGAAGAGGAAAAAAAACAAATCCTGGAGGAATTCAATAATACCATCTCCGGATACGACATCCAAAAAACCTTTATGGAATATTTTGAAGCCCGGGTGGAGAAGAACCCGGGAAAGATTGCTGTTATTGCTTCGGAAAGCGATCGATATCACCATGTTACCTACGGAGAGTTGAACCGACAGGCCAACCGATTGGCCGGGTATTTAAGAAACAGGGGAGTGAAACCGGATACCATCGTGGGAATTATGGTGGACTGTTCTTCCTGGTTAATCATTGGCCTGGTTGGTATTTTGAAAGCGGGTGGGGCCTATTTACCGCTGGACCCGGAGTATCCCCAGGAACGCATCGATTATATGTTAAAGGATAGCAATACGAGGATTTTGTTGAGTGAGGTGAGTGAGGTGAGTAAGGTAAGTGAGGGAATTGAGGTAGTTAGTCTGAGCGAGTTGAGTGAAGAATTCCCTACTCACCTTACTCACCTTACTCACCCTACTCACCTATGTTACGTTATCTATACCTCCGGTTCTACGGGCAAACCCAAAGGGGTCATGGTGAGGCATAAGAACCTCACTGCTTATATCCACGCATTTACACAGGAGTTTGAGATAAAGGAGACGGATATAGTTCTCCAGCAGGCGTCTTATTCGTTTGATGCTTTTGTGGAAGAAGTTTTCCCCTGCCTGGTGGAAGGGGGAACCCTGGTGCTGCCATCTCGAGATGAAGTCCGGGACATCGCATTGCTATCCCGGTTTATTGGAGCCAATAAAGTAAGCATGATTGATTGCTCGCCGTTATTGTTAAATGAATTAAATCGACAGGAGCAGGGTTGGTCTATTGACAGCGGCATATCACCGCTGCACACCATTCACACGTTTATCAGTGGCGGCGATGTATTAAAAGGAGAATACATCCGCAATCTTTTAAAGATCGG
>WVZO01000603.1:0-182 GCA_011772425.1 Candidatus Aminicenantota bacterium
AAATTGTCATCAATGCCGATTTTTTCTTTTCCGGTTCCCAGTACTTCCGACCATATTTTTACTAATTTCTCTTCAATATCATTGCGTGGAGCGATGTATACTTCTAATCCGGCTGTCACGTCAGGCCCTGGTAACGCCCGCCGGTCCACCTTGCGATTAGGGGTTAACGGTATTCTCTCCAT
>WVZO01000603.1:336-620 GCA_011772425.1 Candidatus Aminicenantota bacterium
GGTCGATTCTGCCCAAAAATTCAATGTTTCCATCCTTCAGCCAACGCGCTAAATCACCGGTTCGGTAGAGTCTGTCATTGGTCATTAGACATTGGTCATTGGGGAAAAATTCTCCACCCCCTGGTGTTCTTTCTAATAAAAAGTTTTTGCGGGGGGTCCAGGGGGGCAGTTTTTTCAAAAAGCGCCCCCCTGGCCGCCGGAGGCAAAACTTTTCCGCGGTCAATTCCAGGCGATTCAGATATCCCCTCGCTGTACCATCCCCTCCAATGTATATCTCTCCCGGT
>WVZO01000603.1:655-890 GCA_011772425.1 Candidatus Aminicenantota bacterium
TATACCGCGGTATGGGAAATAGGGCCACCAATAGGAACGGTGCGAGCCGTGGGTTCGATTCGCTCGATATCGAAATATGTGGCATACACCGTGGTTTCTGTGGGACCGTAGACATGAATGATCTTATCTTTGCCTGCATAAGCCAGGGCCTGACGGCTGTGTTCCACCGATACCTGCTCCCCACCGAACAGTACTTTCCGAATATACCTGAAAATCTCCGGCCTCTCATCCACCA
>WVZO01000603.1:1043-2447 GCA_011772425.1 Candidatus Aminicenantota bacterium
GCGCACCACCCGCACCACATTGGAATGCATGGTCAGTACACCTTTGGGCCTGCCAGTGGAACCGGAGGTGTAGATGATGTAACATAGGTGAGTAGGGTGAGTAAGGTGAGTAAGGTGAGTAGGGTGTTCTTCTCTCAATTCATTCAGTTTAACAATCTCAGTTCCCTCACTTACCTTACTCACCTCACTCACCTCACTCACCAAAATCCTCGCTCCGCTGTCTTTTAACATGTAGTCAATACGTTCCTGCGGATATTCCGGGTCAATGGGCAAATAGGCACCTCCGGCTTTTAATATACCCAATATACCGATAATCATTTCTATGGACCGGTGCACCATAATTCCTACAATACTGTCCGCCAGGACACCTTTTTCTTTTAACATGTAGGCCAACTGATTGCATTTTTCATTCAATTCCTTATATGTTAACTGAATCGTTTCTCTGCTAACCCCGCTTCTCTTTTCCTTGCCAACCGCCAACGTACAACGCCAACTGCCAACTGCGGAAACGCCGTCAGGCGTTCTCGCCGCCTCTTCTTCAAACAATTCATGAAGGGTCTTGTCTCCCGGATATTCATGTTCGGCGGCTGTATCATTAAACTCCTCAAGCAGCAGCCGCTTCTCCGGTTCCGGGATTATCTCAATCTCCCATATCTTTTGACCGGCGTTCTTTAAGACCGAGGTAACTACTTTCCTGAAATAACCAATGAATCGTTCAATGGTATCGGTCCCAAAGAGCCTGGTACAGTATTCGAAAGTGAATCGGAGGCTATTCCCTACTTCGACTGCAATTAAGGTTAAATCAAACTTCGATATCCTGCTCTCGTCATTATAAGACCTTAGTTTTAAGCCGGGGATTTTTATCTTACTTCTAGCCACATTCTGTAAAACAAACATGGTGTCAAACAGGGGGTTGCGTCCGGCATCCTTGGTTACCACCACTTTCTCTACCAGCTCCTCAAAGGGATAGTCCTGGTTCTCAAAAGCTTCCAGGGCTCTTTTTTTGACCTCCGGCAAAAATTCACTGAACGGTTTTTCCCCTCCAGGATAATTCCTTATCCCCAATGTATTGACAAACATCCCGATGATTTGCTGCAAATCCGCATGGCTGCGTCCAGCCACCGGCGTTCCTACGATAATGTCTTCTTGACCGCTTATCTTTGATAGGAAAATGATGTAAAGGGACAACAACACCATATACAATGATGCACCTTGCGCCAATGCCAGTTGAGCCAGTGCGGCGGTTTCCTCTTCACTTATTTCAAACGAGATGGTTCGCCCTTCAAAACTTTGAACCGCAGGTCTGGGATAGTCTATGGGAAGATGCAAAACCGGGATTTCACCTTCGAACTGTTTCTCCCAGTATTCTTCCTGCTTTATTATCGCTTCCCCTTGTTCACTGTT
>WVZO01000603.1:2491-2814 GCA_011772425.1 Candidatus Aminicenantota bacterium
ATGTGATGCATATCCAACATGAGGATATGTTGTTCCTTGCCTGATTCTATCAATCCTACCCGCAGCAGGGGCGCTTTTGATAAATCAAAGGACTGTACAAAATTTCTGATTATATTTGTAATTTGGAATTGGGAACTTGGAATTGGCTTGTAATTTGTAACCTGGAATTTGTAATTTTCCCTGTGTATCCTCTGGACCGGTTCCTCTTCCTTCATCTCAAAGGAAGTCCGAAAACTTTCATGACGGGCTGTCAACTGCATAAAGACTTCCTCAAACTTCTCTTTATTTAACTCACCCTCCAATCGCACCACCACCGGTAAATT
>WVZO01000397.1 GCA_011772425.1 Candidatus Aminicenantota bacterium
CTCCCTTTTACCACAGGAGAAGGCAAAGCACTGCCATCCACCTTACCATTGCGCGTCAGGGGTATCACATCTATCTCAATAAAATAGGAAGGAATAAGGTAATCCTGCAGGGAACAAGATAAATATTCTCTCAATTCACGCTCATCCATGGATCCGGGACTGTGGGGTACGATGTAAGCACAAAGATACCTGTCCCCGTCTGCCCCTTCCCTAGCTGCCACCACCACCTCCTTTACTTCTTTATGGTTGAACAGCAGGTTCTCGATTTCTTCCAATTCGATTCGATATCCCCTTATTTTGACCTGTTGATCGAGCCTGTCCAGGAAAACAATGTTTCCATCCGGCATCCACCTGGCCTGGTCACCGGTACGGTAGATTCTTTTAGAACTATAGGTCCTATGGGTCCTAGAGGACCTATATTCTATAAACTTCTCTGCGGTTAACTCCGGGTTGTTCAGGTAACCCCGCGCCACACCCGTTCCCGATACACAAAGCTCCCCGGCAGCGCCCACAGGCTGCAATTCCTGTTTTCTACCCAATATATATAGATAATAACGGGGCATCGGTTTCCCTATGGGGATATGGTTATACTCCCCGATATTTTTTTCCGATAACTCGTAGGATGTCGTGTCCACACAGCACTCGGTGGGACCATATACATTAGTAATCTTCACAGCCCTGCCAACCTTGTTAAAAAAATCTTCCACCACCTGCCGGAATAAAACCTCCCCGCCAATAATAAAATGATTAACAAGGAATCCCGAAATGTTTTCATGTTGATCTTGAGCCAGCACCTCATTCAACAACCGGATATGGGTGGGAGTCCCATCCGAAACATCTATCCTATGTTTCCTGTAAAACTCCAATAATCCGAACGCATCGACCCTGACAGTTTCCGGTACGATATAAAGGGCGTGCCCCAAAAGTAATGCAGCAAACAACTGCTTTACCGAGGCATCGAAAACATAGGGAGAGAGCACAGCAACACGCATCTTTTCGCTGTATTGACCGTAAATTCTCTCCTTCAAGCCCCCAACAAGATTGATTACACTCCGATGTTCCAGCATGATACCTTTGGGTCTTCCCGTAGTACCCGAAGTATAAATGACGTAGCATAGGTGTCCAGCATGAGTAAAGCGAGCGGGTTCTGCATATTTGTTCTCTACAATCGATGAAGATAAATCAATCACTTCAATTCCCCCACTTACCTCACTCAACTCACTCAACACTAACTTTGCATTACTGTCCTTTAACATGTAACCGATTCGTTCCTCCGGGTAATCCGGGTCAATGGGCAGGTAAGCACCGCCTGCTTTCAATATCCCTATTATCCCGATGATCATTTCAACCCACCGCCCTACCATAATACCCACAACAGTGTCGGGCCGAACACCCTTTTCCCTTAATACATGGGCCAGGTGGTTGGATTTTTCATTTAATTCACGGTAGGTGATGTATATTTGGATTTTGCTTCTTTCGTGTAATTCGTATAATAGGTGGACTCCCACTACAGCAGCGCCATCAGGCGTTCTGCCTGCCTGTTCTTCAAAGAGCTCAGGGATTACCCTGTCTGTCGAATACTGCGCTTCGTCACCTGCATCGGTATTATTATTAAATTCCAACACCAATCGCCGCTTCTCTTCAGCCGATAATAAAGAAAACGAGGAGAGCTTTTTATTAACATCTCCTGTTCCTTGTTCCAGTATCTTGATAAAATGACAGGCCATCTGTTCCAGGTAAACGCTTTCACAGGCAAGGGGATCGTACAAAATATTCCCCTTAAGCCAGTGCTCCTCCCTCGCAAAGGAAAATACAAGCACTTCTCTCAAATTCTCAGCAGCCTTTTTATCATGGATATTCTCCAATAAACACCATACATCGGATATTATCCCATGTACCCGGTCCGGGATGCCTTCGAATTGAAACAAACTTTCTACCAATTTAGCGGATGGATAATCCTGGTTTTCATAAGCACCAAGAGTCGATTGTCTGACGCTGAGCAATAATTCCTTAAATGTCATATTATCATCGATGGAATCGTGGATAAACACACAATCGTTTATGGTATAACCCGATACCCAGGGGATGTAAACAGGAGAAATAATAACAACTTCTCTATTATCCATATACCTGGAGATCAATACGTTGAGTCCGGCCAGCAGGATCATGTAAATAGAAAGATCGGAGTTTTTACTTAATTTTTCGATCCGTTTGGCTAAGGGGTCAGGAATATGAATTTTGGTTACTGCCCTGTCCCGGCTGGCCCTTTGATCTCTTTCGGAGACAGGGTCCCCTTTGTCTTTCAGCAGGATTGCCGTCCTGGTAAGATCGTTGGAGAGCTTATCTTCCCAATATTCTCTTTGCTTCGCAAATTTAGAACTAAAAAGTAGCAGCTTCTCATCGATGGTTCTTGCCTTAGCCCTGTCCATGCTGTGCATGCCGTCCATATCCCTTTTCATATTCATAGTGATCTCCTTTATCCGAAATCGAATTCCCCCCCATGATGAGGGATAGCCTTTTTCTCATATTCACATGCGCTGTCCCTGGAAACCCTTTTTCCCAAAGATTCTTCCAGTTCCTTTATCACCTCGTAACCAGGGTTTTCTCGAGAGGAGTCGATTAATTTTTCCCTGACTCCTTTATTAAAGGCCTTTATAAAATTTTTCACCTGGTCCGGGGTTAACCCTCGATGTAATAAACGAAACAGTCCATCGCACTCGAAATTGTACTGGGGAATCCAAACGGGTTCATCAATATGTAAAAAAATCTCATCGATCAGGTCAGAGGCTTCTTTGGTGTCCATGGTGGCATGCGTCCACTTCAGGTGCGACCCCTGGAGATTATATTTTGCCCTTTCTTTCCAGATGGGGGCAATGGTATCGCAGTACCATAATTGCACATGATAAAAATCGATTCCACAATTTTTAATAAATTGAACCGTCTCTTCCACCGTTTCAGGGGTTTCGCCCGGAAACCCGATAAAAAAAGAACCATACGTCAATATGTCATTGGTTTTTAACAACTCGATTCCCTTAAGGTATTGATCCACGTTCGAGTCTTTGTTAATGAGTTTTAGCATTTTATCGCTGCCGGATTCGATCCCTAAAAAAACACCTTCACATCCGCTTTCCTTCATTAACTCGATCATTTCCCTTTCTGCAAACTGACACCTGAAATACGAATGCCACTTAAATTTATAGTTGTTCTTTATCATCATTCTAAGAATTTCTTTAAATCGTTTTACCGGAACATTAAAGGTGTCATCGATAAATTGCACACTGCAAACAGCGTCGATTCGATTCACCTGGCTTAATTCCCCTTCAATTGCCTCGATACCGACGGTTTGATAAGGACCGGCATTCTCCGGGAACCCGCAAAATTTGCAGGAAAAAGGACAGGATATAGAGGTGCGAATATTTATATTGGCACCCACCCGATGGGAAAATAAACCCCATTCCACCATGTTTTCCGACAAGCGATTATTTTCTGGTGATACCGGCGCCGCCCGGAATTCGCCGTTAACGTTATAATATATATTGTCAATGCCCTCCAGCAATGCGTTACTTTTTAAGGCCCTGATTATTTTTACCAATGCGGCTTCCCCCTGGGAACTGTTCACATAAATATCCGCCCCAATGAGCTTAAATAAAGATTCCAGGTCCGCCTGATCCAGGTTGCGAACCTGGTTGGTAATAAACGGCCCCCCAAGGATTATTTTAGCGGTATTATTGTATTTTTTTACGAAACCCACCACTTCAAGAATCGGGAAAACCGAGACATACATAGTAGTTATGACGGCAATGGTGAGGATATTGTTTTTCGCCAGCTTTTCCGCCAATATTTCTTTCTCATCCTGGAAAGCGTTTACATAATCAAAGGACAATCCTCTCCGGTGTAAATACGTGCCCAGGTAAGCAATGGCTGAACTAAACGTATCCCCCATGGTTAAGGGTTTCATACTCCCGGTGGAATCGCTACCGTTACAACCAAATATGTTAAATATCTCCGAAAAATGATAAGGGGAGTTATCGTACCGGAGAAAGTTTTTATCCAGTTCGCGATACGCACCCGAATTTATCCCCATTTCCCGGACGCTCTTCTCAAATTCGGAGAAATCCATCTCATTATACCCGATAAAAAAACAATCGATCATTTTACTCACCATAACTACTTCACACCACCAATATCAAAAATCAAATTCCGCACCATTATCCTCGAATCCTTCATTTTGATTCCCGCTTGTTCCAGGGGGGGGTATCAATGGTCTTAAAGACTCTTCCAATTCTTTTATCACCTTGAAACTCACGTCTCCACGGGAACAGTCGATTATTTTTTCCCTGATTCCTTTATTAAAGGCCTTTATAAAATTTTTTACCTGCTCGAGGCTTAACCCGCGATGCAGCAAATGAAACAGCCCGTCGCTCTCAAAATTGTACTGGGGAACCCATATGGGCTCATCAATACCTGAAAAAATCTTATCAATCAGGTTGGATGCCTCCTGTGAATCCATGGTGGCATGCCTCCACTCGTAATTCGAACCCCGCACAGCAAATTTCTCCCTCTCCCTCCAGATCGGGGTTATGGTATCGCAGTACCATAATTGCGCATTATAAAAATCAATGCCGCTCTCTTTAATAAAGCGAACCGTCTCATCCACGGTTTCAAGGGTCTCGCCCGGGAACCCAATGAAAAAATTACCATGCATTAATATGCCGCAGGATTTTAACAACTCGATTCCTTTAAGGTATTGCTCCACCTTCGAGGCTTTGTTCATGAGTTTAAGCATTTTATTACTACCCGACTCGATACCCAAAATCACACCTTCACATCCACTTTCTTTCATTAACTCAACCGTTTCCCGGTCCGCGAACTGGCACCTGAAATGAGAATGCCACTTAAATTTATAGTTGTTTTTTATCATCATTTTGAGGATTTCTTTAAAACGTTTTGTAGGCACGTTAAAGGTATCATCGATAAAATGCACACTCCTGGCAGCATCTATTTCATTCACCCGGTTTAATTCCTCTTCGATTTCCTCGACACCAGTGGTTTGATATTGGCCGGCATGCTCGGGAAACCCGCAAAACTTACAGGAAAACGGGCAGGATATGGACGTCCGAATATTGATATGAGCACCCACCCGTTGGGAAAATAAATCCCAGTTCACCATATTTTCCGATAAACGATTATTTTCTCGTGATATTGATGTCTTCAGGAATTCCCCGTTTACGTTATAATAAATATTGTCGATCCCCTCCAGAAGCAGATTGTTTTTTAAGGCGTAGATTATTTTTACCAATGCGGCCTCCCCCTGGGAACTGTTCACATATACATCCGCCCCGAGGAATTTAAATAAAGATTCCAGGTCGGTTCGGTCCAGGGCACGAACCTGGTTTGAGATAAATGGCCCCCCAATGATTATTTTAACGCTGTTATTGTATTTTTTTACGAACCGCACGACTTCAAGAATGGGAAAAACCGATACATACAGCGTGGTTATTATTGCAACAATCAATACATTACCTTTGGCCAGCTTTTCCCCCAATACCTCTTTCTCATCCTGAAAAGCGTTCACATAATCAAAGGACAAATTTCTCCTGTGTAAATACGTCCCCAGGTAGGCAATGGCTAAATTAAAGGTATCCCCCAGGGTTAAGGGCTTCATCCTGCCGGGCGAATGGCTGCCGTTACAACCGAATATGTTAAAAATCTCCGAGGCATGATAGGGAACGCTGTCGTACCGGAGAAAACTTTTCTCCAGTTGTCGATAAGCGCCCGAGCGAATACCCATTTCCCGCACGGTTTTTTCGTATTCGACAAAACTCATCTCATTATGTCCAATAAAAAAACAATCGATCATTTTACTCATCTTAACTCACAGCAATTAACAATTCACAATTTCACCAGCGATTGAAAATCAAAAATCAAAATCACTTTCAATCGTTTCCAGCCTCCCTGTTTCCACGTAGGAACGAATACCCGGGGTGTCGTCTTCATTCCTGGTAAGCCTTAATAAATCCTCCATTTCCTCCTTGCTCAACAGGTCTATATCCGCCAGTTTCATATCCGGGTTTTCTATAATCTTACTCAATACGTTTTTAAAGTGCCGGATCATTTGTTCGATGGTTTTATCTCTAAACAGCCGGGTGCGGTACTCGAAATTACATTTTATTCCCCACGACGTTTCTATTGCTGCCAATTTGAGATCGAATTTCGCGATGTTTTGCTCAACTTCATAGGATTCCGGATAAGATACCGGTTCCTTTTCTTCGGACTTTCGAGGTAAAATCCCCGGTGATGCGGCGGTATTTTCCAGTGCAAATACCGTTTCTACCAATGGCTGTCTCCCTGGAGCCGCCTTGATATTAAGTATTTCCAGCAATGCGTCAAATTGATATTCCTGGTTCTCAAAGGCCTTTACAGCGTTTTCTTTTACTTCCGGCAAGAATTCTGTAAAGGTTTTCGTGCCCGCGGGAAAATTTCTCATGGCAAGCATATTTACAAACATGCCGATTATATTCCTCAGATCATCATGGGATCGGCCGCCCACAGGCGAGCCAACTATAATATCTCTCCCGCCAGTGTACCGGGATAAAAAAACATTATATACCGCCAACAATACCATGTATAAAGTGGTCCCTGTTCCTGCTGCCAGCAGTCTTATTTTATCGGCCGTTTCCCCCGGGATTTCAAAATGAATCTTCCTGCCCTCAAAATTGGGAAAAGAAGGCCGGGGGTAATCCGTGAGCAGGTTCAATACAGGAATTTTGCCCTTAAATATGCTTCGCCAGTACTTCTCCTGTTTCTTCATCCTCTCCGATTGAACACGTTGCTTCTCCCATTCCGCATAATCCCTGTACTGCAGCCGGAGGCGAGGTAATTGCCTGCCCGAATCAAGGGAAATAAAATCCTTCGCTATTATATCCAGCGAGGCCCCGTCCGTAATGATGTGATGCATATCCATCAGCAGTATATGTTTTTTCCCTGCCAATCCCAGCAGCCCCACTCGAAACAGCGGCACCCGGGATAAATCAAAAGGCCGGACAAAATCCTTTATTATTTCTTCCTCAACCAGGTAATTCTCAATCTCAAATTCCACTTCCTTATGAACGCGCTGGACCGCCTCACCGGCAATCATGTGAAAAGAGGTCCTTAAACTTTCATGACGCGCGATCAACTGGTTAATGATTGCTTCCAGTTTCTTTTTATCGATTTCTCCTTCAAGGGGGAGGGCTTTGGGCATGTTGTAAGCGGTAGCGGCGGGATTCATTCGATGTAAAATATATAACCACCCCTGGGCAGTGGATAATATATAGTACTCTTTTTCTTCCACCGGCTCGATGGGTGCATATTCTCCCTTTGCACTTCCCTCTATATATCTCGCCAATCCCCGGATGGTGGAGTTTATAAATATTTCGCTCAGGGGGATGTCCACGTGGAAGGTCTTACGAATCCCGGCAGCTAAAATAACAGCCTTTAACGAGTGACCACCCACTTCGAAAAAATTTGCCGCCGTACTTATCCGCTCCGGGGGCTGGTCCAACACGCCAGCCCACAAATAAACCAATTGCTCTTCTACCATATTCGTCGGCTCAAGGTATTCTCCCTCATCCCACTGCCCTGTTTCCGGTTCCGGCAGCGCGTGCCGATCCACTTTCCCGCTGGCAGTCAGGGGGATTTCCTCTACCTGCAATATGTACGAGGGGATCATATATTCAGGTAATTCTTTACCCAGGAATTCCCTCACTTCGGATATGTCAATGGTAAGGTCCCTTTCAGCCACAATATACGCAGTCAACTTTGCTTCATTTAATTGTACCACTGCTTCTTTTATTTTTTCCTGTTTCAGCAGTTGTCTTTCGATTTCTCCCGGTTCCACCCGGAATCCTCTTATCTTTAACTGGTTGTCTATTCGACCCAGGAATTCGATATTTCCATCTGCCAGCCAGCGGGCCAGGTCGCCGGTCCTGTATATAGTTGAGTGGGTGAGTGGGTGAGTGGGTGAGTCGGGTGTAGGGAACAGGCTTACCTGTTCCGGAAGGTTAATAAACTTCTCTGCGGTTAACTCCGGGTTATTCAGGTAACCTTCGGCCAGACCGTCACCGCCGATATACAATTCCCCGGGTACACCCACAGGCTGAAGTTGATGCGCTTCATTTAATGTAAAAACCCGGGTATTATGGGACGGCCGTCCCAATGGTACGGAGGAAACCGGCGGATCCGCGGGAAGCCGGTAATGCAGGGTGTCATCCGAACACTCACTCTGACCGTACGCATTCACCAGGGGAATGCGGTACCCGGAAACAAATCGATGTACCAGGATCGGGTTCACCTTCTCCCCGGTTAATACCAGTACTTTCAGAGAATCCAGGGGAATCCAGGGTTCTCCTGTTTCCAGGACCTCCAGGTACGCCCCCAGGAACGAAGGCACTACTTCTACCACGGTCAACCGGTCCGCACCCGCCCTGGAAAAGAATGCATAGGGATCGGTGAGAATTTCTCCCGGGTAGATATGATATTTTGTGCCCACCAGCAGGGGAGCGAAAAATTGCCAGATGGAGGCCACAAATCCGATATTCAGGTTCTGACACATAACATCCCCGGGACCGATTTCCAGTACCTTTATTTTGGTCAGGGCATGGTTGATGATGCCGATGTGGTTTAACAAAACGCCCTTGGGCCTACCGGTGGAACCGGAGGTATAGATCACATATGCCGCCCCTTCGGCATTGCTTGCCGCTCTGACACAAACCCTGCTTTTTTCCAGCCGGCCAATATCCACGATGCCGCCCTGGAACTCGATACCTTTTGATAAAGATGAACCGGTCACCAGGACCTTTGCCCGGCTGTCTGCCAGTAAATAATTAATCCGCTCCCCTGGATACGCGGGATCAATGGGAAGACAGGCCGCCTTTGCTTTTAAAATCCCCATCAGCCCGATAATGGCCTCCAGGGACCGGGGAACATAAAGCCCCACGATATCACCAGCGGTGACGCCGTGGTTCTCGATCAATCCCCCGGCAATCCTGTCGGAAACGACGTCCAGTTCCCTGTACGTCATCCTTCGAGCCTCGAATACCACCGCAGCAGCCAACGGCGTCTTCTCCACCTGCTCCCGGAATAATTCAGTAATGGTTTTATTTTTCGGGTAAACCGTCTCCGTGTCGTTGAACCGGTAAAGCAGTTGCTCCCTCTCCTCTTCGGGTATAATATCCAGTAGGACCAATGGTTGATTGTCATCCGCACCAATGGAGGAAACCAATTGTTTGAAATAAGCGATAAACCGTTCGATGGTTTCTTCTTTAAAGAGGTTGGTGCTGTATTCCAGGGTGAAAAGGAGCACATCGCCGAAATCCACTGCATTGAGCATCAGGTCGAATTTGCACGTTCGTTTGCAGTGGCAATAACCCCCTCTTCCTTCCGGGACCTCCGCAGGAATATCAACAGTATACTCTTTCTGGTTCAGGAGGTTAAACATAACGTCGAACAGGGGATTTCGGCTGATGTCCCTTGGCAGGGAAAGTTTTTCTACCAGTTCCTCAAACGGATACTCCTGGTTCTCAAAACCTTCCAGGGTGCGATGCTTTAGTTCTTGCAAAAAGGCTTTCAAGTTTTTATTGCCGGAGGGATAATTGCGCAGCACAACCGTGTTGACAAACATGCCCATGACATTTTCCAGGTCCGCATGCCGCCTGCCCGCCGCAGGGGTACCCACGATTATATCCTCCTGCCCGCTGAGTTTTGAGAGAAAAATATTAAGCACACCCAACAAAATCATAAAAAGCGTGGCATCCAACTCTTTTGCCAGGTTCTTTACAGTCCTGCACCGGCCTTGTTCCAGGATAAAGTTGACGTAATTGCCCTCGAAACGCTGCACCGCCGGTCGGTCAAAATCATAGGTAAGATGAAGCACCGGGATTTCACCTTTAAATTGTTCCAACCAATACGCTTCCCGGGGTTTCATGGCTTCTTTCATCTCCCGGCGGTTTTGCCATTCCGAGAAATCGTTATATTGAACCCGCAGATGCGGTAATTCTTTCCCTCCATATAAATCCCTGAATTCTTGTTCCAATATCTTATGAGACGTACCGTCCATGATGATGTGATGAAGGTCGATAAACAATACATTCTCCCCCTCAACCGCGGTTATTAACTTCACCTGCAAAAGCGGGGCAAAAGATAAATCAAAAGGACGTATAAAATGAGCAATTAACACTTCCCTATCACCTGCTTCCTGGTTCGGACTCGGTGCGTTATAACCGCAATATTCAATGGAAAATTCAATGTCACCGGGGTCATGCACCCTCTGCACAGGACTGCCCCCTACCATTTCAAAGGAGGTTCGCAAACTTTCATGCCTGGCAATTAACTTTCGAAAGGTCTCTTCCACTCGTTTCCTGTCGATATCTTCCCCCAGGGGCAGTACCTGGGGAATATTGTAAACCGTGCTGCCCGGTGCCATCTGCTGCAAAAAATACAATCGCCTTTGCGCAGGCGACGCCGGATAATAGTCCTTTTTCTCCACCGGTTTCAACGAGACATATTTGTCCTCCACCGCCCCTGCGATATAACCGGATAATTCCCGGATTGTCGGGGTATTAAAAATTTGGGCTAAGGGTATTCTTACATGAAGTTCTTTATGTATCCTGGATACCAGTATGGTGGATTTTAACGAGTGCCCCCCCAGTTCAAAAAAATTGTCAAATACACCGATGACCTCTTTTACGATTCCCAAAACCCCGGACCATATTTCAGCCAGCCTTTCTTCCACTTCATTCCCCGGGGCCACATACTCCCGGTCCGACTTGAACGTCGGGATAGGTAATGCTTTCCTGTCGATTTTACAAGCAGGAGTTAAGGGAATCTCAGCAATCCGGATAAAATAAAAGGGTATCATAAATTCCGGTAAATTCTTCGCTAAATACTCCCGCAATTCACTGGCCGCCAAAGCCCTTTTCGACACGATATAAGCACAGAGGTATTTATCTTTACCACCGTCTTCATGCTCCCTGACCACCACCACGGCTTCTTTTATATCAGGGTGTGTCAATAATTGCTTCTCGATTTCACCCGGCTCGATCCGGTAACCCCTGATCTTCACCTGGTGATCAATGCGACCCAGGAATTCAATATTACCATCCCACAACCACCGCGCCAGGTCACCGGTTTTGTAGATTTTTTTAAAAGAAATATAGGACCTATAGGACCTATGGGACCTATAAGAAACTGATAAAAACTTCTCTGCGGTTAATTCCGGGTTGTTTAAATATCCCCTGGCAAGCCCCGCGCCAGATATACATAATTCACCGGGAACACCCACCGGTACCACCTCGCCCCTGGAATGCATTATTATTATCGCTGTATTGGAAAGCGGCCTTCCAATAGGAACATTTTTGCCTCCGGGTTCGTGAGATCGATAGTCGTAAAAGGCGGCACATATGGTGGCTTCTGTGGGACCATAACCATTGACAATCTCCAGCAATGGGTTCAAACGCACATAACTCTCCAATACATAATCTTTTATGGGTTCCACCCCTACCAGCATTTTATTTAATACTACCGTCCCGCCCGAAGACCCGATACCGGCACATATCTCCTCCAACAAGGTAGGAGGTAAGTACGCAAACGTTACACATCCTTTAACGATTATATTCTCTATTTTCTCAATGTCATAGATATCCTCATCCGGCATCAACACCAGCCCGGAACCGAAAACCAGGGGCAAAAACAACTCGCAAACACTGACATCAAAACATATGTTGGTCAAACTTAAACAGCGATCCCCCGGGGAAAAAACCCGGCTGAACCGATCACAAAAAGAATATAAAAAATTAATCAACGCGGAATGTTCGATCAGCACACCATTGGGCCTGCCGGTAGAACCGGACGTGTAGATGACATAAACCAGTGACAGGTGCAGGTTACAGGCTGCAGGTGAAGATGTAGGGGCACCTTTATGGGCTGGGTGCGCCGCACCCCATGCTGTGCCCCTACAATCGTCCAATAATTCAAGGCCGGTGAGTAGAAGCGAAGCATTGCTGTCTTTCAGTATATAATCGATGCGTTCACGGGGGTATCCCGGATCAATGGGTAAATAAGCACCCCCGGCTTTCATTATACCCAGCATGCCGATCATCATCTCCTGCGAACGCTCCGTCAGCAATCCCACGATACAATCCGGACCGATTCCCTTTGAACGCAGTACCCACGCCAACCGGTTCGCTCTTCCATTCAACTCCCCGTAGGTTAATTGTTCATCCCTGTATTCCACCGCAATACAATCCGGTACCCTCTCTACCTGCCGGCCAAATAATTCATGGATGGTTTTATCTCTGGGGTATTCCCCTTCCCGGCGGTTAAAATCCTCCAGCAGCCGCTTCTTTTCCTCTATCGACACGATGGCTATCGCGGAGATCTTTGTATCTATGCTTTGAAGCGCCGCCTCCAATATGTTAATGAAATGACCGGGAATTTGTTCCACATAATATTTTTCGTAAACTCCGGGGTTAAAGGAAAGGTTACCCCGGACCTCCTCTTCCTCTCTTTCAAAGGAAAAAATAAGCATATTTTCCCTTTCTTCGACAGACGCAGGGTCATGAATGTTTTTTAATGAGCATACGATATCGGTAAAGAATGGACTATCGGTTTCCGCTGCACCATGCAGGTATCGAACCAGTTTCTCCCACGGGTAATCCTGGTTCTCATAACCCTCCAACACCGACTGCCTGACATTAATTAAAAACTCCTTAAAGGTAAAGTTGCCATCGGCGGTATCCCGTATAAATAAAAAATCATTGATGGTTTCCCCCGATACATTGGGCCGGTAAACCGGGGAACCCACGATGATATCTTCAGCCCGGGTATAAAGATATATCAATGTTTTTATGCCGGTCAACAAAATAATATAAAGGGACAGATCGGACTGGCTGCATAACCGCATCAACCGGCTGCATAAATCAACGGGAATATCGATTTTCACTGTTTCTCGACCCGGGGAAGCCGGCTTACCACTGCTGCCGGTTTTAATTAAGAGCCCGGTCCCCCCGGTATCCCCGGACAATTTACCCGCCCAATACTCCTTCTGCTTGATATAATTCCAACTGGAAAGTAAAAAGTTTTCATCGATTTGATTTATATCTAACATCGAACACCACCCGGCTAAAAAATGTTCTTACTACGCCCAAAGAAATGACTATTAGGACCATTTATGTTCCCGGTAAGACAGCAAGTGTGACCACTAAGCCCGCAAATGTTCTTTATGCGCCCATAGAAATGACTACTAGGACCACCTATGGCCCTGATAAGACAGCAAATGTGATTCCTGAGACCGAAAATGTCCCTGACGCACCCACAAAAATGACAGTCCATTCCCATGATGTCCTTAATAAGACCAACGATGTTCCGGTTGCGCTCAAACCAATGGTTTTTTGAACCGTTTTCGTTCTTATTAGGACCCAAAATGTGACTACCGGGACGTAAGTAGACACTGCTGCGCCCCGGGCCGGCATTTTTAGATCCGACACAGCGATTATCGTTCATTTTTTTGCGGTTCATTTTCTGCCAACCATCGTTTTCAATTTCATCGTCACAGTGCCCGGGTATTAAAACGTAAATCCCGCCTGGTACTTGGTCACAATATTAACTGCATCCTCAATCCCCTCATCCGGGGGTCTCTCATCTCCCAGGGCGCTTTTTAACTGCCGGATCACTTCAAAACTCACCTCTTTTCGCGAGGGGTTTTCCATTCTTTCTCTTATGCCCGTATAAAAGGCTTTGAGAAAATCTTTAACCTGCCGGATACTCATGCCTCGATGGATCAAATGCACCATGTGATCAAACTCGAAATTGTACTGGGGAACCCACACGGAATCCCGGATGGTGAAAAATATTTTATCCACCAGGTCACACGCTGTTTTGGAATCCATGGTGGCATGACTCCATTCGTATTGAGAACCCTTGATTTTATATTTTTCTCTTTCCCGCCAGATGGGGGTAATGGTCTCGCAGTACCACAACTGGGCCCGGTAAAAATCCAGTTGACTCTCCTGTATAAAGGAGATGGTATCATTGACGGTTTCTTCGGTTTCACCGGGGAAGCCCACGATAAAGGAACCATGGGTCACGATTCCATACTCCTTTAATAAAGCAGCACCTTCCAGGTATTTTTCCCGGCTGGCTTTTTTGTTCATGTTTTTAAGGATTTGATTGTTTCCGGATTCAATGCCTAAAAACACCCCTATACAGCCGCTCTCTTTCATCAATTCCACCATCTCCCGGTCCGAGAACTGACACCGAAAATTGCAGTGCCACCGGTAACGGTATCGGTTTTTGATTATCATGCGGAGAATATCTTTAAATCGCTTTATCGGCACATTAAAGGTATCATCGATGAAATATACGCTTTTCACCGTCCCGATTCTATCCAGTTGAGTCAATTCCTGCTCCAGCGCGGCAACTTCCGCGGGTTGATATTTACCGGCATGTTCCGGGAACCCGCAAAAGGCACACGCAAAAGGACAGGATATGGCAGTCCGGACATTAACATACTCGCCCGCATTGGGGGCAAACAAATCCCAGTTCACCATGTTCTCCGATAGTTTATTATCTTCTTGCAGGAAGGGCGTAACCGCGTATCCATCGCCGGATTGATGATAAATATTCTTTACCCGGTGCAAGGGGTGACCGGTTTTCAGTGCATGAATAATCTCCACAAGCGCGGCCTCTCCCTGGGAACTGTTCACATACACATCCGCCCCGATTGATTTGAACAAAAAGGTTAACTCCTCCGGCTCCAGGGTGCGTACCTGCGTGGTAACATAAGGACCGCCGATAACGATCTTGGCGGTTCGATTGTACGTCTTGATGAAATCCATGACCTCAAGAATGGGAAAAGCCGCCACATACAACGTGGTGATAATGGCTATGGTAAGAATATTTTCCTGCTTCAATTTCTCCGCCAATCGATCTTTTTCATCCGTAAAAGAATTCACATAATCGAAGGTCATTCCCCGTCGATTTAAGTAAGTGCCCAGGTAGGCAATGGCGTTGCTAAACGTTTCTCCCATTCCCAGGGGTTTCATCTGCGTGGAATCTCCCGGACCGCTGCAGTAAAATAAATTATAGGTCTCGGATACCGGATAGGGCCGGTTGTTGTACAGGATAAAATTCTTGCCCAGGTCCCGGTACGCACCGGAAGCGGTTCCCATCTTCCTGACGTTCTTCTCGTATTCGACAAAATCCATCTCATTGTGACCGATGAATAAACAGTCAATCACTTTTTCCATTAAAATGACTCCTTTAAAAATTGAATTTAGCTTCCAGGCTTTTTTCCCGGTTTCCCATTATTCCCGTATCATCACAGGGCAATTTTCCTTTTTCACCCCATATTCTTTTGATCAGCCTGGATTTTTCATCCGCGGATAAAAAGTCCAATTGAACGATAACCGCTTCTTCGTTTTCTAAAATTTGAACCGTCACCTGCTTGAAGTGATAAAAGATTCGTTCCAGCCATTCTTTTTTATAGGCATTACTGTTGTAATGAAAGGATATACGAAGTTGCATACCGGGGTTTACCACCACATTCAGGTCATAGTTGCTGTGTTCGAAGGTTTCGAAACTTCCCAGCTCCAATTCCAGGCCTTTACTGGATTTTTCACTGTTTTTGGCCTTCTTTCGATCCCGATCGCCAGGCCGGATATTTTGAAATGCCAGGATATGGTCCAGTAAGTTATGTTTTAACGGGGTTTGGGCTTGAATTTCCGCCAGCCGGTAATAATGGTAGGGTTCGCTTTCCACGGCATCTTCCTGGACCCGGCGGATCAATTCCTTAAAGGTGGTTTTGACATCGAAGCGAAGGCGCACCGGGATGGTATTAATAAATACCCCTACCATGGTTTCGATGTCCTCCACATCCGGGGGTCTGCCCGAAACCACTGCGCCGAATACCACATCCTGCCTGTCGTTATACCGGGCCAGGATAACTCCCCAGATCGCCCGGATAACTGTGTTCAAAGTTACCTGGTTTCTTATGGCCAGGTTATCCAGGCCCCTTGTTGTTTCCCTGTCCAGGGGGAAAACCATTTTTCCCAGTTTGTATCCTGCTTCAGTACCCCCCGGCTTATCTATCCTGGGAATAACCGCTGCCTCTTCGTATCCTTCCAGGTATTCCTGCCAGTATTTCCAGGATAATTCCTTATCTTTTTGTTCCAACCATTGGATATAGGTTCGATATTGAACCGCTTCCGGTAATCCACAGGACCTGCCTTCCAGTAAACTGCTATAAATTTCTAAAAACTCAGAAATCAATATCTCTGCACACCACCCATCCATCAACAGGTGGTGATGACTCCAGGTCAGTTCGTATTCCTTATCATCCGTCCGGAAAAGGGAAACCCGCATCAGCACATCCCTGTCCAGCTCAAAGGAACGCTGTCGGTCCTGCTCTTTAAATTTTTTAATATATAAGGCTTTCTCTTCCTTATCAATTAAGTGAGTAAGGTCCTCGAAGTAAAAATCCACCTGCCGCTGCTTTAATACCACCTGCAGCGGACGGTCGAATACATCGTGGATAAATGCCGTGCGCAGGATATCGTGTCGTTTTAACAGTTCGTTTAAACTTTTTTCTACCCAGGATTTATTCAAATCCCCATAAAGACGATAAGAAACCTGTTCAAAGTATTCGGAAGCGGAGGTATTATATAAGCAGTGAAAAAACATGCCTTCCTGCATCGGCGACAACGGGTATATGTCTTTTATATTTCCCTTATTTTCTTTATTAAATATCGCTTCCACCACCTCGATTTCAGCAATGCTCAATTCGTTGAAGGTCAAATCAGTAGGAGTTAATTCCCTCCCTCTATCCTGGCAGCAGTAGGAAATAATGCACCGAAGTTCTGCCTTATAATGTTCCAGGAATCCCCGGAGGGTTACCTCCCTGTACTGGGTCTTATTGTAAATAATGGACATGAACAAGCACCCATTGGCAATCATCCCGGAGATATCAATCTCATAATCCCGTTTTATATGGGGACCCAGGACGTTTCCCACTGATTCCCGGCTGGTTTTAAAGGTGTGCTGCTCCACATCCGCATCAAATTGCCCCATATAGTTAAAACCGATTTGAGGATTTAACTTAAATTCCAGGCCGGCTTTATGCTCCTGTGATGTTAAATATCTCAATATGCCGTAACCGATTCCTTTATTGGGTACCTGCCGTAAATTCTCTTTAATCTCTTTGACCTGGCGGGATAAATCCGTGTCGTAAGAGAGGTTCAACAACACCGGGTAGACACTGGAAAACCAGCCAATGGTACGACTGACATCGACATTTTTTACGATCTCCTGTCGGCCGTGACTCTCAAGCGCGATTAAAACGCGATTTATCCCCCAGGTTTTCTTTACTGCCAGACCCAATGCAGTTAATAATATATCATTAATTTCCGTTCCAAAAGGCTCATTGGCCTTTGTTAGTAGATTCTTTGTCTCTTCTTCGTCTAAACGGAGCCACAGGTGCTGCGCATCTTTCATGTAATTGTCGGCCTGGTGGAAATCTTTTTCAATAACCGGTACATCCGTGGATTCCAACTTTTCCCACCAGTGTTTCTCGCGGAGGAATTCTTCTTTATCGGCATACCCGGATAACTTCTCAGACCATAACTTAAAGGAATCCGATTTTGGAGGAAGTTCCAGGTTCTCTCCCTTCTTATACTGCTGGTACAGCGTCTCGATATCTTCGAACAGTATTCGCCAGGAGATGCCGTCGATAACCAGGTGGTGGATGATGATTAATAACCGATCGCCGTCATTTAGATGAAACAGCACCAGTTTCATCAACGGGCCTTTTCCCGGGCGGATACTTGCTTGAATCCGGTTGACGGTTTCTTGCATGACGTCTTCGACATTTTCGCGGTTTTGCCACTCATATACCTCCAGGGAAAAGGGGTATTCCAATCCATGGTTGGTCTGAATTATTTTTCCTTTCTCTTCTTTGTAAGTCATGCGCAGGGCATCATGATGTTCCTGGATCTTTTTAAATACGGTTCTGACCGCTTCTTCATCGAATCCTTCTTCTGCGTAAAGCATGACAGCATGATTGTAATGATGGCGGTCTATTTTTTGTTCCTGGAAAAAAGCCTGCTGGATGGGAGTCAGGGGTATGGTTCCTGTCACTGTGGATTGGTCCGGTACCCGTTCTTCTTTTTTTACCAACGCAGCCAGTTCCGCTATGGAGGGATATCGGAAAATATTTCTCATCTCCACACGGTATCCTGCTTTTTTCATTCGTGCCGCCACCTGGATAGACTTGATGGAATCGCCGCCTAGAGTAAAAAAGTTATCGGTTATACTTATTTTATCCCTGCCCAATACGCTTTCCCAGGTTTCCTTCAATGTTTTTTCAACCTCATTCCTGGGTGAAACGTATTCAATATCACCTCCTGGCCATATTTTCTCCGGTTCGGGCAGGGCCCGGCGGTCGATCTTGCCGTTAGGAGCCAACGGAAGTTTGGTCAACCTTGTAAAAGACCAGGGGATCATGTAATCCGGCAGTCCCGGGACCAGGTATTCTCTCACCTCAAGGGCGGTCAATTCAACTTCTGACACGATATAGGCACAGAGATATTTCTCGCCCCCTTCATCCTCCCTGGCAATCACCACGGCTTCACTGATTTTGTCATGCTCCTGCAGCCGCGTTTCGATTTCCCCGGGTTCGATGCGGAACCCCCGTATCTTTACCTGCTCATCCATCCGGCCTAAAAATTCGATATTGCCATCCGGCAGCCAACGAGCTAAATCACCGGTTTTGTATAATTTCTGCCTCCGGCGGCCAGGGGGCTCTTTTTGTAAAAACTGCCCCCTGGACCCCCGCAAAAACTTTTCATTAGTTAACTCCGGGTTATTCAAATACCCCCGGACTAAACCTGCCCCTGAAAGACACAATTCACCGGGAACACCCACCGGGTTTAATCCACCACCCCGGTTAAGAATAAAAACCTTAACATTATTAATGGGTTTCCCTATTCGCACATCATTATCACCGGTGAATTCATAGACCGTAGAGCAAACGCTGTTCTCTGTCGGGCCGTACTCATTGTACAATTTCACGGCAAGCAACTTCTTAAAGTGATCGTTCACCAACTCCACGGTGAAACTCTCTCCTGCCAGGATTACTGTTTTTAACCCTGTCAAACTTCCCGCTATGTCATTTAAAAATGCCCGGTAAAGGCCCGGGGTAATCAAAAAATGAGTGATCCTTTGATCGATTACCCGTTTTGCCAGGTACTCCAGGTTAAATCGATTCCCCTGCTCGATTAAGACCAGCCTGGAACCGCTGATCAATGGTGTAAATATATCTTCCACCGAACTGTCGAAGGAAAACGAGGGGATTTGCAGCACGGATTCCTCCGTATTAAAACTGTAATAGTTTTTCTGCCACCACAACGTGTTTACAATCGAGGAATGCTGGACAGCGACCCCTTTGGACCTGCCGGTAGACCCGGAAGTGTAGATGACATAGCATAGGTGAGTAGGGTGAGTAAGGTGAGTGAGGTGAGTAGGGAGTTCTTTGCTCAATTCAATCAACTTAACAACTTCAATTTCCCCACTCACCTTACTTACCTCACTCAACTCACTCACCAAAATCCTGGCACTGCTGTCAGCCAGCATGTAATCGATGCGTTCCTTCGGATAATCCGGGTCGATGGGCAGATAGGCAGCGCCAGCCTTCAATATCCCCAGCATCCCGATAATCATTTCCACGGACCGCTCCATCATAATTCCTATAATATCGTCCACCAGGACGCCTCTTTCTCTTAAAACCTGTGCCAATTGATCCGATCTTTTATTCAATTCACGATACGTTATATGTACCTCCTCATGCATCCATGCATCCATGCATCCATGCCCGACCACAGCAACACCATCAGGCATTCTTACCACCTGCTCTTCAAACAAACCATGGATGGTTTTGTCTGCCGGGTACCAGGCTTCGGTATCGTTAAATTCTTCCAGTTCTTCGCTAGAAAGCAGGTCGATCTCACTCACAGCGATTTCACTATTGTCGACGACCTGGTGGATTATTCTTTTAAAATAACGGATAAACCGATCGATGGTAGAAGAATCGAACAGGTCGGTACAATACTCGAAACTAAATAAAACCTCATTAGCGAATTCCATGCATGTCAAGGTTAAATCGAACTTGGCAATGCTTTTCCGATGAAGGTTTAAATCGGGATCGCTGCGACTGTAAGATTTTTCCGCCTGGATTTCATGTCTTTCCAGGAAATTGAACATCACATCAAACATGGGATTACGACAGGCATCTCTCTGCCCTGTCACCCGGTTTACCAGCTCCTCGAAGGGATACTCCTGGTTTTCAAAAGCCTGTATCGTATTTTGTTTGACCTCTGTTAAAAAGGTTTTAAAGGTTTTCCAACCAGCCGGGTAATTTCTCAGGGCAAGGGTATTGACCATCATCCCGATTATTTTTTCAAGATCGACATGGCGCCTTGCCGCCACTGGTGTACCCACCACGATATCTTCCCGGCCGCCGAGTTTGGACAGCAGGATATAGAACCCGGCAAGAACGAATGTATAAAGGGTGACATCGCTGCGCTTTACCCGTTCAACTAATTTTATATTTTCCTCCTCCCCTATCCCGAAAACCACCGAGGACCCCTCAAAACTCTGCACTGCAGGACGCTGAAAATCCATGGGTAAATCCAGTACCGGTAATTCATCCCTGTACAACTCCAGCCAGTATTCCTCCTGCTGCTTTAGCGCTTCCCGGTGCCGGCTGCTGTTCTGCCACTCTGAAAAATCCCGGTACTGAAGCCTTAAGGGACTTAACCCTTCCCCGGCATAAAGCGCCTTGAATTCCGATTCCAGGACCCGCTGGGATGATCCGTCCGTTATGATGTGATGCATGTCCACCAGGAGGATGTGTTTTTTCCCCTCCAACCTTACCAACCCGATTCGAAGCAGCGGTGCCCGGGACAGGTCAAAAGGACGAACGAAATCCCGGATGATTTGTTTCGGATTTTTCCCCTCATACTCGATTTCAAACGCCACTTCATTATGAATCCGCTGCACCGGCTCCTCTGCTGCCAGCACAAAAGACGTTCTTAAGCTCTCATGCCGCTCTATTAATTTGGGGAACACGGTCTCCAGCATCTCCCGGTCCGGTTCGGCTTCCAGCCGCATGACCGTATACGTGTTGTAAACGGTACTCCCCGGGTCCATCCGGTATAAGGCATATAACCGCTTCTGGGCCGACGACAGCGCATAAAATTCCTTTTTCTCCATGGGCTGGATTGAGATAAAGTCTTCCTTTGCCGCATCTTTTATATATCCTGATAATTCCCTCATCACAGGTATATCGAAGATGACTGCCAGCGGTACTTTTATATTAAATTCCCTGTGTATCTTTGCTGCCAGGATGGTGGCTTTCAACGAATGACCACCCAGTTCGAAAAAGTTGTCATTTAATGAAATGGTCTCTGGCTTCAAGCCCAGTACTTCTGCCCAGATGTCGGCCAGCTTCCTGTCTACATCATCCACCGGCGCTTCATAATTATCCCTCCCGCCTACTTCCGGTAAAGGCAGCTTTTTGACATCTACTTTTCCATTGCGGGTCAGGGGCATCTCCGGCACCAGGACAAAATACCTGGGGACCATATAACCGGGAAGCTCCAGGGATAAGTATTCTTTTAACGCAGATATCTCCGGTTCATTACCCGAATGCGATACCAGGTAAGCACATAGATATTTGTCTCCCCTGGCATCTTCCTTGACCATGACCCTGGCCTCTTTGATATCTTTATAACTTACNNTCCCAATTCGATGCGTAAACCCCTTAGCTTGACCTGCCGGTCCAGCCGGCCCAACAGCTCAATGTTCCCATCCGCCAACCATCTAGCCAGGTCACCGGTTTTGTAGAGAATATAGGTCTTATCGGACCTATAGGACCTATAGGACCTATAGTCGACAAACTTTTCTGCGGTCAATTCCGGGTTGTTTAGGTATCCTTCGGAAATACCAATACCCGCAATGCACAATTCCCCGGGCACTCCAATGGGCTGCTGCAGCATCCGCTCGTCCACAATGTAAATTCTTGTATTCCATATAGGCCGACCGATAGTTATACGGCCATTCTTCTCCTGGTTCCTGTTCAACGTGGACATCACCGAGGCTTCGGTTATGCCATATTCATTGGCAATTTCCAGGTTTTCGTTTTTTTGTCGCACTGTTTCCAGGATGTTTAAGGAAATATTGTCCCCGGCCAGCGTCACCACCTTTAGTGTCCCGGCTTCCCCCGGGGTAAGATTTTCAATGATTCCCAGGAACAACTGGGGCACACAAATAAAATGAGTGATGCAGTGTTTTGGAATGATTTCCGTTATCCGGGATATATCTTTTCTTCCCTCTTCCGTGGGCAATACCACCTTTGCCCCGGAGATCACCGGGGTGAAAAAGCTGGTGATAAAACCGTCGAAGGCATAAGAAAACAATTGCAGCGCCGTGTCCCCGGGATTCATTTTATAATTGTCCGCTCGGCAGGCAAGCATATTAACCGCACTAAAGTGCCGGATCATCACTCCTTTGGGCTTGCCCGTGGTCCCGGAAGTATAAATAACGTAAGCCGGATCCGTGGGATTGCCCTTAAAAACAAAACTTTTACCCTCTGCCAGATACAGCGAAGGATCGGAAATATCTATTATTATTGGGATATCCCTGCCGGGACCGTCTATTCCATCATTTATTAAAATATCCACGCTGCAATCCCGCAGCATATACGTGAGGCGATCCCCGGGATTATCCTTTTCTAAAGGCAAAAACGCTCCCCCTGCTTTCAATATCCCCAGTATCGCCAGGACCATCTCGAGCGATGATTCCAGCATAATACCCACCAGGGTATTTGCTTTTACCCCCCTTAACCGCAGCACCTGCGCCAATCCGCCGGCTTTTTCATTTAATTCACGGTAGGTAATGTGGTGTTGTAATTTCCTCTCCCCGGGTTCGTGTAATTCGTGGGCACCCACTAAAGCCGTACCATCCGGTGTCTCTTCCACCTGGTCTTCAAACAATCCATGAATCGTCCTGCCGGCCGGGTAATCCCTTTCCGTGTCGTTAAACGTATTAAGCAGGACATCTTTTTCTTTTTCCGAAAGGAACTCGATTTCCCCTATGACCAGGTTTTTATCATCCAATACCCGGTCCAGGACCCGCGAATACCAATCGAACAACCGCTCCATTGTATCGGGTTTGAACAGTTTTGCATTGTATACGATATTGCCCTCTATTTCCTCTTCCCTCTCCTCTACCCTGAAAAAAAGTGTCATATCATTTTCGTATTCATCGATAATTTCAGCCGCAAATTCCCGTTTGTGAATACTCTCCAGCACCAAAATCACTCGAAACAACGAAAAATCGCTCTTTATATCCAAAAGCTGGAGTAATTTACTTACCGTGAAATATTGTTTTTTATACCCTTCCTCAACGGTCTTTTTAACCTGGATCAAAACCTCTTTAAAACTCATGAAAGACGATAAAAAATCCCGGAAAAGTACAAACCGGTTATACTCCTGGCTGCTCTTACTGTAAGTGGGAGACGCCGTAATAATATCATCCTGGTTTAAGATTTTAAAAAGCAGCACCTTAAGCCCGGCCAGGAGAATGACATAAATCGATAGATGATTGCTTTTACTGGTATGCAGTATTTTCCCTGTTATATCACGGTGTAAAGCAAAACGATGTTCTCCCTTTTCATATTCATACTGCTTTGACCTGGGAAAATCCGTTATCAATTTAACTTCAGTTAAATCTGCAGACAGTTTCCTCAGCCAGTAGGTCTTTGCCGCCTCAACCTTTTCCGTGGTAATTAACATACTGCCTCCTTATAATTCTCAGTCCAGGTCTAAATCCACATAAATATCTTCTTCTTCTAAACTGTCTTCCGCTTCAACCGTTACGGCATTATCTTGGATTAATGAACCCTTTAACGCAACGATGACTTCGCATCCGGCTTCTTCTTGAGATGGATTCCTTAATTTCTCTTTTACGCCGTTGTTAAAATTGCGCATAAAATTTTTGATCTGGTCCATGCTCAATCCCCGGTGTTTTAAACGAAAGATGTCAAAGAAATCAAAATAATACGGGAACCGGACCGGATCATCAAACCTGAAAAATATTTTATCTATCCAGTCGCATGCTGTCCCGGTATCCATGGTGGCATGGGTCCACTCAAAATTCGAACCTTCAATATTATATTTTTCTCTTTGCCTCCCAATCGGTGTAATGGCTTCAAAATACCAAAGCTGGCAGCGGTAAAAATCGATCTTGCTTTTTTCGATAAATTCAAGGGTTTCGTTAACCGTTTCCATGGTTTCCCCGGGAAAACCGATAATAAACGATCCATGGGTAACGATATCATACTCTTTTAACAACGCAATGCCTTCATAATATTTTTCAACCCGGGATGCTTTGTTCATATTTCTGAGGATTTTATCGCTTCCTGATTCGATGCCCATAAAAACCCCTTCACACCCGCTTTCCTTCATTAACTCCACGGTTTCTCTATCAGCATACTGGGAGCGATAAAACGAGTTCCATTTGAATCCATATTTGTTTTTGATCAACATCCTGAGAATATCTTTAAACCTTTTTAAAGGAACATTAAAGGTGTCATCGGTAAAATGAAGACACTTCACCGGGTTTTTTTTAACCAGTTGATTTAATTCGTGTTCAATGGCTTCCACCGGTGCGGTTTGAAATTTTCCGGCATGTTCGGGGAACCCACAGTAAGCACAGGAAAAGGGACACGATACGGACGTCCTAATCGCCGCATACTCGATGCAGCGATCCGCAAACAAATCCCACCTTACCATATTCTCAGCCAATCGATTGTTCTCCCTTATTACCGGGGTCACGGCATAACCGTTATCCGTTTTATAATAAATATTAGCGACCTCCTCCAGCGGCAAGTTCTTCTTTAATGCACGAAGAATATTCACCAACGCGGCCTCACCCTGGGCACTGTATACATAGAAATCAGCTCCGATAGACTCAAATAAATATTCCAGGGTTTCCCTGTCCAAAACACGAATTTGAGTGGCCACAAAAGGCCCCCCCACGATTACCCGGGCAGTGCGATTATGCTTTTTAATAAAATTCATAATCTCGAAAATGGGAAACGGAGAAATGTATAACGTGGTAGTGATGGCAATGGTTAAAATATTATTCTTTTTTAATTTTCTTTCCAACTCCTCTTTTTCTTCCTGGAACGAATTGATGTAATCAAAGGTAAAGCCGTGTTTTGTTAAAAAGGTTCCCAGGTAAGCAATCGCCGGGCTCAACACTTCTCCCATGGACACAGGTTCGATACGGTCACCCACCGGACCGTTACCGCAGCAAAATAAATTAAACAATTCCATGGCGTGATAAGGTCTGTTGTTATACCGGATAAAGTTTAAGCTTAAATCCCGGAACGCCCCGGAATGGACTCCCATTTTCCTGACGCTTTCTTCATATTCCGGGAAATTCATCTCATTGGGGCCGATAAATAAGCAATCAATGGTCTCAGCTTTCATTTCCATCTCCTTTTTCGCTCAAAGGTTAAAATCAATGAGTATTTCACTTTCATCTTTCTCAATCATTGAATACAATTCCTCTTTCTCATCTTCCGATGCAATCTCGATGGTCTTTAACTTAACCAGGGGATCCTCCAATACAGTGGATACGATATTTTTGAAATAAGTGATAAAACGTTTTATGGTCTCTTCTTTAAATAGGGTGGTTTTGTATTTGACTCGAAAGGACAGGGTTTCTCCCATATCATAGGCCAGCAAAATCAAGTCATAAGTGGATACCTTTCGTTCATAGTCGGGATATGGTTTTAAACTCACAGCAGGTATCTTTACAGGTGATTCTCCCGGCTTATCGACGCCGAGTATCACATCAAATAAGGGCATGCGGTTGCCAGCCCTGTTTTTCACAACTTTTTCCACCAGGTCATCAAAGGGATAATCCTGGTTTTCAAAGGCCTTTAATACGGTTTGTTTCACTTCCCTGAAAAACGATAAAAAGGTCTTTTCACCGGTGGGGAAGTTCCACAGGGGCAGGGTATTTAAAAAATAGCCGATAATCGATTCCAGGTCTTTATGCCTTCGCCCGGCCGCGGCAGTACCCACAATGATACTCTCCTGGCCGCTCAGTTTTGAAAGAAATACATTGTATAAAGCCAATAAAACCATATATAGTGTCGCATTTTCCTCCACTGCCGCGGCTTTTAATTTCCGGCACTCCTCGCTGCCCAGGGTAAAGCGTATCTCACTGCCCTGGGAATTTTGCCGTAAAGGTCTGGGGTAATCCGTGGGTAACAGTAATGCCGGGATATCGCCTTCAAATTGTGCCCGCCAATATTTTTCCTGGACCTTGATGCTCGCCTGTTGTTTTGAGCTGTTCTCCCATAAAACGTAATCTTTATACTGGAGGCGTAATGGAGGCAAATCCTGTCCTGCATACAATACCGTAAATTCTTTTACAAATATGCTCATGGAAAAGGCATCCGTAATAATATGATGCATATCCACCATCAGGATGTGTTTTTGATCTTCTTCCTTAATGAGCCCCACCCGCAGCAGCGGCGCCTTTGAGAGATCAAAGGAACGGAAAAAATTTTGAATGATATCATCCCTATTCACTGCATCATAATACTCGATGGCAAATTCAATTTCCCGGGGCTGGTGCACCTTCTGCACCGGCTCTGTGTCAATCAAAAGAAAAGACGTTCTCAGGCTTTCATGTCTATCGATCAATTTTCCAAAGGTTTCTTCCATTCTCCCCGGATCAATTTTTCCCTCAAGCATACACAGGAAAGGGACATTATAGCTCTCATTCTCCGATTGAAACTGGTGTAGGAAAAATAATCGTTTTTGGGGAGAAGATAAGGGATAGAACTCCCTTTCTGGTACCGGGCTTATGGATACATATCGATTCTTTGCTGCTTTCTCCACATAAACAGCCAAATCCTTTATAGATGGGGTTTTGAATATCTCTGCCATGGGAACTTTTATTTCAAAGGCCTTATGCATACTGATTTCCAGTTTGGCTGCCTTTAACGAGTGACCTCCCAGCTCGAAAAAATTATCATCTACTCCGATTTTCTCTTTTTCGATTCCCAGGGTTTCCGCCCACAACGCGGCCAATCGCTTTTCGGTTTCGGTTTTGGGTGCGGTATGAGCACCTTTGATCGTGGTAATCCCGGCTTCCGGGTCGGGTAACGCTTGCCTGTCTATTTTTCCATTGACGGTCAGGGGTATTTTTTCCATGGGAACAATATACGAAGGGATCATATAATCGGGCAATTCTCCCCATAAATATTTCCTTAATGCAGGGATGTCCATACCGCTTTCTTTATCGAAACTCTCCCTCGAAGGCACCACATAGGCGCAAATAGATTTGTTTTCGGCTGCGGGTTGACCCGGCTGGCTTTTCCGTTCCACAGCAAGTACCACAACGTCTTTGATATCTTTATGTTTGAGCAGCAGGCTCTCGATTTCCCCCGGCTCTACTCTGAATCCCCGGATTTTAACCTGGTGGTCCACCCGCCCGCAGTATTCCATCTCACCATCGGGGAGTAAGCGCACCAGGTCACCGGAACGGTAAAGGGTTTCATCCTTATACGGGTTCCGCGTGAACCGTTCCACGCTCATTTCCGGCCGGTTAACATATCCCCTTCCCACGCCGCTGCCCCCCACGAACAATTCCCCGGGCACGCTCACAGGCAGTAAATCCAGGTTGTCAGCCATTATATAAGCGGTTAATGTGGGAATGGGCCTCCCGATATTCGCGCTATTTTCTTCTACTTCCATTACACCGATTTCTTTAAAGGTAACATGAACCGTTGTCTCGGTAATCCCGTACATATTAATGAATTTAATATGCGGGTATTTTTCCCACCACGGCTTCAGTTTTATCGGCGCTAAAGCTTCACCGCCAAATATAACATACCTTAACGCCAATCCCGTAACCGGCGAATCCGTTTCCGCATTCATTAAATGATAAAATGCCGACGGCGTTTGATTGAGTACCGTAACCCTTTGCGTTACTAGTATCTTTAGAAATTGTCGCGGGTCCCTGGCCGTTACCCGGGAAATGACCACAAGTTTCCCCCCGTACACCAGCGACCCGAATATCTCCCATACGGAAAAATCAAAACAATAGGAATGAAACAGCGTCCAGGTATCGTTTTCATTAAAATCAAAGGGGTATTTATCATTAACCATCAACCGGACCAGGTTTCGATGTTCGATCATCATCCCTTTGGGTTTGCCAGTAGACCCGGAAGTAAAAATAATATAAGCCAGGTCCGTGGATTGACCGGTTTTTGGGGGATTCCCGGCAGGTGAGCCCGCAGGGGATGCGAAATCCACGGCATCCATTATAACAATATCGCTGCAGTTTTTCTTCGCCGACCCGGCTCTCGCGGTTTTGCCGGGTACGAAAGCGAGCCCGGGGATATCTCTTAAAACCTCTTCACCGGGCAATTTATTACCATTCTCCAGGATTTTTCCAATGAGTTCGCCAAAGGTAAGCTCGCCTTCACCCAGGACCACCAGGTCCACCCCCGGGTCTTCCAGGATGCGTTCATAATCGCTGGTAGCATAGGGACCGCCTGCGATAATGGGAATATCGAATCCCCAGTTGACAATCATGGCTACCGTTCGATGAAAAAATTCCTTGTAAAAGGTTAATGTCCGGATTCCGATGATATCCGGTGGGAATTCCTCCAGGAGTGCTCTCAACTGGTCATAATTGTCAAAATCGATACGGGATTTCGCGATCTTTCCCTTTACCCGGCTCCCGAACTGCCGGTTTATATAGGTCAGGAGATACATTAAACCCAGGGGCGCCTCTACTACATCATACAGCATATCGCTCTCCCCGGGAAACAATTGAGACAAATCCAGGAGCAAAACCCGTAAGGCATGATTGGAAGACCTGTGAGCGGGGGAGTGTTTTTGCATTGTTTCATGGATACCCTGCAGCTCTTTGGTGTCTTTACCCGGGAATGCCGCCCCCCCCAACTGCTCTTCCCTTATACCTGTGAATTCCAGTAAATCGCTGAAACGATTCACCGGGACAGGTAAATAACTGTCGTATTTTTGAACCAGCTCGGCTTCGGTGAGCACCTTCATTTGATAGGGTAAGACCTTTAATAAGCGCTCTTTGGATAAAAAATACCCATTGAAAAATTCCGACTGGCATTCCAGGGTAATACGTTTTTCAAAAGGTAAGGTGTCGGGTAGTTCATGGTAGGCCAGGTTCTCGGAATTGTGTATGGCCTGGCCGGAAATACCCTTTTCCAGGGCCAGTTTTTCCATGTCCGTATTGGGAAAGATTTTCAAGATGTGAAAGTAAGGGAAATGCACCCATTTCAGGCTCTTGATAAACTCCAGGGTTAACAGGGCCTCTTCCCTGGTTTCGGTGGGGAAGCCGTGGATGGTAAAAAGTTCCAGGATGACATGGGGATATTTTTCCGTAAAATACCGGGCATTTTCCCGAAGCCGCTCGATATTCAAATTTTTCCCGATCAACCTCTGCAGCCTCGGGGATGCGGTCTCCAGGGCTAAAGCAATGCTGGTGGTGCCTGCTTTCACCATGAGATCGATATAGTCCTCAGTCAATATATCCCCCCGAACCCCCGCAGGGAAGTGAAAATGCACCTTCAGGTTATTCTCGAGGATCAATTCGAAAAATCGCCGGCTGTTTTTCATATCCAGGTTGAAAATATCATCCACAAAAGTAAAATTTCTATACCCCATATCGTAATAGCATTTTACTTCTGCAAAAATATTTTCCGCCGAGCGGGAAATATGGCGTTTAGGCCAGATTTTATGGCAGTAGGCGCAATTATAAGGGCACCCCCTGGTGGCTTGCAGTGAGATATTGTTTTTCACCATTGAAATACCGATGAAACGATTGTATTCCCGGTAGTCCACCAGGGAACGATCGGGAAAAGGAAGCCGGTCCAGGTCTGTTATTTGCCTGCGTGGGCTGGTTACCACCGGCCGCTGCCTGATGCGGTTTACACACGCTAAACTAGAAAACATAAGATTCGTTAACCTGCTGTTCTTCAGCAGTATCACCGATACCCGGCAATCTTGCAGCATGGATAAGACACGACTGGCGGGATAATGAACGTCGATGGGCAAATAGGCGCCCCCAGCCTTTAATATTCCCAATATCCCCACCACCATTTCCACCGACGGCTCCATAATCACTGCTGCAATACTGTCCCGGGTCACGCCCCTGTCCCTTAATAACCGTGCCAATCTATTGCTCCTTTGACTCAACTCACCATAGGTTACTTGCTCCCGGTGATATACCACCGCGACCCTGTCCGGGAACTGCCGGACCCGGGACTCGAAAAGCTCATCAATGGTTTTATCTTTCGGCCAGCCGGCCCCGGTGTCGTTAAAATCGAATAACAGTTGTTTCTTCATCTCCCCCGGGAGCCAATCGATGCCCGAGAGCTTCGAATCCATATGGGATAACAATTGCCCGGCCAGATAGGTAAAATACCCGGCAATCCCTTTTGCCGTGCTCTCCCTGTAACGATAAACATTGTATTCCAGCATTCCTCTTACAGTGCTGTCTTCCCGCTTGAAAGAAAATACCATGTTGGGACAGGTATACCGGATATATTCTTTATAATGAATATTCTCCAGTAGAACCGCAATATCGAAAAGAGGAAAATCGCTGCCGCTGGAGGGCAGGTTTAGATCCCGGATAACTATTTCAATGGGGCAGCATTGATTTTCAACGGCTTCCATAATGGTTTGCCTCACCCGCAATAACAGTATTTTGAAGGTCATACTGTTGTCTACCTGGTTTCTCAGGGCCAGGGTCGTATTCACAAACTCCCCTTCGATATCCTGCTTATAAATTGGCGTGCCTACTGTAATATCCCGGCTGCCGGTATACTTATTGAGTAATACCGTCAATATAGCCACCAACACAACATTTAACGCATAGTCGGACCCGCTGACGAGCCCGGATAATTTTACAAAATCTTCCCAAGTAAACTTGAATTCCACCGATTCCAACCTGTAATCGTTTTCTTCTTCGCCCTTATATGTTCCTGTTTTTTTGAAATCATAGAAAAACATGCTCTTCGCTGTAAAACCGTGCAATTTATCCAGCCAATAATCCCGTTCCCTGGTATTTTGCCCGGCCGCTATCACCAATTGCTCGGAATAATTTCTATTGGTCATCATCATCCTTTAAATATAGACTTAAAAGTTGAAACTGATTTCCTGGTCAGCAGGTTTTGGGATTAACAACTCATGGGTGATTTTGATTTCTTCCAGGGGAATATCGTTGTGGGTCAAAAGGATAAACACGATCTCCTTGAAATACCTGGTGTATCGTTGGATGGTTTCTTTTTTGGACAGTGCGGTATTGTATTCGAAGGCAAGTTTCAGGGTATTCCCTGTGTCCACGGCAAATAGGACAAGGTCAAACTTTGCTGTGTACCGCTGGGAATTATGGAATCTTAATGTTAAGTCCGGGATGACCGGGGGCTCCCATGGGCTCCCGGTGTTAAAGGAAAAGGCCGTATCGAACAAAGGGGTCCGGTTGATATCCCTTTCTACACCCAGTTTCTCCACCAGGTCATCAAAGGGGTAATCCTGGTTTTCAAAGGCCCGCACAGTGTTTTCCCTGACTTCCGCCAGGAATTTTTCGAAGGTTTTTTCTCTCGACAGCCGGTTTCGTAAGGGCAGCATATTGATAAACATGCCGATCACAGGCTCCAGGTCCGGGTGTCCACGGCCGCTTACCGCTGTGCCCACCACGATATCTTCGCATTCGCAGCCGATTATCTTCCATAAAAAAATGCTGTATATTGCCAGCACCATCATGAAAAGGGTGGCGCCTTCTTGCAGTGAAAACTCCTTTAAAGCGGTCGTCCCTTCGATATCTATCTCAAAATATACCCGGTCTCCCTCAGCTCCCTCTTCTCCGGTTTTGGGAAAATCCGTGGGGATTCCCGGCTGCGGTACGTTTTCTTTAAATTGAGCCAACCAGTATCCCTCCTGTTTCTCCAGGGACTGTTTGCGACGTTCGCTTCCCTGCCATTCTGCAAAATCCTTGTACTGTATTTTTAACCCGGCTAACTCTTTTCCTTCATACAGGGCCATGGATTCTTTTATAAATATATCCATGGATATACCGTCCGAAACAATGTGATGCATATCCACTATGAACACATATTTACCATCTTCTATTTTGATGAGACCGACTCTTAGCAAAGGCGCCCGGGATAAATCGAAAGGCCGGATCAAAGAGTTTTGAATTATGAATTTTGAATTATGAATTTTTCCTATTTCCTCTGTGTCCTCTGCTGTTGGGCTGCGGTCGCCAACCGCCTCTGTGGCTAAATAATACTCGATTTCGAATTCTACCCTGTCATATATCCTCTGGACCGGTTCCCCGGATTGCATTTCAAAAGAGGTCCGGTATCCTTCATGCCGGTGGATCAACTGGGTAAAAATCTCTTCCAATTTCAACCGCTTCACGTCGCCTTCCAGTTCCATCGTTTTTGGCATATTGTAGACGATACTGACCGGTGTCATTTTTTGTAAAACATACAGCCGCTTTTGTGCCGCAGATAGTTCATAATATTCTTTTTTCTCTGTTGGTTCGATGGCTTCGAATCGAGTTTTCGTCGATTCTTTGATTATCTTTGCCAATTCTCGGATAACCGGTGTTTTAATGAACTCCACAAAAGGAACCAATACATCAAATTCCTTTTGTATTTTCGACATCAGCGATATGGCTCGCAGCGAGTGACCGCCTAATTCGAAGAAATTGGAATCGATGCCAATCAACCGTTCTTCAATTCCCAATACCTCCGACCAGGTTCGGGACAATTTCTTTTCTACCTCATCCCGGGGTGCCATATAGATTTTTTCTTCACCGATTTCCGGCTCAGGTAAAGCGCTCCGATTAATTTTCCCATTGGGTGTTAAGGGGATTTTGTCAATCTCTATAAAATAAGATGGGATCATATACCCTGGCAGTGACTGCGCTAAATATTCCTTTAATTCCCCGGCATCTATTTCCTGTTCTTGCCCATACACCATGGTCTGTACTGGTGGGGCAGGTTTTACACCTGACCTCACAAAATAGGCGCAAAGATATGGGTCACCCGCACCTGTCTCCCGAAAAACCACCACTACCCCTTTTATTTTTTCATGATTTAATAAATGGTTTTCGATTTCCCCCAATTCAATCCGGTATCCCCTTACCTTCACCTGATAATCCTGGCGCCCCAGGAACTCGATATTCCCATCCGCCAGCCAGCGGGCCAGGTCACCGGTTTTGTAAAGCCTTCGGCGACCAGAGGGGCTCTTTTCGAGAAAACTGCCCCCCTGGACCCCCCGCAAAAGCTTTTGATAATTTTTCTCATCCTGGTAATCCTGAAAATCCCATAAATCATGGTCAAACTTCTCTGCGGTCAATTCCGGGTTGTTTATATAACCCCGGGCAAGACCATCTCCGCTAATGCATAACTGGCCCGGGGTCCCAACCGGCTGTAAATTCATCTCTCTATCCAGGAGGTATATGCGAATATTATCGATGGGACTGCCAATGGGAACCTTCGCCGCTTCCCGGTCCCTTTCGCTTTCCATCGGGCAATCGTAATTGGTGACATCAATGACCGCCTCTGTCAAACCATACATGTTATGCAGCGTGATTCCCTTTGTTTTATACAACACCCGTTTAAATTTCCGCAGTGTACTCGCCCGCAGAGGTTCCCCACCAACAGTGATCCACTTCAAGCTGGATACCCGGCTCATCTCACCAAACTCCTCCAGGTATTCCAGTATCCGGTCCAACAGGGAAGGGACGAAATGCATGTAACTGACATTATATTTTTCAATGGCCTTCAACAGGACAGGAAGTTCTTTTAATCCTCCCGGCTCCAGGAGACACAACCGTGCACTCCGGATAAGAGGCCAGAACATTTCCATTACCGATACATCAAAGGCGAAATCTGCTTTTAAAAGCAAAACATCCCTTTCATCAAGGGGATATTTGTACTGCATCCAATAGAGCCGGTTAACCAGCGAATAATGTTCGATCATCGCTCCTTTTGGCCTCCCGGTAGAACCGGAAGTGTAAAGCACGTAAGCCATATTTAGTTGAGTAAGGTGAGTAGGGTGAGTAAGGTAAGTGGGGAATTCCTCGTGCATTTCACTCAATTTTACCACTTCAGTTCCCTCACTCACCTCACTCACCAAAACTCTTGCATTGCTGTCTTTCAACATATAATTAATCCGTTCCGCCGGGTAACCGGGATCAATGGACAAATAGGCTCCCCCGGCTTTTAATATTCCCAATATACCTATAATCATATCAATGGACCGTTCCATCTTTATTGCAACGATATCGTCCACCAGAACGCCTTTTTCTCTTAATAAACAGGCGAATTGATCTGACTTCTTATTTAATTCCCTGTAGGTTAACTGTAATGGTTCCCAGGTTTTCTCCTCCTTGCCAACTACAGCCATTCTGTCCGGTGCCCTCTCCACCCGGTCTTCAAATAATTCATGAATGCATTTATCCCGGGGATAATCCCGCGACGTATTATTAAATATTGAAATCAACTGTTTCTTTTCCTCTTCAGACAAAAACCGGATCGCTGAAACCTTTATATTTACCTCCCGGATTGAATGGTTCAATATCCCTGTGAAATGAGATGCCAGACGCTCTGCTTCATCTCTTTCAAACACACCCGGGTCATAGAAAATACGGCCTGTTACGCGCCAGGATTCGGATTCCCTATAGAAGGAAAACACAAGACTTTCCCTTGCGGGATCCTCTTCCTCCTGGAGATGGATATTTTCTAATAAGCATTTTACACCGGGAAACCGGTGGATACCTTTATCCCCGCGGGCACTGTTGAACTCTTTCACCAGCTCATCCAATGGGTAATCCTGATTCTCATACGCTTCCAATACAGACTGACGGATTTTAAACAATACATCCCGGAATTCCATTTCACCATGAATCGTATCCCGTATCCACAGGCGGTCATTCAGGGTCTCCTTCGATATATTGGGTTTGAATAGGGGCGATTCGACCGTAATGTCTTCACTGCCAGTGTACCGATAGAGCAATATCTTTAATGCAGTTAACAGGATAATATAAACCGACAGGTCCGATTCCTTACTTAATTGGATCAGGCGGTCCGATATGGGATCGGTGATAATGTTTTCAATCCCTTCCCGACCTGTTGAAGGTCTTCCGTGTTCTGAAAATAAACCGACTTTTGCTTCGGCAATATCCCCGGCTAATTTATTTAACCAGTATTTCCTCTGCTTAATGAACCTGGAGGTGGTCAGCACCAGGCTTTTATCGGTATCTTGCTTCATGGTTAACACTCCGTTCGTGGTCCTCCTCGTTTCTTTAATCGCTAAATATCAAAATCCGCATTGTATTTATCAAAGATATTGACGTCCTGATCCGGATCATTTTCATTCAAATCCCAATAAAGAATATCTTCATCCAACTTCTTTATTTGATCGATTGTTTCCCCGCTCACTTCCCTTTTATACGGGTTGATCAATTTTTCCCTTATCCCCCTATTAAATAATTGTAAAAATCCTTTAATTTTTTCCAGGCTCATTCCCCTGTGCAGCAAATGAAAAATACGTTGAAAGTTAAAATTATACTGGGGAACCCAGATGGGTCTGTCCAGGGATAAAAATATTCTATCGACCCAATCCGCCGCAGTCTTTGCATCCATTGTGGCATGAGACCATTCAAAATTGGCTCCTTCCAGGCGATATTCTTCTTTCTTCCTCATAATTGGAGCGGTGGGTTCACAAGCCCAGAGTTGAACCCTGAAAAAATCCAGGCCGCTCTCTTCGATGAAACCCATGGTATCCCGGATAGATTCGGAGGTTTCCCCGGGAAACCCGATAATAAAGGAGCCAAAGGTAACAATGTCGTATTTCTTCAACCATTCAATTCCTTTGAGATACGTTTCTCTGTCTGCAACTTTCTTCATATTCTTTAGAATTTCGTTATTTCCCGATTCAAGCCCTAAAAAAACCCCTTCACATCCGCTTTCCTTCATCAACTCCACCATTTCTTCATCGGCAAATTGGCATCTAAAATAGGAGTGCCATTTAAACCGGCAGCGGTTCCCGGACATCCTGCGAAGAATTTCTTTAAACCGCTGCACCGGCACATTAAAGGTATCGTCAACAAAATTAACACTTTTCACAGATTCGATTTTATCGATGAGATTTAATTCACCCTCGATGAGTCCCACATCTACTGTCTGGTACGGCCCGGCATATTCGGGATACCCACAAAAAGAACAGGAAAAAGGACAGGATATTGACGTTCTGACTGCAACACTCTCTCCAACCCGGGGAGCAAATAAATCCCAATTGACCATGTTCTCAGACAATTTATTATTCTCCATTGATACTGGAGTGGAGACATACCCGCTGTGNNATACCCGCTGTGGGTTTTGTAATAAATATTATTTATTCGAGCCGGGGAGGAATTATTTTTTAATGAACGAATAATTTCTACCAACGCGGCTTCCCCCTGGGAACTATTGACATAAAAATCAGCACCAATGGATTCGAATAAATAGTTTAATTGATCGGGTTGTAAGGAACGAACTTGCGATAGAATATAGGGCCCTCCCACAACGACGTTAACCCTGGTATTGTGGGTTCTTATAAAATCCATAATCTCAAGGATAGGAAACATATCCATGTATAAAGTGGTTGTAATGGCTGCGGTTAGAATATCCTGGTGTCTTAACATATATAACAGGCGGTCTTTCTCCTCTTGAAAGGCGTTGACATAATCAAAGGAAATCCCTCGCCGGTATAAGTAGGTCCCCAGGTAGGCAATGGCCGCACTAAAAACAGAAGCTGAAGAATTATCGATGCTGAGGGCATTAAACAACCCTGAGGCAGTATAGGGTCTGTCATTGTATCCAATAAAATTCAAATTCAAATCCCGAAACGCACCGGAATGAATCCCCTGCAAGCGAATCCGCTTCTCATATTCCACAAAGTCCACATCATTATGCCCGATAAACAGACAATCAATTGTTTCTCTCATATTGTACTCCGTACTCCCAAACCTGTATCAAATGGGTCAAAGGGCAAAGTCGGCTTTTAACTCCCTGGGGACCGGTACTTCTTTTTCCACCTCCCGGAGCATCTCTAATTCCGATACCAGGGCCCCGGGTTTATTTATCACTTCATCCACTAAATTCTTAAAATGCTCACCCATTCTCTCGATGGTTTCGCAATTAAACAAATCCCGGGAATATTCGAAAGAAAAATTTATCCCCTGTTCGCTTTCAACAGCAACAAATTTTAAATCAAATTTAATTGCCTCATTGGTTACCATAAGGGGCTTAACGTGCAAATCCGCCGGTATATGGTTGTCCGCTGTTTCCCGGGCTGCGTGCTGCAGGCGGAAGAGAGTATCGAATAAGGGGTTCCGGCTCATATCCCGTTTAACGGACAACTTATCTACCAGGGCTTCAAAAGGGTAATCCTGGTTCTCAAAAGCCTCCAGGGTGCACTGTTTCACCTGCTGCAAAAAATCACTGAAACTCGTTTCAAAGGATAGAAAATTTCGTAATGCCAGGGTATTGACAAACATACCGATAATGCGATCCAGGTCACTGTGATTTCTTCCGGCTGCAACGATTCCCACAATGATGTCTTCCTGGCCGGTATATTTTAACAATAACACATTGTATACGGCTAATAATATCATAAATAAAGTCACTTCCTTTTCATCAGCCAACTTCTCTAACTTCTCCTTCTCTTCTTTACCGATATAGAAGTGGATATAATCACTTTTAAAATTTTGCCTTCCTGTTTCTGTTCTTTCAAAATCGACGGGGACATTCAATACCGGCAGCTTCCCGGAAAACCGGTTCAACCAATATTTTTCCTGTTTCTCCAGGACTTCGGCGTTAACAGATTGGACCTGCCGCAGGGCAAAATCTTTATATTGTAATCTTAACGCCGGTAAGATTTTCCCATTATATAAATCCCAGAATTCCTTTATTAAAATTTCCAGGGAAGTGCCGTCCATCACGATATGATGGCTGTCAACCACCAGGAGGTACTTTTTTTCTTCCTCTTCGGCCAATCCCACTCGCAGCAGCGGTGCCTGAGACAAATTAAAAGTGCGAACGAAATCCAGGATAATTTGTTTTGAATTTTGGAAATTTGAATTTTGAATTTGTTTGGTCTCTGCGCGATTTCGATGTTGGTCTCTGCGCGATTTCGGATTGTCTTTATTATAATACTCGATTTCGAATTCAACATCCTTATGAATCCTCTGGACCAACTCGTCATCAATCATATGGAACGATGTCCTTAAACTTTCATGTCGTTTAATCAGTTCACTAAATGCATCTTCCAGTTTTGCTTTATCCACGTTTCCTTCCAGGATAACCCCCTGGGGAAGATTGTAAGCGGTATTATTTTTCTCTATATATTGCAAGAAGTATATTCTTTTCTGCACCGACGGTGCCGGGTAATACTCCCGTTCTTCCACGGGTTCGATAGATATGAACTTATCTTCTTCAGCACTCTTAATGTATTCGGCCAGGTTGGCGATGGTGGGTGTTTTAAATAATTCGATCAGGGGAACGCGGACATGAAGGGTTTTATGAATCTTCGCTGTCATCATGACTGCTTTTAACGAGTCTCCACCCAATTCGAAAAACGTTGAGTGGATACCCACAACAGCGGTTTCGATTCCCAGGAGTTCCGACCATATCTCCACCAGTTTTTCTTCGATGAGGTTTCTCGGTGCAATATAGGTTTTACCGCGGAAAACTGTGGGTTCCGGTAATGCCTTCCGGTTCACTTTTCCATTGAGAGTTAACGGGATTTCTTCAATCTGCATAAAATACGAGGGTATCATGTAATGTGGTAATTTCAATAGTAAATATTCCCTCAGTTTAGATACTTCAAACTTTTTTTCCGAAACGATATATGCACACAAACTTTGATTCTCGGCGATTACCACCGCATCCCTTATTTCCTCATGGGATTCCAGTTGATGTTCAATTTCTCCCAATTCAATCCGATACCCTCTTATCTTCACCTGGTGGTCCATACGCCCCAGGAATTCGATATCACCGCCGGGCAGCCAGCGGGCCAGGTCACCGGTTTTGTAAAAGTAGTTCATAGCTGAAAGCTCATAGCTCATAGGGAGATCTCCAGGACTGCTAACTTTCTTCTCCCTCCTATCAGCTATGAGCCATGAGCTATGAGCTAAAACAAACTTCTCCGCAGTTAATTCAGGTCGGTTTAGATACCCACGGCCGACCCCGGCACCGGAAATGCACAATTCACCAGGAATGCCGGGAGGTACTAGATATTGATTACTGTCCAGTATATAAACCTGGTAATTGGGCATCGGAATCCCGATAGGAATCGTCTCCAACTCCCCCACCGTATCCGGCCTGACCTCGAACCACGTGGAATCCACGCAGCATTCGGTGGGACCATAAACATTGGTAATAGTTGGAGGTCTGGGCTGAAGATAATTTAAAAACTCTTCCACTACTGTTTGCGGCATCGTTTCACCACCGATGATAAAATGCTTAACCGAAATTCCCGATATGTCCATCCCGCTCTCTGACAGAGCGCCGTTCATCAACCGGATGTGTGTCGGTGTTCCGTCGGAGACGTCGATTCCATATTTTATAAAAAATCCAAGAAGTCGCCTCCCATCCATCCTGCTTAACTCCGATACGATGTATAAACTGTACCCCCGCAGCAAAACACCGAACACCTGCTGCACCGATGCGTCAAATACATACGGCGCCGTCAGCGTTACCTTCAACGGCAACGGCAAAGAATACCGGCTGTAAATAACATCCCTGAGACCATATACCAGGTTCACCACGCTGCGATGTTCTATCATCACCCCCTTGGGCCTCCCTGTGGAACCGGAGGTGTAAATGACATAAGCAAGGTTAGCCGAGCCAGCCTTGCTCAAGGTTAAGGTTGAGGGTAAGGAAGAGAAACCTGTGGTTGAAGTTGAAGTTGAATTAATTGATAAACAAGAAATATCAATTATTTCTATGGGTTCCTCTTTAACCTTAACCAGGTCTGCTGGTGCAACCAGCAAGACCTTTGCATTACTGTCGGCCAACATGTAATTAATTCGTTCCCGTGGATAATCTAGATCAATAGGCAGGTAAGCACCCCCTGCTTTCAATATTCCTATTATCCCAATTATCATTTCAACCGACCGTTCTACCATCATACTCACAATGGTATCGGGTCCAACACCTTTTCTCCTCAATAAATGTGCCAATTGATCTGATTTTCGATCCAATTCCTTATATGTTAACTGCACCGCTTTGGGCACCGTTTTCCCGGCTATTTCTCCCTTATTGGCCGGGGGCGCTGCCCCCCCAACTGCCAGCGCATCATGCCAACTGCCAACTAAAGCTATATGGTCCGATGTCTTTTCCGCCTGCTCTGCAAATAATTGGTGGATGGTTTTATCTTTTGGATAATCCACTGTTGTATCGTTAAAATCTTCCAGTAACTGGTGTTTTTCTTCATCCGACAAATAAGCGATTTGATTGAGGGAGACCCCGGGGTCCTTAAGAATCGAAGTAATTATTCCTTTGTAATGGGCGGCCATCTGTTCTACCCGGGATTGCCCGAATAAATCGGTATTGTATTCGATAAAAAGCAATATCTCCTCTTCCGCTTCCTCAAAGGTAAAAGTAATATCATGCTTACTTAACGGGAAATCCGCGAAAAAACCTCTGACATGTACGCCCTTCATTTTCTCCCCCCCTTCGATTCCTTTTTCCGTATTTTGCAGTACCAGCATCACGTCAAACAAGGGCGACCGGCTGAAATCCCGTTCGATTTGCAAGTCATCCACCAGGCAATCGAAGGGGTATACCTGGTGTTCAAAGGCACCCAGCACCGTGTCTTTAACTCGAAGCAGGAACTCGCGGAAACCCACCTCGCCGCTGAATTGAGTCCGCAGTGGCAGCATACTCAAAAAAAATCCCACCAGGTTTTCCAGGTCCCCATGAATCCTGCCGGCAACAGGGGAACCGATAACTATATCTTCCTGCCCGGTATACCGGTATAAAAGTACTTTCACCGAGGCCAATAAAACCATGAACAAACTGCCCCCAATCGATTGACTCAATTCCTTTAAACTGTTACCCAGCATTCGCTCCAATACAAAACAAAGCCTCCTCCCATTATAGGTTTTCACTGCCGGCCGTGGATAATCCGTGGGCAATTCCAATACCGGGATATCCCCTTTGAATCTCTTCCACCAGTACTGTTGATGGTCTTCTAATTTCCCCTCTTTTAACAGTTTGTTATGCCATGCGGAATAGTCCATATATTGAATTTCCAGCGGCGGCAGCGGATTCTCTTTACCTTCGAGGTAAACATTGTATAAAAGGATAATCTCCCTCACAAACACCCCCCTGGACCAACCATCAAAAATAATATGATGCATGGTGAACAACAACACATACCTGTATTCCTCTAAATAAAGCAGTTTTAATCTCACTAAGGGCCCTTTCTCCAGGTCAAATACTGTTATGGCTTCTTTATCCGCTATTGCCCGGGCACGATTTTCCACATCCCTATCCCCGGTTAAATCAATATGTTCGATTCTAAATCGTTCATGGTTATATTCATGAACCTTTTGCCTGGGTTCTCCTTCCACTTCAATAAAGTTTGTTCTCAAGATTTCATGACGTTTCACAAAGGTTTCAAAGGCCTTTTCAAGGGCCTTTACATTTAATTCCCCCTCAAATAAATATGCACTGGGTATGTTGTAAGCGATCTGTTCTTCCTCGAACCAGTACAACACCCACAGGCGTTTCTGTGCATGAGAAACCTCGTAGTGTTCGCTCTCCTCAACAGGTTCTATTTTCATATACTCTACCGGGGTTTTTGCTTTTGCCTTTAAATACCCGAAGGATAGGGCCATTTCCAGGGTAATATCTCCCAGGAAATCCTTTTTATGTACCTTCTCCCAATTATCTATTACCCGGGGATTAATGCGCTTATGCCTGGAAAATTTGGGGTCCCCGATCATCCTGGATTCCGAATAAATACCATCCACCATCCTATTTTCCGAATCCTGGTATACCTGCAGCATTTTATCGTGATATTCCAGTTCCAGGAAATCACAGATTCCCTGGACAATCACAGCCGGCCTGGAAACCAGGTCTTCAAATTTCACGATATGTTTGCGAGAATCCGGTATGTCTTTAAAAAATTCCAGGATATTTCGATGGCTGACCAACCAAACGATTTCTGCTAATTGCCGGGCAGGAAACCGTTGTTCAACTCGAAATACTTGATCCAGCCTTGCTTCCTCAAAGGAATAAATCACCGCATAGGGATTTCGAAGGAGATGGATATATTTGGGCTTATCAAAACAGGCTTCTGCCCGCTTAAGGGCGTCCAGGCCCAGGGCATTCAGGGGTGTTTTATCCACTAATATCCTGTCTCCCAACCATTCCTGCATGATCCTGTAAAACTCCAGGGTGGTAATATTTTTCTCCTCCAATTCCTCCATGATGGATTTGGCCTCCTGGGCACCGCAGTTTTTGATTTCCATGATGGCCCGGATGGTGCCTTCAGCTAAAAATTTATCCCCCAGGGCGAATTTTCTATCCTGCAGGGCATGGAAGGAGAGCAGTTCCAATTCAGGTGGAGCAAATAACTGCGGATGACCGGCCAGGATAATTCTTAACAGGGTCGAACCGGAACGGGGGGGAGATAAAATAAAAACAGCCGTCCGGTTCCTGGATTTTACCTTCCCCAGCGGCGGCAACGGCTGGACAGCCCGGCAAAATTCCGCGACGTTGACTTCATCGACCCGGTTATCCGTATCCGTATCCATGTCTTCTTTTTGCTGCTGCAGCCCAATTAATCTTTCCGCCAGCTCGACAATGGTTGGCGATTCAAAAAGCACCGTCACATGAACCACTTCTTCCAGCCATTCCTGTATTTTATTGATTACGCGAATTCCTTTTATGGAATCCCCCCCCAGGCTGAAAAAATCGTCCTGAATCCCCATGTTCTCAATGCCCAATACCTCTTGCCATATTTTTACCAATGCCGCCTGCATTTCGTTTCTCGAACCCTCATATGCGGCTTCCAATTGAATACCGGTTTCCGGTTCGGGCAAAAGCTTCTTATCGATCTTACCACTGGGGGTTAAGGGAAAACGTTTAAGCTGGACAAAATAAGCAGGTATCATGTAAAGGGGCAGAAACTTTTTGAGATACTCCCGTACCTCACTGATCTGGATCTCTTCATCGGCTGCCAGGTAAGCCACCAGGCATTGATTATCCCTGACGGGTTTGGCCATGACCACGGCTTCCTTTATCTTTTTAAACGCCAATAAGCGGCTCTCGATCTCCCCACATTCGATGCGGTATCCACGAATGGTGACCTGCTGATCGATTCGTCCCAGGTACTCTATGTCCCCGGCGGCTAACCACCTGCCCAGGTCACCCGAACAGTACAAACGGTCATCTTCAATATAGAGGCTGAGAATAAATCTCTCCCGGGTTAAGGCCGGCCGGTTCAAATATCCACGGCATACGCCTTCTCCCCCAACAAAAATTTCACCGCTGACCCCCACCGGGACCAATTGTTGACTCTTATCCAGGATATAACAATATAAAGTAGGCAAGGGTTTTCCAATATTACTCCTACCCCCCTGCATTTCTTCGCGGGTGATTTCTTTATAGGTCACATGTACGGTGGTTTCGGTGATGCCATACATATTAACCAGCTTAACCTCCGGGTACCTCTCATGCCACGGTTTCAACCATGCCGGGTTTAACGCTTCGCCTCCGAAAATGATATATCTTAACGCCAATTTTCTCTTGCTTTCGTTTTCCAGTATTTCTGCGGCCAGGTTAGTGAACATGGTGGGAACCTGGTTCAATACAGTTACGTTCTCCTCTTCCAGTAATTTTAGAAAGGCCCACGGTGTTTGAGCTATTTTTTTCGGCACCATGACCAGCTTCCCGCCGTACAGCAGGGCACCGAACATTTCCCATACCGAAAAGTCGAAACAGTAGGAGTGAAACATGGTCCAGACATCGCTGTCGTCGAAATTAAAAGGAAACCGGCGGTTAAACATCAGGCGTACCACGTTATTGTGTTCCACCAGTGCCCCTTTGGGCCTGCCGGTTGAACCTGAGGTAAAAATGGTGTATGCCAGGTCAGTGGGGCGGTTGACCGGTTCCGGGTTTTCAGCCGATTCCCGGGCCAACACACCTTTGATTTCATCCAGTAATACGATTTCCCGCGCAAACGTCCCGGTTTGCTTTTCCTGGGCAGGAATAAATGCAATCCCCCGGATATCCTTGAGAACCTCTTCACCCGGTAACTTCCCTTTATTCTCCACTATCTTGCCAATCAATTCACAGAAAGTGACCTCGCCTTCACCAATCACTACCAGGTCCACATTTCGATCCTGCAGTACAGCGGCATAATCACTGGTGGCATAAGGGCCACCGGCAATAATAGGTACCTCGATTCCCCACTGTTTAATTAACGCCGCTGTTTTATGAAGTAATTTTTTGTAGAAAGTCAGTGACCGTATCCCGATGACATCCGGCTTAAACTGGTTGATCAAGGCGTTTAGCTCGTTATAACTGTCAAAATCGATCCGCGATTTGGCAATTTTTCCTTCCACCCGGCTTCCATATTGCCGGTACAGGTTCGACATCAGATACATCAGCCCCAGGGGCGCTTCCACTACATCGTAGACCACGCTGCTTTCGCAGGTGAATTCCTGGGATACGTCCAACAGTAAAACCTTTATTGCTTCTTCATCAGGTACTTTTACAGGAAAAATCTCTTTTATCCTCTCATTCAGACCCGGTACCACCGCCCGGTCCTCAACCGCGAAATCCCGGGCACTCAACTCCTCTCGGGCAATTCCCACCAGGTTCAATAGATCATCGAAACAGTTGATTTTTTCCGACAGGTAACTATCGTATTTTTGAACCATTTCATCTCCTGTTAAGACCTTCATTTGATAAGGCAAAACATACAACATGCGTTCTTTTAACAGGAAGTACTCCTCCAGGAATTTCGCCTGGTAAGCCAGGGTAAAATTTTTATCAAAGGGCAGTGTTTCTCCCGGGTCATTTTGAGTTAAATCTTCCTGGCTGAGAATGGCTTCCCTGGAGATTCCATTTTCCAGTGCCAGTTTTTCCATGTCGGTGTTGGGAAAGATTCTCAAAATGTTGATATAAGGGAAATGAATCCATTGGTGTCTTTTTATAAAATCCAGGGTTGCCAGTGCCTCTTCCCTGGTTTCAGTGGGGAACCCGTGCATGGTAAAGAGTTCCAGGATAACATGGGGATATCTTTCGCAGAAATAGGCGACATTTTTCTCCAATTTATCAATTTTCAAATTCTTGCCTATGAGTTTTTGCAATCGTTGGGAAACGGTTTCCAGTGCAACAGCAAGCCCGGCGGTACCGGCTTCCACCATCAAATCGATATAATCTCCTGTGAGCAAATCCCCCCTCACACCGCTGGGGAAAAAGAATTGCACATCCAGGTTATCCCGGATAATTTTCTCGAAAAATCTCCTGCTGTTTTTTTCATTCAAGTTGAAGATATCATCGATAAATACGAATCGTCGTATACCGATATCATGATACCGTTTCACTTCCTCGACAATATTTTCCGCGCTGCGGAACACATGGGTTTTGGGCCAGATTTTATGGCAGTAGGCACAATTATACGGGCAGCCGCGAGTGGCTTGCAGGGACATACTGTTTTTAACGATTGCCTGACCGATGTACTTGCCGTACTTTTCATAATTGACAAGGCTTCGATCAGGAAATTGGACCGAATTTAAATCTTTAATCTGGGGGCGCGGTGCGGTTCGATGTGGTTTCAAACCACCAGTGGCCAAATCCTGCAAATAAGTAAAGGAAAAATGACGGGCGGGCTCTTTGCCCATCAATAAAAGCGATACGCTGCTGTCGCCCAGCATCAAGCGAATGCGCTGTTCCGGGTATTCCGCATCGATGGGTAAATAAGCGCCCCCGGCTTTCAATACCGCCAGTATCGCCGCCGCCATCTCCAGCGAACGCTCCATCATGAGACCGACGAGGCTATTCGGTTTGATATTGTATTGGATTCGTAAATAACGGGCCAGTCGATTGGCCTGTTGATTCAACTGCCGATAGGTCAAAAAAGTATCTTCAAAAACAACCGCTTTGTGATCGGGGGTCTTTTCCACCTGGTCCTCAAAGATTTGTTGAACCGTTTTGTCTCCAGGATAATCGGCTTCGGTCTGGTTCCATTCCATCAATATCCACTGTCGTTCCATTTCGGTTAAGATGGAGAATTGGGAGATTTCTTTTGAAGGGTCCTGCCCGATACGTTCAAGAAGAACCCCGTAGTGATCAATTAATCGGGAAATTGAAGCATCATCGTAATAATTCCGGTTATAGACGATAATACCGGAAACGGATTCTTCTCCTTCCCCCATCAGTACACTCAGGTCATACTTTCCCCATCCCAGGTTGGTTTCCACGATATTTATCTTTAAATCTTTAACAGTGGTTATTGGAAGGGATTTCTTCTCCCATTGAAACAGCACATCGAACAGCGCCGTACGGCTCATATCTTTTTCAGGATTCAATTCCAGTACCAGTTTATCAAAGGGCATATCCCGGTATTTAAACGCATCTGTCACGGTTTTAGCTAAATCCGCCGCCCATTCGGGGAACGTCATGGTACCGGTTAAAACACTTCGCAGCACCAGGAGATTGGCGAGGGGTCCAATAATTCCCCCTGTACCGGGCTGATGACGATTATCAACGCTGGTTCCCACAACAATCTCCTCCAGTCCCGAATATTTGTGCAAAAGAACTTTAAAAACTGCCAGGAGTATAACAAAATAGCCGGTTTCTTTTTCCCGGTACTGGAGGGCGTTCTTTATTTTGTTACAGGACGCCACGGATAAGGAAAACGTTTGCCTTCCTTCCCGGAACGTGTGAACCGCCGATCTTGGCCGGTCAGTGGGTAACTCCAACGGTTGAAGTTTGTCCTTTAGTTTCCTTTTCCAATAAGAGAGCAAAAATTCAAGGGCTTCTTCGGGCAGTTCCCTCTGCCACCGGGAAAAATCTGCGTAATGAATGGGCAGGTCCGGTAAATCCGGGGTCCGGTTGTTCCTGTGGGCTTCATAAAAGATTGCGATTTCCCGGGCCAGGATTGCCAGGGAAAACTTATCTGCAATAATATGATGAACCGTAATGACCAGCAGCGACTTATTGTCTGCCAGCAGGATTAAGGTGCCGCGAACCAGGGTTTCCCTGTCAATTAAAAAGGGCTTCCTGGAAATCTCTACGGCTGCCTCCAGGGCACAGTTGTATCGGTCTTTCTTATTATCCCCTGTTAAATCCATAAGTGCCAGTTTAAAGTTGACTTGCAAATCGATAAACTGGAAGGGTTTATCCTCTTCGGTTATTATCCGGGTTCGTAATGCTTCATGCCTGGCAATGACATCCTTGATGCTGCGCTCCAATATCTCCTCATCCACCGGGCCACCCATGTCCAGGATTAACGGGATATTGTGATATCCCGGGCTGGAATCATACAAAACCCCGGTTTCAAATTTGTGGATAAACCACAACCTTTCTTGATGATATGATGCCGGTATTTTCATCTTATCTCCTGGACTTGAGGGGATAATCTTTTCCTGGAAATGGGACTTATGCCCGGGATTTTAAATTCTCTCTCATTCTCAAAAGTTAAATCCGATACCTGTTTTCCAGGATTCTCCAGCACATTATTAACAAGCCTTTTAAAACGATTCGCCATGCGAACGATGGTATCGTACTTAAATAAATCGGTCTTGTACTTTAGCACTGAAAATATAGAGTTCTTCTCTTGATAGAAATTGAACATCAAATCAAACTTGCTGTTGCGCGCCCCGAATTCATAGCTTTTAACCGACATCCCTTCCATTTCAATGGCGCTTTCCATATCTTGTAAATGCACCATTACATCAAACAGGGGAGACCGACTCATATCCCGTTTTAAATTCAAATCTTCCATCAGCAGGCCAAAGGGATATAACTGGTGTTTAATTGCCCCTAAGAGAGTCTTTTTTACCTGGCGCAGCAGGGTCGCAAAACCCTCGCTTCCACTGAACCTGGTGCGTAAAGCCAAAGTATTCAAAAAATATCCCATCTGTCCGGTCAAATCTTTATTGTCCCGGCCACTTATTACAGTACCTAATATAATATCTTCCTGCCCTGAATAACAATAGAGCAGGAGATTCACCGAGGCCAACAAAGTCATAAACAACGTGGCACCATTTTGCTGACCCAGGGACAGCAACCCTTTACAGGTGCTGTCATCCAATTCAAAGCTCACATAATTGCCCTTTAACGTTCGCACAGGAGGACGTTTAAAATCGGTTGGTAAATCCAATACGGGAATTTCTCCCATAAATTGACTCCACCAGTAATCCCGGTCTTCTTTTAAACGTTCGTTTTTCAACAGTTGGTTGTGCCATACCGCATAATCCTTGTATTGAATCTTTAAAGGTGGTAAAGGGGGTTCTGTACCTTTAGAATACGCATTGTATAGAGTTAAAGCCTCATCAATCAACACCTCCTGCGACCAGCCGTCTGAGATAATATGATGGAGGGTGAATAATAATATATGCCTATAATCTCCTGTCTGTAACAACTTTACTCGTAACAATGGTCCCTTTTCCAGTTTAAAGGCAATCGCCTCATCCTGGTCTGCGGTCTCCCGGGCACGGATTTCCGGGTCCGGCAGGTGCCTCAAGTCGATATAGTCGACTTTAAAATCCATTTGTTCAAAATCCAGGATTTTCTGTCCCGGTTCATTTCCAATCATTACAAAGATAGTTCGCAGGCTTTCATGGCGCTTTACAATCGTCGCAAAGGTTCTTTCCAGCACCTCCTGCCTCAACTCACCCTCGAAAATATAGGCTGCAGACATGTTATAAGCCACCTGGTACTTTCCAACTTTATCGACTGACCATAAGGATTTCTGGGCCTGTGACAGGTCATAATACTCCTGCTTTTCCACAGCTTTTATTCCTATGTATATATCTCCGCTACTTCGTTTTATGTATCCTCTTAACCTCCTGGCAGTGGGATTTTTAAATATTTCTACAAGGGATATTTTTACACCCAATTCAACCTGTATCCGCGTGACAAGATGAACCGCTTTTAACGAATGGCCGCCCAATTCAAAGAAATCCGAATCTATACCAATTATTTCTTCTTCTATTTTCAAAACCTCTGCTATTATTTTTACTAACTTTTTCTCGATTTCATCCCGGGGGGCCTCATAGTCATCACCTTGTTTCATTCCGAGAATCGGCAGTGCGTTTCGATCAACCTTCCCGTTCGAGGTTAACGGTATTGCATCCAATGGGATAAAATAAGAGGGTATCATGTAATTCGGGAGAGTAGCGGATAAATAGGTTTTTAATTCCATTACATTGAGATTTCCCCCGGGGGCGTTTATTGGCTCCGTTACCACATACGCACACAGGTATTTCTCACCTTCATGGTCTTCCCTGGCTAGAACCACGGTTTCCTTTACCTGGCTGTGTTTTAATAATTGACTTTCTATTTCTCCCAATTCGACGCGAAATCCCCTGATTTTTATTTGAAAATCCTTTCTCCCTAAGAATTCGATATTCCCATCCGGCAGCCAACACGCCAGGTCACCGGTCCGGTATAACCGAGTGTTAATGGTTAAATGTCGAGTGTTATGTGAGAAATTAATAAACTTCTCTGCGGTCAATTCCGGCTGATTCAAGTATCCCCTGGCAAGGCCGTCACCACCGATACACAATTCACCGGGTACTCCAATAGGCTGCAGATTGCCATACGAATCCAAGATATAAATACTGGTGTTGGCGGCCGGTTGACCAATGGGGATATTGTGATCAAACTGGTCTACATCGAAATGAGTAGTAACCACTGTATTTTCTGTGGGGCCGTAATTGTTCACCAGGAGGTAACGCCTTTTGATAAAATGTTTCAGTTTATCGCCTCCGGTTAACAGCACCCGCAGTGAACGGTTTTCAAGTTTCATAAATTGCTCGCACACCTGGGTAGGTAAAAAAGAAATGGTGATATAATGCCTCTCCATGAATCGGTTTAACTGTTCCATATCTAGCTTAATGTCTTCCGGCACCATGATGAGGGAAGCACCGGCGATAAGATAGGGAAAGATTTCCCACACCGATGCATCAAAACCGAACCCCGCATATTTGGCTGCAATGTCCTGGCAGGTAACGAAAAAACAGCGATTGTGCCAGCAGCATAGGTTAATTAAAGATGAGTGCCGGATCATCACCCCCCTGGGCCAGCCAGTGGAACCCGAAGTGTAGATAACATAAGCCAGCCCGGCTGTGGGTACTGTCTGGCTGGAGGCTAATGTTGAAGTTGAAGATAGAACTCGGGTAGAGGCACGGTATGCTGTGTCCCCATAGATGCCCGATAATTCATTGGCGGTCAACAGAAGTCCAGCATTACTGTCTTTTAACATGTAATTAATGCGTTCTTCCGGGTAATCCGGATATATAGGCAAATACGCAGCTCCGCTCTTCAAAATACCCAGGATACCAATCAACATGTTTACCGAGGGTTTCACCGCGATGCCCACAATGATGTCGGCGTTGATACCTTTTTTCCTCAATGAATGGGCCAATTGACCTGATCTTTGGTCTAATTCTTTGTAAGTCAATTGCCCCACTTCACCGGTTTTATTTTGACTGCCAACTACGGCAATATTGTCCGGGGTTCTCTCGGCCTGTTCTTCAAATAATTGATGGATAGTCTTATCCTTCGGGTAATCCCACCGCGTATCGTTAAAATCATATAATACCTGGTTCTTCTCTTTCTCCGTAATGATCTCTATTTGCCGTAATTTTATACCCGGATTTTTCACAACTGATGAGGCGATCCGTTTAAAATAATTTACAAATCTCTTTATTGTCTCTTTTTTGAACAATTTTGTACTGTATTCAAATTGAAGCTTTAATCCCTCGTCAGCTTCCATTACTCTCAACGTCAAATCAAATTTCGACCTGGTATTTTCATATTTATACGGTTTTAATTTCAAACCGGGTATTTCTATTTCAGCAATATCAATGTTTTGCATCACAAACACCACATCAAAAAGCGGGTTGCGGCTGACATCCCGTTTTACGTTTAATGCAGCGTGTTCTACTATCTCCTCAAAGGGGTAATCTTGATTTTCAAAGGCATTTAATGTATTTCTTCGTATATCCGTCAAAAACTCTGTAAATATTTTGCTTTCATCTACAAAATTCCGCAGCACAAGGGTATTGATAAACATACCCAGTACCTGTTCAATATCCGCATGTCTGCGCCCGGCAACAGGAGTCCCCACTACGATATCTTCCTGGCTGCATAATTTTGATAGAAAAATATTGTATATAGCCAGTAATACCATATATAGAGTCACTCCTCGCCCTGTGGCCAGCTTTTTTAACGATTCCGCTTGATAGGTATTTAAGGTAAAAGGAATAACAAAACCCTCAAAACTTTGGACTGGCGGCCTCGCATTAACAGCAGGCAAATTCAATACGGGTATCTCGCCTGCAAATACCTCTAACCAATATTGTTCCTGCTTTTTCATCTCTTCATGTCTCGTTTGTCTCTGCTGCCACTCTGCATAGTCTTTGTATTGAATTATTATCTTCCCTGGTTCCTCCTCTTCATTTGCATTTGCATACAACTTCATAAAATCTCTTGTAAATATACTGTCGGAAACTCCGTCGGTCACGATATGGTGCATGTCTCTTATAAAAATATATCTTCCTTCTGCTATTTTTATCACCATAATCCGGAACAACGGAGGATTACTCAAGTCAAAGGGTTTAATAAAATTCTTTACCAATTTCTCTGCTTCTTCCTCGCTTGTCTCAAAGTATCGCACGACATCCACATCATCAATTACTCCCGGTAGAATCCGCTGCACAGGTACTTCTCCTATTACTTCAATCGATGTTCTTAAAATCTCATGCCTGATTATTAACTTTGTCACTACTTGCCGCAATCTCTCTATGTCAAGCTCACCTTCCAATAATAATACGATGGTCTCGTTATAACCGGTATTATCTTTTTCCAATTTCTGTAAAAAATACAGTCTTTTCTGCACAGAGGATAAGAGATAATATTCTTTCTCTTCTGCCAGCCCAATAGAAAAATATGCACTTTTTTTGCCCGTACTTATATAGTGGGCAAGTCTTTTTATGGTGGGGACGGTAAAAAAATTCTCCAACGGCACTTTTGTAGCCAATTTCTTATGAATTAAAGTTACGGCTGTTATTGCTTTTAACGAGTCCCCTCCCAGTTCGAAAAAATCATCGTAAATTCCAATCTTTTCATAACCAAACAAATTTATCCAGATTTCTGCCAATATTTCTTCTACCGGGGTGCCAGGAGGAGTATAAAGACTCATTAAATTAGGTCTTGGTTTTAAAATCCCTGGTTTTCGTTTTCTTTTCTGAGCCCTATCTTCCCTTTGTAAAAATTCCAATTTAACCCATTTATCGATTCGATCTTGCAGATCACCGGCTGAAACAGCCACCTGGTTTACCCGGTTGACCCGGTAGTATTTTAAAATCCGTCGAAAGGTTTCTACCCCCTCTTCGGGACTCATCAACAACTCTCCCACCGAACCTCTTATAAAAACACCTTCATCCGTTTTTTCTTGCGATTCCCAATCTCCCCAATTTACAGTACTCCACGGCGTGCAGCTATTTCGATTATGCCGGCAGACAAATACATCCATGAAGATATTGGCAGCAGTGTAAGCAGCTAACCCCAGGCCTCCCAGTATGGAGGAGGGAGAAGAGATTAACAAACAAAAGTCCAGTTCCCTACCCTGGAAGAGCCTTGCCAAAACCGTTAAACCATAAATCTTCGCCTGGAACTGCTGTTGAAAATCTTCTTTTTTTATCCTATCCAGGGTCTGAAGCGTATTCCCCCTCACAATCCCGGCGGCATGAACGATTCCATTGATGGGACCAAACCGCTCCTCTGCCTGATTTACGAGGCTTCGCATTTGTTTTTCATCAGCCGCATCCACTCCGCATGCCAGCACCTCCCCCCCCATCTTTTCCAGTTCCACTACCTTACCTATTTTTTGGGAAATGCTGCTGCTTCCACCTTTACGTTGAGCAGCTAAATAACTCTCCCATTCCAGACGGGGGGGTAAAATTGTACGCCCGGTTAGTATAAGCCTCGCTCTATATGTTTTTGCAAGATACTTCGCCAATATAAACCCGACATTTCCCAAACCGCCGGTAATTAAGTAGACTCCTTTTTCTTTTAACCGCGGTACAGCCCCATCTATCTCTTCTAACCGAACCGGTTTATAGGTTTCCACCCAGCGATAATTGCCTCGATAGGCAATTACCCGTTCGGAAGACTGCAGGGAAAATGAAAATTCACCCACTAGCTGATCTACCAGGATTTCTTCTTGAGGACTCCGGGAGACCGGGAGAATAATATCGATGCACCGGCATTTTATGTTGACAATCTCTTGATGAACGGTCCTGGCAAGCCCCAATACAGTCGCCTTCTCAGGGGCCAATATTTCATCCCCCCTGACTTCATGAAGGGTGTTAGATACGATATGAATATTAAATTTTTCGGTAAAACCTTTTTTATCAATTGCCTGCACCAGGTAGAGCACGCTGTATAATCCAAGATCCTGGGCTTTATCTATCTTTTCTTTTTCAAGTTCCTCATCATTACTATTAACTTCGCTGAGGCTCCATAAGTGAACAATGTTCACAGGGATTTTGTTTGTCCGCTGAAGTTCATCCATTAACGCGATATAATGATCACGCTGCTTCGGATCGATGATATATTTTTGCTCATCCTTTACAGAAAAGGCCGCACCCTTTTCTACCAGGATTAATTCCCATCCCTCCCGACAGAGCCGTTTCACCAGTTGTGAACAAAAATTCGACTCATCGATAAAAACCAACCCGCAGGATTGTCCCGCTGTTCCAGAACTGCCAAAGGACATGAACTGCGAACGCTCCCATTGGGGGAGATAAAACCAGTCAGCTATATCCGGCTTTTTTGCTACTGTCAATTCCTTCTCCTGCGAATGTATATTGTAATGGTAATTGTATATGGGATAACCACTGCCCGATGGAATCTCATCGAGCCAATACTGTTCTTTTTCAAAGGGATAGGTGGGTAACGGGTTACGGCGTCTCTTCTCTTCACTATAAAAACCAGCCCAGTCGATTTTGATCCCGTAAAGCCATAAAAAACCCATCTTGCTCAGCAGATAATACTGATCCGATACTTTTTTCCGCGGATGCCTGACCAGGTTAATCACATGCTGGTCTGGTTCTGGGGAATCTTCCAGGTAACGCACCACCAATGCACTTAAATCCTGGCCGGGACCGATTTCGATAAATATAGCACCGGGTTCTTTTACCAGTTCTTTTACTCCACCGGCAAATCTCACCGTTTCTCTCAGGTGCTTCGTCCAGTAAAGGGGGTTTGTCGCTTCCTCAGCGGTTATAAACTTACCGGTTACATTTGATATATATGGTATTTGAGGTTTATTTAACCTGACCTGGAGGAATTTCTCTTCAAATTTCTTTACAATCGGTTCCATTAACCGGGAATGGACAGCATGGGAAGTTTCCAGCCAGTTACACAAATATTTTTTTTCTTTTAATTGTTTTTCAAAGGCCTGCACGGATTCTTTAGCACCCGACACAATGCAAGACATCCCGTTATCCACGGCAATGGATAAATCCGCAGGGAGCAGGGGTTTTAACTCGCTTTGGGGGACCGGGACACTTAACATAGCTCCCCCCGGGGTTTCCCGGATCAACCGGCCCCGGTAAACAACGAGCTCCAGCGCATCTTCCAGGGAGAAAACCCCGGCTGTACAGGCCGCCGCATATTCACCGAAACTGTACCCGATCATGGCCAGGGGCTTTATGCCCCATTTCATCAATAATTTAGCCAGGCAATATTCAAAAGAAAAAAGCAGGGGCTGAGCGTGTTGATCCCGGAGGGGGCAGAAAAGGGAAATATTAGGTTCGGAAGGATAAAGTATCTCTTTGAAGTCAATCCCAACCAGGGAGTTCAGAATGTCAAAACAACGGTCCATCTCCTGCCGGAAAAGAAATTCTTTTTCGTAAAGCTCCCTGCCCATATCTATATACTGGGAACCCAACCCGGAAAACATGAAATACACAGGACGGTCCTCCCTGCTGTCCGAATAGGCGTGAAGGATAACAGGCTCCTTTTCCGACGGCCGGCCCACAGGTGCGGCGGCGCTGGTTAATGCGCCGATGGCCTGCTCCTTTGTCGAACATACCAGCATTTTCCTGTGTTGGAACGCCTTTCGCCCTACCTGCAATGTATATGCTGCATCCGCCAGGTTAAGGTGAGGACTCTTTTTTAGGTATGCAGCTAAATTTAACGCCATTTGATCCAGTGCGGATTCGGTTTTAGCAGAAAGAAGAATCAATTGGTGTTCTCGTGATGTAGGGGGCGACCACGGAGAGTCACCCCTGCGCCCTGCGATTTCCGACCATTCTTCCAGGATCACATGCGCATTGGTGCCGCCGATACCAAAGGAACTGACCCCGGCTCTCAAGGGGTATCCGTCACTTTTCCATTCGGTTAATTTCGTATTCACATAAAAGGGACTATTTTTAAAATCGATTCCAGGATTGGGATTCGTAAAATGCAAACTGGGAGGAATTAATTTATGTTTAAGTGCCAACACTGTTTTTATAAAACCGGCAGCACCGGCAGCCGTGTTTAAATGTCCGATGTTGGTTTTTACAGAGCCTACAGCACAATAACCTTTCTTACCGGTTTGAAATGCCAATTTTAAGGCGGCTATTTCAGCCGGGTCTCCCAGGTTTGTCCCTGTGCCGTGTGTTTCAACATAAGTAATACTTTCGGGTTCGATTTCTGCTGCCTGGAGGGCCATGCGAATGACCCCGGCCTGCCCTTCAATACCGGGCGCGGTAAAACCCACTTTTTTATCGCCGTCATTATTGATACTGCTGCCCTTAATAACAGCATAAATATAATCCCCCTCTTCCAGTGCTTCATCAAGGCGTTTTAAAACGACAACGCCGCTTCCGTCCCCGAAAACAGTCCCCTTTGCCCCGGCGTCAAACGCCCGGCAGTGACCGTCCGGGGAATAAATCATGCCCTCTTCATAGAGATAACCCTTCACAGGGGGCATGGTAATCGATACCCCACCAGCCAACGCCATATCGCATTCGCCGTTTAACAGCGCTTGACAGGCCAGGTGAACCGCAACCAACGAGGTAGAGCAGAACGTGTTTACAATAAAAGCAGGCCCCTTTAAGCCAAGCTTATAGGCAATTCGGGCACACATATAATCTTTATCCATTAATTGTTGGGCCGGCAAAGGCCCGATATCTTTGCCTGCCTCGGATAAAACAGCCGCGCCTTGCCAGGAAAGATTGGCCGCAGCACCCGCATAAAGACCGATTAACCCCTTGTACAACCCGGGATCATACCCGGCATTTTCCAATGCCTCCCATACACATTCATGAAAAATGCGCACCTGGGGGTCCATGATTTCCGCTTCTTTCGGCGTATAACCGAAAAAAGACGAATCGAAATATTCGCTCTCATCCATCCCGGCTTTCACTTTTACAAAACAGGGATTTTTGAGCCGACCGACATCCACCCCTGGTTCCTCCAACTCCTCATCCGAGAAAAAAGAGATACATTCCATACCGTTCTTTACATTTTCCCAGAATTCGTCTATGTTTTTAGCACCGGGGAATCTTCCCGCCATGCCGATTACAACGACTTCAAATCCCGGTTCGTCGTTCGCGTTTCCGTTCATTGCCTGCTGCTCTTTTTCAAACCAAGTCTGTGCTGTTTTCCCTTTTTACTTCTTGAAAATATCTGCGACCGGTCATTATAACAAAAACTCTCTCCTTGACCCATGTCTTCCTTACTTAACATTTCTGCCGCCGACTTTATCGTAGAATACCTGAACATTGTTATTACAGGTATATCTCTACCCATGGCGTTTTTTAGCTTACCGTTCAACCGGATAATGTCCAGCGAGGTAAAACCGAGATCAAAAAAGTTATCGTAGATGCCCACTTTATCCAGGTTACCTATCTCCATCACCGCAGCGGAAATCAATTTTTCCATGCTTGTTCCCGGTGCAGCATATGAAGCCCGCAAAGGATGACAAACCCCTTTATACGCCTGTAATGCTTTCCTGTCTACTTTACCACTGGGGGTCAGGGGAATTTGTTCGATGGGTACAAAATACCGGGGAACCATGTAAGCGGGTACCGATTCCCTGAGTATTTTCAGTAAGTAATTTTGATCGATTTCTTCCCGGCCGGTGTAAAATACGGTTAAATAACTCTCACCGCTGTTATTTTCCCGGCATACCACCGCACTCTTTTCTATGCCTGCCACCTTATCGATCACGCTTTCTATTTCTCCTATTTCAACGCGATAGCCCCTTATTTTTACCTGCTGATCTTTCCTGCCTGCATATTCGATACTTCCGTCGGGTAAACGCCTTCCCAGGTCACCGGTTTTGTAGAGCCTCCGGCGGCCAGGGGGGCTCTTTTCGAGAAAACTGCCCCCCTGGACCCCCCGCAAAAGCTTTTCATTGGTTAACTCCGGGTTATTCAAATACCCCAATGCCAGGTAATCGCTTTTGAATACGATTTCACCGGTTCGATAAACCGGGACTTCTTCATTTTTCCCATTCATTAACAAAACATCGGTTTCATCTACAGGAAACCCTACCGGTACAACGTTCCCATGTATCGTCATATGTTTGTCTATGAAGTACTGTAATGTGACCGTGGATTCGGTAGGACCCAACCCGTTGATAAATAAACACTCATCCGGGAAAAACCGTTTATAAGTCTCCACATCCTCTTTGTAAACGGCTTCTCCACCCATTACTACCAGCCGGAGGGCGGGAAATGCTTCGCCGCCGCCCAGCAACCGGGTGAAATACCTGTAAACCGTAGGAGTAGAATGGAAAATCGTTATTTTTTCCTTTTCCAGCCAACGCACCAACCGGTTTAAACCGTCCCCCTGTCTCAAATCAAAGGGGTACAACGCGGCACCGTTTAACAGGGCACCGTATATATCCATGACCGCGGCATCAAAACAGTATGTACAGGGCATAATTAAGCGGTCCCGCGCATCGATGTGCAAATTATTCGTATACACCCGGATAAAATGCAAAATGTTCCGGTGGTCCTGGACCACACCTTTGGGTACCCCCGTGGAACCGGAAGTATATAATATATACGCGGGTTGACCCGGGTCGATATCAAGTCCCGGTATCTGCCCGGACAAGGATGACGCAGATAATGGGGCTGCGATAGTTTCGATATCGATTACCTGTATCCCGGTGGGGATGTTTTTTGCCAGTTCGTTTGCCAACCGATAATGGGAATTATCCGTGATAAGAAATTTTGCATCGGAATCTTTTATCATATATATCAACCGCGCAAGAGGATAAGAAGGATCAAGGGGAATATAAAAATTCCCGGATTTTAATACAGCTAAAATCCCGGTTATCATGTTCACTCCCTGGCCAAAAAGTAATGCCGCCCCTTGCGGCCGGTTCCCCGCTGTCCCGCACAGGGAATACGCAGCCCGGTCCGAGATTTCATCCAGTTCCCGAAAGGTGAGCGACCGGGTTTCGGTTTTCACCGCGATGTTTTCGGGATACACGGCAGCCTGTCGTTTAAAACGCCGGATAATGGATTGATGAATATCCTCTTTTTCGAATATCGCGAAAGCGCGCCGCGGTTCTACAAGATTCCCTTTTGTTTCTGCCGGGTTGAAACGAAACAGGCCAAAATCCCGTATTTTCTTTCCTCCTGTTATTTCAGCCAGTAACCGCACGTATCCCCCGGCAATGTATTCGATTATTCCAGGTGTAAATATTGCTTTGCTGTATCGCCAGTATATGTCGATACCCTCCGGGTGCTCACGGATATAAGGCTCGAGATCGAAATGAGTGCCGGGCACATTCCCGGGAGAGGTTTCCGCGGCCGTGTCCCCCAGGTTAAGCATGTTAAACGCCGCAGGAACTTCGGGATACGTCATTCTCAACTCTTCGCATACCAATGCCGCCGGATACCCCTGGTGCCGAAGCGCTTCCAGGGTATCTGTTTCCACCCGGCCCATAAAATCCGTAAAACTTTCGCCCGGATGAACACGGGTTTTTACTATTACCGAACTTACAAAAAAGCCCACAACCGGCTGCAATTGGTAATGGTCCCTGCCGGCGCTGATTACCGAACAGGCAATATCCTGCCCTGCTGTGTCCGACAACCGGCTGAGCAGTATCATATAACCGGCCAGCATTACAATGAAGAGGGTGGTATTATTCGCTTTTGCCAGTTTTTTTAAACGATCTTTAACTTCACGTGCCACTGTGGTCCCGAAGCTGGTGCCTTCGTTTTTATCTATGCCGCTGTCGACAGCCCACGGCCATTTCACCGTGGGGATGCCTTCTTCTAATTTTTCCCGCCAGAACTCGAAGGAGCGGTCCCGCACCCCGGGGTCTCTTAATCGCTTGTTATGCCAGGCAGCAAAATCTTTGTATTGAATGGATAAGGACTCCGGCCCGCTCTCCTGTTCCTGGCGGTTCCGGAAGTACTCGTGGTAAAAAAAGTAAAATTCCCGTCTGAGGATTTCTGCCGACCAACCGTCGCAAATAATATGATGCATGGTAAATACCAGGTCGAACCATTCCGCAGCGATCTTTAACAGGACAATCCTGGCTAAGGGGCCAAGGGTGAGGTCAAAGGGCGCTGCGGTCTCCGCGGCAAATACTTCTTCTCTTTTGCGCTGCTTCTCTTCCTCTTCCATAAACGAGATGTCCATGACCCGCAAAGGAACCTCGACGCGGTTCACTGCATACTGTACCGGTTTACCGTTAACCTCCTTGAACGCTGTCCTGGAACTTTCATGACGATCGAAAATTTTAGAGAAGGCTTTCTTAACCGCGTCCGGGACTGCCGGATGCCTTAATTCGATCCGCCCGGACATGTTGAAGGAGGGATTCCCGGGTTCGAGCCGGTGAAGCAGCCAGAGCCTCTCCTGGTTAAAAGAAAGCTCGTAATAATCTCTTTGTTCCAGGGGTTCTATTGAAACATATTCATTCTCTGCGCCCCGTTTAATATACCCTGCCAGGTTCCCCAGGGTGGAAGCCTTAAACATCTCTTCCAGGGATACGTTTACAGCGAATTCTTTTTGTATTTTCAAGATGACTGCGATTGCTTTTATAGAGTGGCCGCCCAGGTGGAAAAAATTCGCATCCCTGTCAATGTTACTCTTATCTATTCCCAATACTTGCGACCATATCTCTGCCAGTTTATTTTCGGTTTCCCCGCAGGGCGCGGCACCTATTCCCGGGGCTGCTTTGATTTCAACGGCCGGCAGGGCGTTCCGGTCGACTTTCCCGTTATGAGTCAGGGGAATCTTTTCGACAGGGACGAAAAACGCGGGGATCATGTAATCGGGCAGCAAATGGGACAGGTATTCTCGTAATTGCGCGGCACCGGGTACTTTCCCAATGTTAACCCCACCCACAAAATAGGCACAAAGATATACTTCTCCATCTGAGGACTCGCGGCTGATTACAATGGCTTCGATTATCCCTTCATGTTTATTTAGATGATTTTCTATTTCTCCCGGTTCAATGCGAAAGCCCCTGATTTTTACCTGGGCATCCATGCGCCCTAAAAACTCGATATTCCCATCCGCCAGCCAACGAGACAAATCTCCTGTTTTGTAGAGTTTTTTAGAAAAGTTGAGACTATATGTCCTATAGGACCTATAGGACATATAACCGCTAAAAAGAAATTTCTCGGCGGTCAATTCCGGGTTGTTTAAATAACCCCGTGCAAGACCGGCTCCGGCAATCCACAACTGACCCGGGAGCCCAATAGGCTGCAAATTCATATTCTTATCCAGGATGAATAACCGGATATTATCGATAGGTTTGCCAATGGGTATGCGCTCGAATTCTTTTCCTGTGGGGCAATCATAATAGGATACATCGATGGCGGCTTCCGTGGGACCATATAAATTGGCCAGGCGCACGGCACTGCTGTTATACAGCCGCTCGTTAAACCGCCTGACCTGGTGTGAAGTCAATGCTTCGCCGCTGCAAATCACCTGCCGTAAAGACGACAACCCGCTCAAACCCGGGGTATTACCGATATATTCCAGGAAGGCATTTAACATGGACGGTACGAAATGCATGACAGTCACATGATGACGTTCAATGGTATCGATAATGATTCCAGGGTCTTTTTCACCACCGGGAATCAACAAGCATACACGGGCACCTTCAATAGCCCACCAGGTTAACTCCCATACCGATACATCGAAAGTAAAAGGAGTTTTTTGAAGAATGACATCGTTTTTCCCGATGGGATAACGAGCCTGCATCCAATGAAGCCGGTTTACAAGGGCTCGATGTTCGATCATTACACCTTTGGGTTTTCCAGTGGAACCGGAAGTATAGATGACATAGCATAGTTGAGTAGGGTGAGTAAGGTGAGTAAGGAATTCTTCGCTTAATTCACTCAAACTTATAACCTCAATTCCCCCACTCACCTTACTCAACTCACTCAACTCACTCACCAAAACCCTGGCTCCGCTGTCTTTTAACATGTAATCGATGCGCTCTGCGGGGTAATCCGGGTCGATGGGCAAGTAGGCAGCGCCTGCCTTTAATATCCCCAGTATGCCGATTATCATCTCAATGGAACGTTTCATTTTAATTCCCACAATACTGTTCGTTAGGACGCCTTGTTCCCTTAATGAACAGGCCAATCGATCGGCTTTTTTATTTAATTCACGATAAGTAATTTCGTGTGATTCGTGGGCTCCCACTGCAGCAGCGGCGTCAGGTGTTCTCTCTACCTGTGCCTCAAATAGCCGGTGAATGGTTTTATCTCCTGGATAACCTGTGCTTGTATCGTTAAACTCATACAATATCTTCCTCTTCTCCCCGGCCGGTAATATATCTATCTTGCTTACTTTTTCACCAGGGTTCTCTACCATATCATTTAAAACCTGCATAAAATGACCGCATAATCTTGCCGCGGTTTCTTCACCGAACTTCTCACTATTATATATCCAGCTTAATTTTATTCCAGCGAATATTGTTATAACCAATGTTAAATCATAATGGGTCTTTTCATATATCGAATAGGAGCGAACAGATAATATGCCGTTTCCCTTCATCAGCCTGCTGTTTAACGGGTAATTCTCTATTACTACCACAGAATCGAAAAGGTCTTCCGTGGGATGTATATTACTCCATTCTTTTATATCGGCCAACGGCGTGCTCTCAAATTCTTCTCTCTCTCCCAGTGACCGCTGGACTGCCGCTAACAGGTCGTTTATTTTTCCCGGGGGCGCAGTCCGGACTCGCAGCGGGGGAGTGTTTATAAACAACCCCACGATATCTTCGATTCCTTTTATTTTTGCGGTTCTTGCCGACACCGTAGTACCGAAAATCACATCGCTGCTGTCCGTATATCGCTGCAGCAATATTCCCCAGGCACAATAAAACAACGCAGCTAACGTTACTTTATAGGTTTTAACGAAGTTTTCCAGGTCCTGTGTCATGCCCGGGGAAAGTTCCAGGGCATACGTTCCTGTATCTTTTTTTCCACCTTGTTTCCCCCCCCCGGTAAAGACCCGGGATATCGCTGTGGGGGAGTCAAAACCTTCCAGGTATAATTTCCAGAACCTTTCCTGCTTGTTTTTGTCCTGTCTTCGAAGCCACGAGACAAACTCTTTAAATTTTACTTTTTCTGGTCTTACCGGTGTCCTATTTCTTGCCAGTTCCCGGTATGCGCCGAAGAAATCCTCTAAAATAATGCCGTTACTCCAACCGTCATACAGGATATGGTGACTGCTGATTGCCATTTTATACTGCTTTTTCCCCATTCTAAATAAAAAGATGCGAAAGGGGACACGGGTTAAATCAAAACCTTTATTTCGGTCTCTGGCTAGTATGGTTTTTTTCAGCTCTATTCTTTTCTTGCTGTTTTGTTCCTGGAAGTTATAGATAACGATTCGCGGGTTATTTTTTTTCAAGATTACCTGGAGGGGTGTTTCTTGTTTTTCCCATAAGAACAGGGTTCGCAGCATTTCATTCGTGTCTGCGACAAACTCCCATGCCTTCTTAAAACAGGCAATGTCTATTTCCCCGGAAATTTCCAGGATTAATTGTTCGACATAATAATTTTTCCCCCCGTCTTTTAAATAATGATAAAACAGGCCCTCTTGAAGCGGAGTTAAAGCGATGATGTCCGCGACATTTTTCTTACTTATCTTTCCCGGGTTTCCCGGTGTCGTTATATTTTCTCTTCTCATTTATCCAGGCTGGCTTTGATCCTTGTGATACTGTGCTCTTTATGGTATTGGGGGACCGGTTTACCCCATTTGAAAAAATAATAATAATACAGGGCTGCTATTTCACGGACCAGGGAGCGCGGCTCGATGTGGAAATCCATGGAAATCCAGGTAGGGACCGTATCCGTATTAAGTCCGACTCGGTGAGCTGCCAGCTTAATACGCAGCAAATGATAATACTGGCTCACCGAAAGCGACCGCTGCCATCCCTGTTTTTCCATAATCCCTTTCACATTAAATACGGTTTTGTAGGTCCTGTATCCTTCTTTATCCATAATAATCATGCGCTGCGGCACTCCAAGGGAGACGGCCATGTTTTTCATCCCCCAACTCTCCGAATCATTGTGCGAATTGTAGCCCCCGGACATCACCAGGCGCTGCCCCTTGCCTTCCCTGAAAAGCGACACTCCCTGCCGGACACGGTCGGACAGGGCTTGACTGGGGATGCCGTCTTTATTCACTTTTGCACCGAATACGATAATACAGTCTACAGGCTCGAATTCTTTCCCCCAGCCTATATTGTGCGGGTAATAGGTAGTCCCATGAAACAGTATCAGGAACAGCGGTACCAGGAATACCAGGATAACAAAACTTATACCGTGGACGATTATCAACCTTCGAGGCGAGTTCTCGTTATCCAGCGGTTTGGAGCGCTTCCATTCCTTTTGCATACGCCAGAGGTTCATCCCCAATACGAACGCTGCAGCCAGGCTGAAGGGAACGGGAAACAATGAATCGATTAAGCCGTTGAAAAAAAACAGGTAAAACGTAAACGTTTTCACACATAAGAAAAGAATAAATCCAAATATCGACAATCGTACCAGGGAGAAAACGTATTTCATTTTCCTTTTAATACGCTGCCGGGACGGATGGAAGGGCAAAAAAGCAGCCAGGATAATTCCCAACGATGATATCGTCAGCAGGACCTGCCCCGGGAATTTGCTTCCCCCAGGGAAAACGATTCCCGAAAAACCAATGCCAAAATTAGGAATAAGCAGGTCTCCCAGGAAATCGGCCAGGAAAAAAAGCGCCGCCATAACACCGGCACCCCGGCAAAATTGGTGGAGTATTATCCATACGGTGCGCATGTTATCCTATTTGTCCAGTGAATATGATAGTCGGTTTTTATTTTTTATTGTTTTTCCCGGGATGAGGAGGTAACCCATAAGGCGTAAAACCACCACACCCGGGAAACCGACGCCTTTCAAGTAATTCGTAAGCAGCCTGGGTTCTTCCGGGTAATAAAAACCGGGCATAACTTCCTTGCAGGCGATACACACTCCAAGCCGGGAGTATGTTATGCTCCTGCTTATAGACGAATGGATAAAATAAATGTTTTTATCATCCGCAGGGATATTGTTTTTCTTCCTCAGGTCCCCGGGTAAGTCTTTTCCTTTTATTACGAAACCGCCGTGCCCGAAAATGCTGGGCGGTCTACTGGGTTTCGCAGCCTGGATGAATAATATAAGATCGCCGGTTCTCAGGGAATGTTTCACTGCTTCGATATCTTTGGGTAAAATATAGGGAACTTTGTAAGTAGTAGACTCATATTTAGGCACAACCAGACCTCCCCCAAATTTTTCCCCTCGTTCCAGGGGTTTAATCGTACGATTAAGTATTCCGGGATTACGCCCGTTTTCCTTTAGAATCTTCCCGGTGATGTTTTCCAGGAATCTTCTTTTAACCGCATTCACCAGGTAAATTTCCGCTGTAAAATCCAGGATATTACCGGATGCCGGGCAGTTGTCTATTCCATGAGTTTCAGGGTCTTTATACCTGAGTTTTACCAGGTTATTTATAAAATCGTCAAAATTTTTAGAGCGATTCAGTGCCACCATGTAATGCACAAAGGTGATGCAGTCAAAAGCCCTGAACCGAACGCGCAGGATGCCCCTGGATAAAATTTCCGACAGGGATTCGATCTCAAAGGCAGTGCCCATGAATCGGTAGGTGATGAATCTCATCCGCTGACCCGGGTCTGTTATTTTTTGAGCCTCTTCAAGCATGTTGTCGATTTCTTCCAGCGACCATTTTGCCCCAAAATCAAAACGGCAGTGCTCCCTGGTAATGAGTACTTTTTTCGCTGCCGGCTGATTTTTTTGCGAAGGGACCAATAGGGAGCTGCAGGCTGAAACAGCAGCGCTGCACATTACGATCAAGAGGGTAAACTTAAAGAACATTTTCCTTTTCATAGGTGAATCTCCTTAACCGGGTATTGATTTTTTCGACGGCAATTCGGTTGAGCTTCTGTCGTTGGGGTATCGGGCACCGGATTATCCAGCACCGCCGACAGGTGTTAACCTGGTAATATCCTGGATATCATCCTTGTTCAACTTTTTTAAATTACAGTACCCCCCCTCCATTCCCCAATTGGAAAACGGGACTTTGATTTTTAATTGCCTTCCCAGGGAACTAAATCTGGGTAAGCTTCCGCCTCTGGTCAAATGGGGCTTCTCCTACTGGATTTGATTCCCGCATCAACAATTAAAACTGATAATTATTGATGTTTTTTTAAGAATGCCTTTCGTACCTTTTCGGAAAAATTTTTCTTTTATTTTAGAATATCTCATAAGTACTTTACACAAAAATAGCATGGGCTGATATAGTTGGAATTAGAATTAGAAAATATCACAATTCATTCGCCCTGTAAATCCGCAAAGTTGTTGCATATTAAAAAAAAAAATGAACACTTCAAAAATGATATAATAGAATACTGTTTGCCCGGAGATTCCTTACTTTCGGGCTGCTTTTCCAAAAGAATCCAGGCAATATATTTTTTTCACTGTTTTCTTATAATTAGACTGTTAAAGCATTTTAAGGCATACTAATAATTTTACCATCCCAAATGCAACATTTATTGTTACTAAACCACATGGTTAAATATCAGGTATTAAACTCAACATCGAAAACGACCTTCTCAAGAGTCAATAACTCATCCGGCTCTCATTTAAATCTTAAAAACGGATTTGACAAGAAGTGGACTATACAACCATTGATTCCGGTTGAATCGACCACTGATTCCGTTGGTAAACCGTCCACTTTTTTTTGCCCATCGAAATGAGTGGACGGACTATTCGTAATGGGTGGACGAATCAGAGCGGAATGTTGAAATTTTTAAATTGTTTAGATGTATTGAAAAGGTTGTCAATATTAGCTATCCTTCACTTTAATTTTATAAGAAGGAGGCTCACTATAAGCAGGACCTGTCTCATTGGATAGGTGGTCATATAAGAGCCTTTGAATTTTTTGGTGGAGTTCCCGAGATAGTAGTGCCGGATAATCTCAAAGCGGGAGTCAAGTCGCCCTGCCGTTACGAACCGGCAATAAATACGAGTTATTCGCTAGTCAGGTCAATCGGGCACGTATTTACACAATCGAGAATCAAGTCAAGGATAATTCCCCATTATCCTTTAAATTTCATCTTGGTGGGAGATCGTTGTTTTCCCATCGTCATCCAAGATGTGGTTAGAGATCGGGTACATTGAAATCATCCGGTTGATACTGACCTGCCTCATATTGCTTTTCATTCTTTTCCCTTGCCTTTAAACCATCGTAGAGTAGATATATCAATGATTTAGCTCCATTCTTTATCGACATTTTATTGTAATGAATCAATGTTGAGCCCAAATAATGTAATAAAACGGCGTTGAGAACAGCATAGAAGGCATTCAAAGCATCCCTCACTTTGGTCACGGAACATCCTCAAGTGGCTGTACGGCATCGTTCATAGTCAATTGGAGGTCTTTGTGAGCAATACGCCGATTGCGCCAGTCATTGCTGAATGCCGCTTTTTTTTGTGCATTACTTATTAGCTTCTTTACATCCGGTTTCAATTCAGTTTCCTTATCGTCTATTAGGTTAGGAAGATATCGAAGCGTAAGATTAGGTTTACCTTTTCCTCTAGGCCGCCCTGATTCCTCTATTAATCTGGCGATATGAAGAATTATATCATAAAACAAAGTTTTTTCAACAATCCAAAAGAAATTTGGTGCTGCTTTATTCAAATAATCGAGGCGGGACTCCTTTTCTACAAATAGATAATGGTACTCTATCCATTTCTGGAAAAGAAATATCACATCATTCCTGAGTTCAAAGAAAAATGCGCCAAGCTCTTCTCCCATACGCTCAATATAATATTGTTGAGTTTCTTCTGGTGTTCTTTCTATATTTATCATTCATCTTACCTCCATTACAGAATAATCGCCAATTATCCCTTATCTCGAAATACAGATATAACATTATTTTAAAAAAAAATCAACCCTGAGATGAATAATCCAAAGTAACACCGATCAACAAATCAATACACAAAAGGTCCCTTTGGTGTATCGTTTTGGTGACTTTGTGGCTGGTTTCCAGCAAAAAACCCCATCTTAACGGCAACAAATAATTTCACATAACAGAAGGAAAACCATAAGTGGCAAAGTAAATTCTTTGTGTGCCAATTTTTTCAAAAGCTCCTGGGTTACAGAAGAATCCTTTTAATTTTTCTTAGCCACGAAGGCATTTACAATCTATTGTTAATCATTGGTACCACGTCCCAATCGTTTTTTGAAGTAAAAAAATCATTGGGAACACTTCCCAATCGTTTTTTGAGGTAAAAAAATCATTGGGAGCACTTCCCAATCATTTTTCGAGGTAAAAAAATCATGCAGACACATATTTTATGGGTTTAATCACGGACGACATCGAAAAGATGGAAGTTAGGAAGATCGGAAGGTAAGAAATGAGGAAAAAGAGGAGTGGCCTTCGACCACTTTTTTAAACGCGCAAAGCACGCCAATTCCTCTTCACTTCTTCTCCTCTTCGCTTCTTCTTTTCTTCTCAACGTACCCCTACCAGGGGTAAATGAAAAAGTGACAGGCAAAAATAAACACTGACCCACTGGCTTTCTAACCTTTCGCCGCAGGCGATTTAAACTTGCCCGAAGGGCACCTTATCTCTCCTACCGCACGGGGCCTGCGGCGCAGGCAGCCACAGCAGGCCCTTTGGGCCATCTCGAATAAGGAACTTGCCTGTCCCCAATCCCCAATCCCCTACGCACCTGCTCCCGTTTCCCGTTTCCTTTATTTTAACTTGTACGATGAGTCTTGACATTTCATATCACAATTTATATAATAAATGCAGAAAAATGGCATTGATAGGCTCTATGTTTAGGTTGAAACCAATTGAATACGAGTACAAATGCAGACGTCCAAAAAAAAGTATTCTTAGGGAAGCTGTCATGGTTGCTTCCATGACTTTCGCAGTTGCTGAGAGTATGGCTGTGGTTGCTATGTTAGGAATGAGGATAATGGAAATTATTCCCTCTTCTCCTTTGCCTATTTCTTTTTTATTATTTGCCATTGCATGGTCAGCTGTGGCCGTGGTGGCATTTTACGTGGGTTACCATTATTATCGTAAAAAGGCTTCCATATTTCTTTATTTTACGCATAAAGGCCTTGAATTTTTTGAGGGAGAACTGTTTGTTTGGCAATGTGAATACGATAAAATAGCAGAAGGGCGAGTAGTGGAGGTTCCACCAGATCAACCTGGCCGTATGCAATTAGAGATAATTCTTAAAAAAGGGATGAAATTTACAATCCCCTGGGGAATGGATGTAGCATACAATAAAGAGGGGAAAATTGTGGAAACCGCAGAGCTTATGCCCTTTAAATTACTAAGTAACAAAGGGATCTCGGTAGATGCAGACCAGATACTATTCGATAAGAGAAGCGTGATCATTCTTCCCCTTCCCGTGGTTTCAATCTTTTGTTTGAGTTGGGGTGTGTTTCAGTTGTATTTTTATTATTGTACACTTAGATCAGCGGTCTCCTAAGAAAAATCTAAAAATATTGCCATCAGAGTGATTTCCCTCAAACAGGCGGTTTGTAGGACAGCATCGACAGAGTTTGTGTTCAATGGGATCGCGTCTCAACATTATACATTTCCGCTGCCATTTGTCACATACTGAGGGCTTTCCGAGGATTCAAAATTTCGAAATCTTAAGAGAACAGACAAAAAATCTCTGACCCACTGACTTTCTAACCTTTCGCCGCAGGCGAATTAAACTCGCCCGCAGGGCACCTTATCTCTCCTACCGCACGGGCACTCTGAAAAAATGATGCCCTCCGTGCGGATCTACTACCAGTTATTTTTTTCTACAGGATGGGCAGTAATATCTGTGAGCTCAAAAAAGGTTAAGCCTGCCCATCCTGAAACTCCTTTTAGAACTCTATCAGAACTTTTTTTTGTCTCCGACGGCCAGGGGGCTCTTTTCGAGAAAACCGCCCCCTGGACCCCCGCAAAAGCTTTTTATAAAAAAGTAAGTTTAAGGCTTCCCTATACGTTTGATACAACTACCGTCTTATCAATACATGTAAATCCCGGGAGTTGTTACCTGGACGGCTGTTTCAGGGAAGGAAGCCTTCCAGATGGCGCGAATGCGCCTTCTGTGGCCGCCCTCGCCGAGGGCCTGGACCCCCACAAAACTTCCTACTGCTTACTTCCTACTGTTTCTCTCTTATCATCTCAAAGACCTTCAACCCTTCCTCCTTGGTATCAAATTCTCCATCCAACTGGCGCTCATACAACTCCTTCAAATAAACCCCCATCTGCACACCCGGCGGGATACCCAATTTCAGGAGGTCCCTGCCCATAATAATAGGCTGAATGGTTTCCTGGTTAATCTTATATTCTTCTTTTTTTTGCAAATACCATTTGCAAATATCATCTATATCTCTAACATCCATGGGATTGGGTTCACGGGACTGACGGTCGGCAAAATCCAGGAGAAGCAGTAAAAGGTCCTGGTCTTCGAGGTCTTTGACCAACCGTGATATAGCCCTGAAACCGATATCCTCCCGGTTTCGAAAGAGGTCGTAAATACGGTGGTGATACTTTACCAGGTTCAATACCGTCTGTTTCAAAGGGAAGTTTTTCCGTGTTTCGATTTTGAAATCTGTTAAAAATTCATCGGTGATTTCTACGCCCCTGGAATCGTGGAACATCGACGTAACGGTCATTCGGCCTCGCTTATATTCCCATTTAGTGGTGACTGGTTTTCCCACATCATGAAACAAAACACCCAAAAGCAGTGCCAGGGCTCTCTCTTCATCAAGATCAAATTTGACACTTAATATTTTGGCGATGTCCAGGGTCAATAAGGTGTGAAACCAAACCGTATGGTGACCATATTCATCCTTTTCCGGGTGGAAAATAGCATCCTGGATGGTAAGGGTCAACGGGTAAAGCGGAGGAAAGAGCTTTTCCAGTACGGCGAGTTTGAAATATTCCGTTAGACCGATGGAAGGTTTTTCAGATTCCAGGAGCAGCCGGAACAATTCTTCAGTAATGCGTTCTTTACTGAGCTCGTCCAGTTTCACATCTTTGGCACGGATATAAATATCTTCATCGATGAAGAACCGATGGACCGAAGCAAAACGGGCAGCCCTGAGAATTCGCAAGGGATCATCCATAAATGTCTCCGGCCCGGTCATTACGATCCGTTTCTCTTCAATGGCCCTCATTCCTGCAAATGGGTCTACAATTTCATGGTCTTTTAAGCGCATCGCTATGGAATTGCAGGTGAAATCCCGACGCTTTAAATCCTCCTCCAACTTGATATGAGGTCCGTATTCGATCAGAAAATTTTTGTGACCATGACTGTTGGAGTCTTTTTTTACATCTTTCCTGGGAATGGATATGTCAATGGTCATCCCATCTTTGCTGAACTTCACCACAGCAAAACTTTTACCCACGGTATTGGTTTTCCCATGTTTTCTCAACTTTTTTTCGATTTCTTCATAGGTATGACCAATCACCACCAGATCAATGTCCCGTTTTTCTTTGATTTCACTATAAAGTATATAATCCCGGATGGTCCCGCCCACCAGGTACACGTTCTCCTGGAAAACCCTTACAAAAAAATCCATTAACGGGATATTTAAGCCTTTAAGATTCATGGTTTTGCGTTTTACTGTTTTTCCTCAGAGGACATGTTCCTCCTCTTTTTTCTTTTTCAAGAATTCATCCAGGTGGGCTATAAATTGTTTAAGGTTTTCAAATTGGTCTTCATCGACCTTTTCAATGTGAAAAGCTATGAGTCGTTTATCTATCTGGTGATCGATGCGTACGGTTTTCATTTCTTTGATAACAAAGGTATTAATGGGCGTCACCACCAATACGTTTGTTAAAACGGTCTCCACCGGCAGCCTTTTCAAGGGAAAATCCGGCTTTGCAGAAAAACCCGAAAGCGACATATCAATGGCATACGCTTTAAGCCCATAGTATTCGGTATCAGTCAACGTTAACAAAACCTCCAACGATTCCGGCACAACCACCCGGGGAACAGCCCGCAAGTTTTTCTGGAGTACTGGATGGCGGTCGGTAAAACTCCGGAATTTTTTCCGTACATCTCTTCTCCTCTTTTTCTCCACCAGCCGATAAATAATGCTTATAACAACAATCACAACAATGATGGCAATACTGAACTCAAGTATACCTCTTACATCACCCATGTTTTTAATCCTGTTTTGTCCCTGAAATATGAATGATATAAATTTTCTAACAAAGTGTCAAGTTTTTATTTTTGCCTCCGGCGGCCAAAAACCTTTTTAAAGTGTGATTTCTTGCCTGACGCTTTTTTTCTGCGATCAATCCGGGGAAATTTTCATTTGTAAGCGCCGGCTTACTTTCTCCAACGCTTCAAACGCTTTATCTTTCACTTTCCAGCCATAGTAATTGCCTTCATCGTTTAATGCTGTTTTAAGAGGCTCGACTGTCAGAGCGTTTCCAATCGTTCCCAGGACCTCTGCGGCACGAAAGCGAACATAAGAGTCTCTATCAAACGAAAGTGCCTGGATGAGGAAAGGTATGGCTTGTATACCCCCGATCTGTCCAAGCGCATATGTCGTGTTTCCCCGAATAAAACTTTCTTTATGGGTATTAAAAACCGCGGTAAGATATGGTACAGCCTCTATTTTTCTTAACTGTCCCAGTGCATATGCTGCCCGGCCGCGAACTTCACCATTGGTATCCGTGATAAGGGCCTCAATAAGGGCAGGCAGTGCCTCTATACTCTTCATAAACCCCAAGGCATATGCGGCACTTCCTCGTACATCCGCCTCCTCATCCGAAGTAAGCGCTTTTGTGAGTGCAGGGATGCACTCTAAACTCCCGATGAAGCCAAGCGCTTCTGCAGCACTCTCCCGAACTTCTCTACTTTTATCAGTATAAAGGGCTCCAATAAGGGCATCGCGGGCATCCTTCCCCCCCAATTTTCCCAGTGCCAATACAATGCGCCAGCGAACTGAGTTTTTTTTCTCAACTCTAAGTGCCTGGATAAGCCGGGGAACAGCTTCAGGGTCTCCAATTCCTCCCAGGGCCCCGGCAGCATCTCCCCGCACATTCTCATCTTCATCCATGGTAAGGGCATTTAAGAGTGCAGATAGGACTTCTATATTATCTTTGTCAGCGATTAATCCAAGCGCCTCGACAGCACTACTTCGCACCACACCATCCGCATCCCCATCAAGCACTTGAATAAGAGGACGTACGGCTTCCCTGCTCCCGATTTTCCCAAGAGCAAGTGCTGCATGACTGCGAACCTTACTTTCTTTACTTTTAAAAAGAATCATAATGAGTGTAGGTAAAACATCAATACTTCCGAATAATCCAAGCATTTCCGCTGCTGCCCGTTGGGCACCGATTTCCGTATCAGTCAATTGATCCACCAGCTTATCAATAATCCGACGGGGTTTTATCCGGGAAAGAACAGCAATTGCCTTATCCCGGAGTAACTGAAATTCGCCGCTGCTGTGAAGCTGCCAAAGATCCTGGACAATCTCTTCTTTTAGCAAAGGATCAATACACCTCGCCTCGGCAACACACTTACCTGAAAGCAGCAATTTGTTGTAAAAAATATCTTCGGCTAACTCCTTTTGAATTCGATTGATAATAGGGCTTGCATCCTTGCTAATCCCGGCATAGAAAAGAATGGGCTCTTCCCACCAGGATTCCAATAGGTGGGGAATAATATCGGCAAAGGTATCTTCCTCCTCGTCTAATTCCAGGGCAGCGAAGTATTCCTGGAAGGATAAATGAAGAAAATCAAACGTATCCATCATTAGTTTCTTCAGGATACCGCTCCGCTTCCATATTTCTTCCAGGAGCCGTTTACATTCCTCTTTATCCAGGTCTATATCTATCCCCAGGGAAAGCCCGGCGATTTCTTCCAGGATACTATTCTCCGTCATGGTTCGTCGGCTGCGGCAGTGATTTTGGAACGCCAACTTTCTTAAAACCAGTTTTTTGATGTCCGGTGAAAACCGGTTTCGAATCCCTTTGTGAGCATCCCACTGGTCCACCAACACATCGATAACCCGTTCATACAGATCGATGCGTTTGGGCGGTTGTTCACGGTCTTCATCGTAAAAAGCGGCAATAACTGAAATCATCAATGGGTTTTTAGCATGAGCCCTTACATTTTTTTCATCCATGACCATTTTTAACACAGCATGAGTGTGACCCTGGTTGATGGAACCGGTACCGGCAGCATTACCAGTCCCAAACCAGTTATCAACAAACTGTTTGATTTGGTGATTGTCAAATTCCATCACTTCCAACAGCGTAAAACCACTAAATGGACCCCACTGCCGGGGGGATACGTTTTCATGAAAACCGGCAGTCCTGGAGGTCACTACTATTTTGCATCTTTGATACGTCTCGGCGAATTCACCTATTTCTTTTGCTGCTGTTTCCCGGCTGTTCCTGGTGACCAGTTCGTCAAAACCATCCAGCAATAATATACATTTACCTGATTCCAGGTCTCTCTCCAGGGCTGCGTCTGAGCCTGAAAACCCATNNCCATGTATTTCAACAGGGTGGTTTTCCCTGCCCCCGGCAGCCCGAAAATTACCATACACCGGTAATTTTTCAACGCTGCACCAGGTTCGATCACCCACTCCTTTTTTGTTTTATAGGGCGATTCCCGGTAAATTTCTCTCAATTTCAACGGAACGTATATATCTTCAAATCCGATGGATTTTCCCTTAGCAAAGGCCGAAATATCCCCCAGGGATTCCAAATCCTTTTTTATTGTCTTCAGATAGCTAGAATAACGTTCCATCGCTTAACACTTTACAGGAAAAAAGCGCCGATGTCAAGACCAAATTCCCCCCTGAATTCACGTTTATTTTTTGCCACGAAGACACTAAGACACGAAGGAGGTCCCCTTTGTGCCTTTGTGACTTGGTGGCCCTATAAAATCAAAAAAAGTGAAGGCGAATTTAGAGTTTTCGTCTCATACTAAAGTATGATTTTTAAAAATCATACTTTAGGGCGATTGAATTTTCCAGGACTTTATACTATTATTACTGCAAATAAAAAACAATGAAAAGTGAAAAAGGTAAATGTAAAATGGATTATCTAGAAGGAAAAGAAAATGGCCTTCGATAAGCAACGTATTAAGACAATGTTAAAAGGAGCTAACAATTTAAAAAAAATTAACGAAAAAATTTCGTTGATATCAAAACCTTACAAAACTACAAACCAACGATCCGGTTGTCAACCTGAGAAATGGTGATATGCTGTATCTTATGCGGCATATCACCATTCCTTAGGGTCTGGCATCTGCCAACAAAAAAGCTGTATAACTGACAATCCTGACGATATCTTCCGTGATTTTAGGGGTGATCCAATAGATGGTATCGGTGTTGGTGTGGTAGCCGTGATGGTCGCCGCTGGAGGAGAACACCGAAACCGCAGGGATTCCTTTTACGACAAACGGTGCATGATCCGCACCTGTACCCCGCGGTTTGGTTACTTTATTGCCTTTTATCACGGATTTTAAATCAAATAATATCGACGCCTTTTCCATCAACTGTTGGAACTCCGGGTAATTTTTCAACCGCAGGATAAACATATCCGGCCCGGCACCCACCATATCCATATTAATCACGAATTTAATTTTTTTGATTTGAGACGGCAAATGAGACACAAAGTAACTGGACCCCAGTAATCGCACCTCCTCACCGGCAAACAGGATAAACAGTACACTCCGTCTGGGTTTTTGTTTGTAGGTGGCCAGGGCACGTGCCGCAGTCAGAACAGCGGCAGACCCGGAAGCATTGTCATCCGCACCCGGGGTCAGAATAGGCCACATACCGCAGTGATCCAGGTGGGAACCGATCACGATATATTCATCTTTCAACACCGGATCGGAGCCCGGGATATACCCCACGACATTCCTGGCCATCCCCTGGAAATTTTCACTATTTATTGTGATATGAGCGGTAATACCGGTGGCATAGGAGTGGTTCTTGCCTTCGTTTTTCCGGGCATTGAGTGCTTCTTTTAATTGTTTGGTATTTAAATTATTCGCTGCCAACAGTTTATCGGCCAGTTCTGTGGTAATGGATACCATGGGAAAACCTTCCAGGTAATTGCCGTTGGGATTGGCGCGGTCATCATAGATATAGATGAAACCCGCAGCACCGTGGTCCCTGGCGTTTTTCGTCCGGAAACGATGATCATCGTATTTCTGCCAATTCTCACCCTCTTTGGCTTTGGGCACCCCTTTGATAACCATAACAATTTTTCCTTTAACATCGATGCCCTTGTAGTCGTCAACCCCGAATTCCGGTGCTGTCATCCCGTATCCGGCAAAAACGATTTCTCCCTTCACATCACCGCTGCCGCTGAAGTTCAGGGGATAATAATTCTTGAAGTAAACACCTTCGATGACCTCCTCCTTGCCCTCACGGTCTTCTATATATATTTTAAGTGTGCTTTCATATACCTTCGTATAGGAAATGGGGAAAGACTGCATGTAATCGTTGAATACAGTTAGAATCCCGTATTTTTCGAAGTAATCCGCCGCAAACCGGGCGGCTTTATTATAGCCCTCCGTACCGGTCAGTCTTCCCTGGTACGGTTCGGATGACAGTTCGTCGATAAGAGCAAATATCTCACCAGCGTTGATTGTTTGGGTGAGGTGGTGAATCAGTTCCTTATCTGCTTCTTCCGATACAAGGCAAGAAGGTAAATTGATAAAACCGATAAAACCGATAAAAAGTACCAGGCTTATCAGCCGTTTAAACCGCATCTTCTTGTTTGAGGAATTCCCGAAATATTTTTCTTTGTATTTCATTGTTCAACCTCCGGCTAAGTTCTGACGCAGAGGTTTAATTCTAACATATTTTCAAAGATTTTCCAGTTGTTTGTTTTTACTTTGGGACTTTGGAGACTTTGGGACTTTGGGGACAGGCAAAATGTCTGTTTACACCGCCAGCGATAAAACAAGGCTTAAATTTACCTATGAGTTTGCAGTTAAAATTTTCCCCCGGCTTTTAGTGGCCAATTTTGACGGCATTGATAAATGTAAAGAGGAACTGGTGAGATTGGTGGAGAACAAGGAATGGGAAAAATAGATACGCTGCTAAATACCATTGCGGTAAAACGATATGTGAATTTGTTTCTGCGGGAAAGTGAGAATCATGACCTGCATGCTGTTAAAGAAGAGATCATTTCCCCCTTCAAACAACCGGGATACCATGAATTTTGCCTGGAAGTAGATATTCGATCTTTTTCCAGGTGTGAAAACGAGAAACAGGAAGCCGGGGTATTTCTTAAAATCATCAAAGACTTTCAATCCCAATCTTCGGCTCTTTCTTACAAAAAAATAAAAGGTGGAAGGTCCATTTCCCTGATCATGGACCAGGTAAATGAAAACCTGGAAAAACCTGCTGTTATTATCTTTCACTACTTTCAAAATCATTTCAGTGAAAAAGAAAAGGATATTTTGAGGTCGGTTCGCAAGTACATTTCCCTGACTGAGCGCCGTTTCCTGGGAATTTTATTGCTCAGTAATGACCGGGTAGACAAATGGGAACTTTTCCCTGAATCCAACCTGGATGGCCGGTATGTCGAGTTTTTTGAATATGCTTGAAGAAAAAGCCGCAAAGATGGTAAAGGAAACCAGGGACGGAACTTTGAAATTTGGATTTTTTGGAAAAAATGCCAGTCATTTATGACGACAAGTCCACATCCTAAAACAATGAAGTTAAACAAAAGCTTTTTAAAGCTTATCTCTCGTACCGCACGGGCACTCTGAAAAAACTAATGCCCTCCGTGCGGATATACTAAGCCCTACTTGTATCTACAGGATGGGCAGAAATATCCATAAGCTAAAAAAACGTTTAAGCTGCCCATCCTGAACTCCTATAAAACTCTATCAGAACTTTTTTTTGCCTTCGGCGACCAGGGGCTCTTTTGAAAAACCGCCCCTGGACCCCACAAAACTTTTTATATGAGTCAGTTTTTCACTCTAGTAAATCTACCACCAATGCGGAAAGTTCACCGGATTTTACCAGTTGGATCACGTGCTCCATCTGCGTCCTGAGATATCGATCCTCACCCGCAGGACCCAATTCCTCGTCCAGCTTCCTATAAATCCTGGCCGTACCCCTTCCCAAAATACGGAACCTCTTCGGCAACCTCTCCTGCGTTAATTGAATGCCCCACAACCCACAAAGCAATTCAATAGCAAGAATGGTGTGAAGGTTTTTTATTATCTTTTGAAGATGCAGCACTCCAATACTGCCCATAGAAACAAAATCCTCCTGGTTGGTAGCGGCACCTGCTTGTCTTTTAAATCACCATGCAGCACATTGGTGCCGTAGATTTTTATTCCCGGATGTTTGTCAAGCTGCCGGTCCAGGCGTTTGCGCAGGTCGGCAATATCCTGTTTGGTTCCCTCCCTGAAATCCACCTTATATCCCTTTTCAGCAATATTGATAACATCCTCTATGGTTAAATGCTCACCATCAAGGTAGATCGTGTTTTTATGATTCATATTCAAAGTTACGCCTCCTTTTGCTTTTCAACCACTTATGAACAAGGATAGAAAAGAAATCCGAAATCCGAATCTCGAAATCCGAAACAAATTCAAATGTTCGAAATTCAAATGACCAAAAGCCCGCGGCGCAGGCACCCTTTTAAAGGAGATAATATAATACGTACTATTATAAGAAGTAGTACCAGATTGTTTTTGTTTTGAATTTTAAACATTTGAATTTTGGATTTGTTTCGAATTTCGTGCTTCGAATTTCGAATTTTAAACATCCCCGTGCCTATCCGTGTTTATCCGTGGCAAAAATTTATATAATACTGGTTACCTTCTTTACCAACTCCTCCCGTGGTACTTCAAATTGGGCTTTCTTTTTCCATTCTTCTTTGTCTGCGATTTCCGCCGACATCTTCGCTCCCAGGCGCAGATCACGAACCGTTACCACACCTTTTTTCAATTCATCCTCGCCCAATAAAATCGCGATGGGACTGTTCTTCTTGTCTGCATAGGATAGTTGTTTTTTCAATCCCCGCTGGAACCCGTAATATACTTCTGCATCTACTCCTTTATCGCGGAGCTCCCGTGCGATTTTTTGATACTCAGGCATGAGATGATTGTCAAAAACCACCACCAGGACAGGTCCGGGGGCTTTGGATGCTTCGGGGAACCGGTTGGTCAGGACCAGCAATTCTGCCAGGCGGTCTACGCCAATGGAGGCACCAGTGGCCGGGACGCGAAGGCCAAGTAATGTTTTTACCAGGTCATCATACCTGCCGCCGCCGCAAATCGAACCCACGCGCCGTTCCCGTCCTTTTTCATCTTTAAACGACTGAGTGGAATCCACCTCGTAGACCGGCCCGGTATAATAGCCCATGCCCCGAACCAACGTGGGACTGAATACCACACGATCTTCAGCAAATCCCACACCTTTCAGTATCTCATCGATTTTTCTTAATTCGTCCAGGCCTTCCCTGGAAACCGGCTGCAGCTCAGCGATGGGCTCCAGGTTTTCCAGTATTTCCTGGCGTTTCCCGGCAGCGGAGAAGCGCTCCAGGAATTGGACGATTTTTATGATAATGGTCTCGTCCAGCCCCAGCCCGGGGATTTGAGCACCCGATTGCTCATCCATCCGGCCTTTACCCAATTCTTCAGCCATGCCCCGGATACCGATCTTTTCCACTTTATCGATAACACGCAGCACGTCCTGTTCCGCTTCTTCCCCGGCAACTCCCAGATGCGCCAGGTAACCGCTGAGTATCTTACGGCTGTTCACTTTGACCACATAATCATTGCGTTTTAATCCCAAAGCCTCCATGGCATCAGCCAGGACCATACACGCTTCCGCATCCACGGATGCATCATCTGAACCTACCGTGTCAAAATCCAATTGCCAGAATTCCCGGAAACGACCGGGGTCCAGCTTATGTTCATAACGAAACACCGGCCCATACTGGTACCGCCGGAAAACAGGAACCTTGTTCTCCTGGACCTGCCCCCGCAAATGCCTCATCCACAGCTCCTCGGCATAAAGACGGGCCAGGGGAGCAGTCAGATCATACCTCATAGTAAGAAAATGATTCTCCATTACCACATGGTCCCATTTATCCCGCACCTCTTTGCCATCCGCTTGCAGCACCGGTTCTTTCTCCGGATTCTGAAATGAATATACCCCTTCTGCCACTGTATCGGTGTCGGGTAAATATTTGCCCAGGCAGTCGGCATACTCCAGGGCAGGGGTATCCCAATGCTCAAACCCATAAGCCCGGTATACTTTACAGGCCGAGTTTATAATATGCCAGCGCACCCGGTTCAATTCCGGGCCCAGGTCGCGAAAACCTTTAATCTTTCTCGGTACAATACCCCGCATGCTGTAACTCCTTTGTCATTTTAAAAAACTTCTGCCTCCGGCGGCCAAAAACCTTTTTGAAAAAAGGTTTCTGGACTTCCAAAAACTTTTCATTATTGTATTTATTGGCGGCTAGTTTAATATAAAAAAAACCGACGACGGGATTTGAACCCGTAACCCCCTGATCCACAGTCAAGTGCTCTTCCATTGAGCTACGTCGGCTTTCTTTTTAGGGTGTATCAACAAACACCCGAAATTAAGGGCTATTATAGCAATTTAACCCATGGAAGTCAATAAGAACCAGCAATTTTAATTATGGAGTGATGAGGCTGCGCCTCGACCGGAGACGATGAAAAAGGGGAAACCACAGATTACACAGATTACGCAGATTTTTTTATATTTTTTTTATAATCTGTGTAAATCTGTGTAATCTGTGGGCTATCTTCGCAGCAGGTAAAAAAATCTTTTAACACTAAAAGCTGGTAAAAAAACCCTTTCAAAATTAGTCCTCATGAGGCTCGGCACCTGATAAAATGCAATTTAAGGTTAAAATTTTTTCAAAAAAAAACCTTGACTTCAGGGTTGACACCTGGTATAGTACATCCAAAGCACATTCACTAAGAGTTAGTTGGTAGAAAGAAGTTTTCTTAGGTAAAAAAAGAAGAGATGTTAAAAAAAATTAAAAGAAAGGAGTACACCTATGATTTTAACAAATCGTGAAATTGAAGAGTTGATCGGTGAAACCGAGCTCAACCTGGAGGGTTCATTAAGAAATCCCAAAATCAAATCGTACTTGTTGAATTACAAATACGATGAAACCAAATTGGCTGAGGGCCAGGGCCTTGTGCAAGAGGCCAAAAGCTTCTACCAGAAGCGCATCACAGAAGGCGGTAGTCAACTGGTGGCTACGTCACTGCTGGAAAAAGCAATCGAAGAATTCAAACCGGTTTATAATGAACATCTCACTCTCGGCCGCCTGATCCTGAAACATCAACCCGAAAAAATGGCCCAGTTTTCCATTTCCGGTGAAAGAAAACACGACTTCACCGGCTATGTGCTGCAAGCAGAAAACTTTTATGAAACCGTTATTGCAGATGAGGAGATGCTCACCCAATACGACGGGCTCGGGGTCACAAAAGAAAACCTTGAGAACGGCCTGGCACTGATCGCAAAGATCAGGGATGCCAATTTCGACCAGGAAGGGGCAAAATCTGCCGCACAGGCGGCCACGTTTGATCGAAACCATGTGGTCAGCAAATTAGCCGATTGGGCCAGTGATTTCAGGGTCATCCTTAAACTGGCACTTGCCCCTGAACCACAGCTCCTCGAAGCTGCCGGCATCGTTGCCAAATAATAAGGGTTAGCCACAAAGGCACTAAGACACAAAGAAACACAAAAAAGATACCTCTATACTAAAAAAATGGTGTACTTTCGTGTCTTAGTGTCTTCGTGTCTTCGTGGCTAGACAACAATTCCCACCGCTTCCAGGTGTTGGGATTTTCCCAGGGCCAGGCGCAGGATGGCGAAAAAATCCACCATCCAGCGGTCCAGTTCTTTAACCGCCTGTTTCCGCTCTTTGGTCACCTGCATGGCTTCGGCCGCCTTTTTTTCCTGGTTGGCCATGGCTTTTTCAACTGCTGCCAGCAGTTGTTTTTCTTCGTTTAACCGTGCGGCATCGATGCCAAAATGGGAGAGTTGTTTGGGGATATCAGGGTCTGCCAGGGCATTGGTATAAAATTGCCTGGCTTCTTCCAGCCATTTGGGTAACGAACGTTCTGTGGTTTGGTCCAGTGCCAGGGCCCGCTTTTGCGGTGCCAGGTCCCTGGAAACCAAACGCGCCACCTTGCGAGTTTGCCTGTATCGAACCTTAACAATATTCCAGGTCTCATGCAATTCTTTGGTGGCCAGTCTTTTGGCTGCCTGGGCCGCGTTCCAGCGCCGCGTCAGTTTTTTGATGCGGGTTACCAGGCTGGTCCCTTGATTGAGCCTGTTTTCATCATACTGGTACGGTTCTATCCGCTCCATGATGTAAGAACTTCGCCGTGAGTTTTCAATGGCCAGTTCGGCCATGCCAATTTTTTTGTCCAGCGGCAGCTTATAATAATTCATACTGTTCTCCTGCTTGTTTTTTTACCCCGAAGGCAATAAAAGACCGATTATAAACACGAAAAGACACAAAAATCTCTCCACGAATAAAGGAAATACTATTTTGCACATAGGAAATGCTATTCTGCTTTAAGGAATTATAACGATGCACTAAGGAAATACTTTGATGTAATAAGGAATTACAATAATGCAATAAGGAAATGCTTGATTGCAGTAAGGAAATATGATAATGCAATAAGGAAATGCCATGATGCAATAAGGAATTACAATAATGTTGTATTGCAAGATAGTATTTCCTTATTACATTATAGTATTTCCTATATGCAAATAAATAATTCCTTATTACATGATTGTATTTCCAAAGTGATTTATTATATTTCCTTATGACAATCAAATGAATGCTAAATGCAATAAAACATTTCTTAATCGTTTTATTGTGTTTCCTAAGCGCATTATAATAATTCCTTGTCTTCATGAGTCAATTATACCTCGAATGCCCTGAATATGCAAGTTTTTTTTGCTGCTTGATTGACCTTTCCTCTTTTTTTGGCCTCGCCGGTGAGAACTTTGAGGCGCGGGGTGGAAAAAAAGACAAAAAAAGTAGTAAATTGTAATATTTATTTAAAAGAGGTAAGAATGATTACAAGAGAACTTTTTAAAAAAAGAGATAGATTATGTGGAAAGAAGGGAACACGTGAAAAACCTATGATGAAAGAGCATCGGTTTTATCACTCACATTTCAACGCCAGGTTACGCAAAATATAACATATTATATTAAACCATCCCCTCCCTAATGTTGAGGGCTTTCAGGAGCAGCTGGTTTCGGTCTTGGCGGCGGTGATGGTATTGGTCCTGGTGGACCACTTTTTACTGCCATAATATATACCTCCCTTTAGATGTTACCTCCATAATTAATAAAATACCATATATTATAATATAACTAAAGAAAAATTTTTTCAACAAAAAAAATCTCAGGAATTCGGTGCATGAATTCGTTGCCAGGCAAAATGTTCCATATTTCCCTTTTTCTCATTTCTCCCTGGAGACCTTTTGAATCACCGGATGCAGTAACAAGACCCAGAGGAAAGCCATACCAAAGGATACAATAGTACCAAAGACCACCCCAATGGCCGGGTAAGTAATAGAAACCCCAAACGCATAAATAATAATATTGGTAGAAGATAAGATCATTACTTTCCCGGTGGCCCGGGCAAAATCAGCCCCCTGGTTTAGGGTTAGAATCACCATAGTCGACAACATCACGGCAGGAAAGGTGGAAAACAGCCCGACCCAATAGGTCCCGGCAAAGGTAGAGATAATAGTCGTGCCTGCCACCACACTGCCGGCAAATAAGATACGGATAAGAAGAGAACCGGGAGAATACTTTTTTCGACTGCTTCCCCTGGCAGGTATTTTCACCCCATATTCAAGAAAAAGATAAGTAATTACGGCAGTGAAAAAATAAAGAATAATGTTGAGCACAATGTTGGATAAATGAATTTTTTGGGCCAGGAAAGCCAAAACAAACCAGGAAGAAAGCGACAGCAAAACAGCCTTGATTAACCCGTATTTCAGCAAGAGAATAAGAATCAATAAGAACAGGGTATCGATCAGCATGCCGATGGGTACTGCATCAGTGGCTGCGGCTGCAAACCGGGCGTCCTGCACCAGTGCCACAAATATAAATGCCATCATTATGGTTGACGGCAAGTTGCATATGAGGCCGCCCTTTTTGCTCCCCAGCCGCTCTGCCAGTAACGTAAAACCGCCGATCCATACCCCGGAAGCCACAAAGGACGTGATTGTTTTCAATAGTAATGCATCATCCATTTATCTATTATTATCAGAAAAACACCTTTTGTCAAGAATTTCTTGTCTGGTATCTTTTTTTACTTTTTTCCCCTTGAAAAAAAACCTGTTTCCGGTATAATAACTATACTATATACAGGGCATAAAATTTTTGTTAATGCCAAACGTTTTTTGAAGAGGAAAAGGAGTGTAAAGAGAGAGAAATATGTGTCTATTCACGAGTTTACCCAGACGGGTAGTATCTTTGCGGCAAAAAAAACCAAAACCATATAGGAGGAACTATGAAACCTAAACATCTCAAAAGAAAAAAGTTATCCCTGAACAAAGCAACCGTTGTGAACTTGAACAACGGCTCCATGCACAAAGTCTATGGAGGAGACCCCACCGGAGGGGTTATTTGTACCAGGCTGGGTGTGAAAACCTGTGAGACCTGCGACGGTATGTTTACGTGCGGCTTATCGTGCCCTACCGACTGTATCTGTTAGTACAACTTTAATGCAAAAGCAGCCGCAGATGCAGAGGTCTGCGGCTGCGACTTCCAGTTTTTATTCTCCTCTTTTACGCTTTATACCGGAAAAAGAGTGAAAAAGGGACAGTCAAAAAATCACTCTTTCAGCAGCTTTTCAATTTCTCTGATAAGAGCTGGTAAATTGGGTTTATTGAAGCTCATACCGGAGGCAGGAACTCGATGGTGCTTAATGTCTGGGGGAATATGTTTGTGATGAGGATGAATTTCTTGTCTGGCACTTTTTTTCTTATTTCGTTCATTGGGATTTGGGATTTGGAATTTGCGCCCTTCGGGCAAAAAGTTTGACGAGTGTCTTCTTGTCTGTCTCGTTATTTAATTCCGTCACCGTATTTGGGCCAGATCATAATATCAACATCCTTTCGTCTCATCCGCTCATCCCCATCTTCCTCCATAAAAAATATAAAACGATAATGACCGACAAAACCCGGTCCGGGCTGCCAATAAAAGACTCTGTTTCCGGCGTCCAGGGTAGAACCGATGGGCAGCGGTCTTAACTCATCTCCAACAACAAGGTAACCGGTACAGCGGTTTTCCCTTTCATAAGCCGGTCCGCGGGCTTCCCGCCGGGAACCGGGGTAAGGCTGCAAATGAATGGTCAGGCGTTCCAGTTCATTGAGTTCAGCGGTGATTAAACCGTTTTCATCGGGATAAACGACTTGAGTTTCATTGGTTAGACCGTATCCTTTTTTTAACCGGATGGGCCCGGAATAATTCAAAGGGATGTCAAATAGCTTTTTATCCGCTAAAGACTTATGCTGTCGATTCACTAAGGGGCCATTGTAAATCTTGGAACCGGATTGCGCGGTATCAACCCCGGTATTCCCGATGGTAAAATAACGGCTGCCGATGCCATCGGAATTATCGGCATTGTCTTTGGCAGTCCACTGGATGATATGAACGCCATTGGCATATTTTGTCGTATCCAGGTAAAAATAACCAATAGCTCCATCACTGTTGGCATAACCCGGAAATAATAAAGCAATATCAGACCGGTAAATATTATAAGTGGGTTTACCGATTTTGACCCCGTCTACCCAGACATCGATGGTAGAACCATCTGTGGGAATGATGTTGGGTTTCGGTGTCAGCACCCAACCCCAGTTGATGAATTGATTGCCGGAAGCCGTGCCCCCCTGGGTGGGGGTGTCGATAGCCCCAAAGGGTTTGACCGCATTGGCGTTGTCGCAGGTAATGGTTTTGGTTCCCAGGGTAACTGTATTGCCTTCGTAGTCCGCAGCCACCGCCAGTAATTTGAAGGTTCCGTTTCCACCATTGGGTAAGAAATTAGTTAACATCATATAGCCCCAACCAGCTTTGTAGTTCAATGGATAACCTGGATAAGCCTGTTCTATATCAGGCCGTGCTCCTTCAACAAATACTGCATCTCCGATATAAGTTAATGAGCTGCCATTCTGAAGATAAAGCTTGACACTCTGAACTCCTAATTCATCCAGAACCCAGCCGGTAACAGGAACACTACTACGGACTATAGAACCATCAGTAGGTGTTGCGTATTGACCAAAGGGAGCCGCGGTTTGAATTGAGTTATAAACATTGAGAGTTACTGAAACAGTTTGAGGAGAATTGGTGGCATTAGAGTCGGTTATCGTGATGGAGCCTGTATAGGTGCCGGCTGACAATCCTGTTGGAGCTACCGCGACATTGACTGTACCTGATCCTGTACCGGATTTTGGCGTACATGACAACCAGGATCGATTTGATGATGCTGCCCAGTTTAATGTTCCTTCTCCACTGTTACTGATAAAAAAAGTTTGAGGGGAAGATGAGGTTCCTGATGTTGTTGCTCCAAAGTATAATTGTGAACGGCTCAGGGATATTTGTGATTGTTGGTGAACCTGGACCTGGATTTTAAGTATCCTTATATGGTCATTTTCATACCCATCAAAAGTACCAGACGTGGTGGTACCTATTGTTAACAATGAATTTCCATCACTGGCAATTACAGGTGTAACGTTATCGGTTGGATCCAGCCAATTGGTTTCAAACGTCTGGATAACAATACCTGTATTTGGCTCTATTTTATGTATTTCGGCTGTCCCAAAAGTCTCTGCATTGGAAATTGCCCAAACATAATTCTTATGCCAGGTTAAGTCTTCATAGCTGTGATTGATACGATCATCATATGTGAATTGATTTATAAGTTTTCCCGAAAAATCAAATATCTTTATTTCATTATTGTAATCTCCAGTTGATGTACCTATGGTTCGTCCGCTTATCCACAAATTATTTCCATCAGTTGCCATGCCAGCAACATGATCCATTCCGACATTCCATTCCTGCTTTATCTCATGCTTATCATTGAGTTCAATCACTCTCGGTTCCCACCCGCCGGGCCACCAGTCTAAAAGCCAGATGGTACCGTCTTTAACTACCAGGTCTCGAATTATAGCAAGAAATCCCAACTTAGTCTCGACTACAGGAAAAATCCTCTTATTCACATTTTTTGCAGATATTAAATCAACACCCCACTCCGCAATCAATATACGATTTTTATCTTTATCGTATCCTAAACCCTGAAGACCAGAAATGTTTGAGGGATTTAGAGGTGGATATCCCCAATCCACTATAATAAAATCCCCCCAATTATAACTAGGGATATCTGGAATCGGTCTTGAATTTGGGATTGACAATTTTCGCATGATTACTTTGATATTGGAACTGTCCCACCCCGATTCCAGGGACCATATACAGTTGTCTCCTAAGGCCAACCCAAGAGGGTTACCTACTGGCGGGTCTGCAAATACTGTTGGATAGTCCCACATATCTACAATATTTCCTGAAACAGTATCTATTGAGATTACTCCATGATAATCCCAGTCATTTGAAGGAGTTCCGCTGTCTGTCTTTTTTATAATTTTATTTCCATACATCGTTATGACAGGAGACCAATAGTCATACCAGGAATTCGGGAACTGGGAAATGATATTGCCACTCATATCAATTTTATAAATGACAGAATAGCATGATACATCGTTTAACCAAAACCCATCGGATACTTTAATTATCCCTTCAATATACGAAGAGAAAAGCGACTTTAAATGTGATATATCAATAGGATTCCCAATAACATTTCCAGAGTCGTCTATATGATATAACCTCAGGTAATCCAGGGAATAACTTGTATAATTAGAGGGAACCCAAAACGTTCCATTGTCATAGCACAAAGTGCCCCCTGGAGTTGGCGCTTTAACGTTAAATTGATTCAATATGTTTCCTTCAGTATCAATTTTAATTATATTATCTCTATAAGTTATTATCCATATGTATCCTCCCCCAAAGCAAAAACCATTCACGCTCCATTCATTTCCATCAATTAGGACCTCAAGTTTTTTCAACATGGTGAAACTTCCAAATGGAGTCTGGGCTCTCAATTGGACTAACACCAACACCAGAAATAAAATTATTACAGAAAGTCTAAACAATTTTGAATTTAAGACCATTTTTATCCTCCTCTCTAACTGGTAAGTAAGCCAGGGAATTTCACCACAGCCTCTCTCAGAACCGTACGTGAACCTCTCGGCTCATATAAAATATAATTCATTGTAGAATCCTTTTTTCGCCCAGGAATATATTAGAGAAAGCAAAATAGAATGTCAATAGATTTTGAAGAAAAAATCAACTTTTCTCCTCAAAAGGAAAAAAGGGACAGTCAAAAAATCACTTAAGAGGCCTGGGCTTCAATCTCATGTAAATGCTGCTCTAAAAAAAGGTTTACGAGGCTTTCAGTTGTTAAACCCCTTTTTCGTGCCAATTGTTGTATTCGAAGCAGTATATTTCGATCCACTGATACCAGGTACCGTCGGCGTGCTTGAGGTGAAATTTCAAATTCAGCCGGCTCGGTCTGCTCCCAATAATCTCCCAAATCATGAGTATCCCAGAACTCTGCCATTTCTTCGTAACTTTTCATTTCAGGAATTTTTTTATCTTCGTCCATACTGTTTTTTCTCCTTTTCATTCATGTCGCGAGCACTGATAAGAAGAGCTTCATGTGTTTTTTTGTAAATAAAGAAGATGATAAGATAACGTCCAGTGCTAGTTTGCCCGAGGGCAGCATACAGGTTTTCACCGGGAAGGTGCCCTTTCTGTACCTTTCGGTATAATGGATTATCAAAAAGCACTTCCTCTACCTCCTGCGGCGTGACATGATGCTTCCAGGATAATTTATCAACGATGTAGGGCAGCCAAATGATATCATCGATGAGCATTTTCATTTAATGTACTCGCTTCTAATATACTTTGTTATTTTAACTCATTATTAAATAGAATACAAGGTAGAGAATTTCTTATCTGGCACCTTTTTTTCCTTTTTTCCATCGGGATAAAATTAAAATCATTATAAATTCAAAGAAATCACTTGAAAAAAAGGCAAAAAAGGAGTAAATTGTAATATTCATTTGGAAAAGAGGCAAGAATGATTACAAGAGAACTTAATGCATTAAACAAAGACAAAGTTCTTTCATACCTGGAAGAGTTCAAAGAAAAGAATAGAAAAAAATATCACATTGTAAAACTTGGTCTATTCGGTTCATTCACCAGGGATGATATGAATGAAGACAGCGATATCGATATAGTGGTGGAACTTGAAAAGCCGAAAATGTTTG